>JAZRIL010000020.1:0-71608 GCA_045645285.1 Elusimicrobiaceae bacterium | reverse complement strand
GGTAAATAGTAAAGTTATTTTCCTTGTTCTGTTATACCCCGCTTTTTATTACCCCTCACCCGGCCTTCGGCCACCCTCTCCCGCAAGGGGCGAGGGAAAAGCGAAAAGGGGGTTGACAAATCAAAAAAAAAAACGATAATAAAGGGACGGAAAAAACAACAAGGTGGAGATCCCCGACAGAAACACTCGGGGATGACACCTTAGTTAAGGAGCAAAAATATGAAAAACACAAAAGCATTTACATTAATTGAACTATTGGTAGTTGTACTCATCATCGGCATACTGGCCGCGGTGGCACTGCCGCAATATCAAAAAGCGGTTATCCGTGCACGGTACAAACAGGCCGTTATACTGGGGGATGCGTTTTTGAAAGCACAACAAATTTATTATATGGCTAACGGAGAATATGCAAATACCTTTGAAGATTTATCTATTGATTTTCCCGCCCCCAGCAAAACAGCTACTGCGAGCAATTACATCTATTCATGGGGAAGTTGCAACATGAGTGGAGACATGTTGCAGTGCTGGCCCACCAAAAGCCCCTGGCATCAAGCAACCCTGTCTAATTATAGCTGGTGCGTGGCAGGGGTAAACAACAAATTGCACCAAGAAATATGTAAAGCGGAAACGGGAAAAACATCGTACGCAACCCATGGCACAACTTCATACCAATACTACCAATACTGATTCTTACAAATACGGTTTTATCACTTTGTACACGCGCCCGGCCACAATTTTATAACCCGCCGCGTTGGGGTGTATCATATCCGACTTGAGTTCGCGCTTGTTAAAAATCCCCCGGATAATGCCCGGTACAAAAACGGCTTGTTTTTCCTTGGCAATTTTTTTGTAAGCCGACGTATACGCCCCCATTTGCGGGCCGCCCGTATCCACAATCACCGCTATCGCGCCCGCCGCTTGCACCGCGTCCACCATTTGCGCCACCGCACGCGCCGCGCCTTCGTGCCCGAGATTGCGAATGCGGTCGTTGGCACCAAATTCAATAAGTACCATATCGGGATTTTCCGCAAGCACTTGCGGCAAACGCGTGGGCGCATTAACGGCCGTGTCGCCGGATAAACCTAAATTAATCACTTGCTTGCCGCTTAAGGTAGCCAGCACCGCCGGGTACGCATTTTGCACGCCGCTCGCGCCGTAACCCGCCGTCAAACTATCGCCAAACGCCACGATTTTTTGCACGGGCCGCCCCGCATTTTTAATAGCGGGTTTATGCCCCCACATGTACCAAATAACTCCTAAACAAAGTAAACCTAACATCCACATTTTCATATTTTTATTATAAAATAAAATTATGAAAATAACACTATCTAAATCCGAAATAAATGAATTACTGGACGCGGCGCAAGCGGCGCGGGAAAATTCTTACTCGCCTTATTCCCGTTTCAAAGTGGGGGCTGCCGTATTGACGGACGACGGCAAAATCTTTTCCGGCACAAACATAGAAAATTCTTCGTATGGTTTAACCGTCTGTGCTGAGCGCAACGCGATTTTCGCCGCTGCCTCGGCGGGATATCGTAAATTCAAAGCGTTGGCCCTAATTACCCAAAAATTAAAAGGACAAAAATTCAACTCACCCTGCGGCGCGTGCCGGCAAGTGATGAGCGAATTCTTTCCGCCCGATATGCCCGTTTATATCGCTGTTTTAGACGGCAAAAAACGGACGGTATACCCCAAAGCATTCAAAGATCTGATGCCGTTTCCCTTTGATAAATTTACGGAGAAATAAATGAAAAATATTTTAGTTATCGGCGGCGCGGGATATATCGGCTCGCACACGGTGCGCGCCCTGGCCAAGCGCGGGTATAACCCCGTCGTGTTTGATAACCTCTCTAAAGGCCACCGCCAAGCCGTAAAAAATTTCCCGTTTGAACAAGGCGATTTGCAAGACAAAACGCGCCTGGCGGAAGTTTTTAAAAAACATCGCATTGAGGCCGTTATGCACTTTGCCGCGTTTATTGAAGTGGGCGAAAGTGTGCAAAACCCGGCGAAGTACTATCAAAATAATGCGGCCGGCGTGCTAAATCTATTACAAGCACTGGTGGAAAACCAAATTCCATATTTTGTCTTTTCTTCCACAGCGGCTATCTTCGGCGAGCCCGTAAAAGCAAAAATAGATGAAACCCACCCGATGTGTCCTATTAATCCCTACGGAAACAGCAAGTTAATGGTGGAAAAAATGCTAACTGATTTTGACGTAGCGTATGGGTTAAAATCTACGGCACTACGCTATTTTAACGCCAGCGGTGCCGACGACGCGGGCGACATCGGCGAATCCCACTCACCCGAAACACACCTCATCCCGCTTATCTTACAAACCGCCGCGGGCAAACGCACAAGCATTAAAATATTCGGCACCGATTACCCCACTCCCGACGGAACCTGTGTGCGCGACTACGTGCACGTCAACGATTTGGCGCGTGCCCATATTTTGGCACTGGAAAAAATGGAAAAAGATAACGTAAGCGAGCGGTTTAATTTGGGTAGCGGCAACGGTTACAGTGTAGCCGAACTGATCGCCCAAGCCAAAGAAATTACCGGAGTGGACTTCCCGGTAGAACAAGCCCCCCGGCGCGCGGGCGACCCGGCGGTGCTCGTGGCCGACTCCTCTAAAGCCAAACGCGTACTGGGCTGGCAACCGGAGTATGATTTAACACGCATTATTAAAACCGCGTGGAATTGGGAACAAAATAGGAAATACTAAAAAAGGCGGGGAAGAAATCCCCGTCTTTTCTTAACGGCAAACGGTTAATTTTCAGGACGGACAAACGGCAAGACGCGCTCGTTGTGGCCCACGTATTTAATTACAGACACTTCCCCCCCGGTCTCGCACAGGAAGGCATATCCTTTAAGGCATTTCGCGTCCACATCGCATACGTGGTCTTTGTTATAGTTGCACAAAAAACGGATACGGGGCGGATTGGTATAGGCCGTAAGCACCAATTTCGTCCACGTGCCGGAGCGGTTAATTTGTAATTTGAGTTTATTTAAACTTAAAAATTTACGCATACCGGGATTATCAAACCCCAAATAATTTTCTATTTTTTTCTGAATATCTTTTTCCAAAAACCGTTTATCCCACGTTTGTTTGAAATACTCGGTTTCGTGTGATTGCAGTTGAAAACGGCGCGCGGCGTAGTAGCCGGCAATTTCCATCTTTTGGCTGAGTACCAACAGCCCGAACACTTTGATAATAAATAAAATAAAAATGAGAAACACCGGGAACAACAACACTACTTCGGTCGTCGTTTGGCCTTTACGGCAGCGGATAAACGGAAACATCTTTTTCATCACGGCTCCAGGGTGACCGTATATTTGGGCAACGGGTTGGGCCACACGCAGTTGTTACTGTTGCGCGGACAAGATAATACCACCCGGTTGCGTACATACGGTTTGTATTTTTGCTCTAAGTTGATATTGAAATAATTACGCGGTAATTTAAACGGTTGTTTAAGTTGTATCCCGCGCGCAAACGATTTTAATTTACCGCGGCTGGATGGGTCCAAATATGCAAATTGGAACAGTCTACCGGAAGCCGAAATCTCACTTATATCTTCTTTGATATTAAGTTGCCTCGCATAGGCGCCGGCCAAACCATATCCTCTAGCCCCTTCGGAAAAATAAAATTCAATTTGGGCAATTTCAAACGGTTTGGTGCGAATATCCAAAAACGGACGCAACTTAGCCGCACTTTGGCGGGCACACTCGGAAGGTTTACAATCGTTCACGTTTAAATAATACGTTTCGCGAAACATCGCCGCATTTTTGGAAACGGCCTTATAGATATAATCCTGTGCTTCATAAATAGAACCCAACGTAGCATATACCAACAGATAGGGCAGCAACCCGGTGTTGGCAAATTCAGATGTTACGAAATAATTCTCGGCCAAGGATTTACTCATGATCGGCACCGGCTTATCATCCGGCACAGCAGAAGGATTTTCTTTTTCCCACTCGGAACGCGGGAAATTTGAATCCACGGTATCTCCCTCGTAATACTTAAATCCCCAGTCCATTGATTCGGCCGGAGGAGGCGGGTTATATCCCTTCCCGTATTCGGGACCAATTGCCGGGAATCCGCCGCCTTTATAAAAAATATCAAACGCGGTAATAGGAGCATCTCCCTTTTTGGACTCCAATTTTACGTTTTCCAATTCTTGCTGGAAGTTACGGTAACCCAACGCCTGGATCTGCCCTACCACGTTTAAATACGTACTGGTAGAGGAAACCTGCGTATAGGCCGCATTGTCCAAGGCAAATTGCTGGCGCACTTTTGTCATGGACACTTTGGCCGTCTCAAACAGCAAATATACCACCAAAATAAAAATAGGCGCCAAAAGCACCGCGGGCAACAAAATTTGTGCCCGGGGTTCGCTCAATTTGCCGATAATCCGGTGGTATAGTTGCATATTAATTGGTCAATAACTGCCCGATAAAGGTAAAGAAAAAACGGACTACATCCGTATGAAATGCCGTCAAAAATGCCGACAAAACCACCACCACCGTAGCCAACATCAGCACGTATTCAATGGTGGCCTGCCCGCCTTGCGGGCGGGAAGATTTGCCTAGCAAGTTGGACTCAAACAAGCAACTACTCCTCGTCGTCTTCGTCGGGGATAACGGTTCCTTCCGAAGAAATCAACCCTTTTTCAATGGCTTTTACCACCGCTTCGGTACGGCTGCTTACACCCAATTTGTGGAAAGCACTATTGAGGTGGTTTTTAACGGTTTTAACACTGCAATCCAATTCTTTGGCAAGTTCTTTATTGCTAAGGCCCTTACCCAAAAAATCCAATACTTTAATTTCCGTTTTGGTCAGCGTGGCTTGCGTCGGCAAATTGCCGTCTCCCATTTTGCGAAGCCCGTGTAATAATTTACCCATCAGTTGTTGCGGAATCATTAGCCCTTCGCTGGTAAATGTTTTGATAGAGTTCACCAGTTCTGCCGCCGGTAACATTTTAGACAAATACCCATTGGCCCCGGCTTGGATAGCGTCCAACACGTGGGCTTCATCTTCAAAACTGGAAAGCATCAGCACATTGACTTCCGGGCAGGCCTCACGGATTTGGCGCGTTGCGTTGATACCATCCAATTTGGGCAGGCGGATATCCATCAGCACCACATCCGGTTTCAACTTTTTGGCTTTGGCCACGGCCTCCACGCCGTCGGCGGCTTCGCCCACTACTTCCATCCATTTTTCACTGGACAACACATCCTTTATCCCTTCGCGGAAAAGCGTTTGGTCGTCAGCGATTAATACCGTTATTTTTTTCTTTGGCATATTCCTCTCTCCTTACAAATCAAACGTTCGCAATAGGCAACGTGAAATTAAACGAAGCCCCTTTGCCGAGTCCCTCGCTATGGGCCCAAATACGGCCTCCGTGGTTGGTAATAATATCTTTGGCAATAGATAAGCCCAACCCCAAGCGTCCGACACGGTCCTTGGCCCCCACCTGAATAAAACTGGTAAACAGTTGCGGGGCTTGTTCCGGGTCAATACCGTCCCCGGAGTCCGTTACCGACACTTTAGCATTTTTTTCATCTATTTTGCTAACGGCAATTCCAATTGTACCGTTATCCGGCGTGTGCCGCACCGCATTTTCCAAAATGTTGGAAATAACTTGCCGGATACGTTTCTCGTCGGCAATAACCGGCACTGCCCCCACACTTTCAAACGTCACACGAATACCGCGTTTGGCGGCTTTGGCTTTAAAAATTTCTGCGGTTTTCTTTAAACTTTCCGTTAATTCAAAATGGGTTTTTTCAATACGCAATTTCCCTTTTTCAATAGCAGCCCAATCCACCAGGTCTTTAATGAGATGTTCAATTTGGCCGATGGATTCCTCCATAAACATCATCTTTTTTTGCTGGTCTTCGTCGGGAGATAGTTTCTTACGCAACATATCAAAACTCATTTTAAGCGTCATCAGCGAGTTAGACAAGTCGTGCGATACAATGGAAAAGAATTTGGACTTCATGTTATTCAGGCGATCCAAATCCGCATTACGCGTTTTAAGTTGGGCCAATAATTCACGGTTGCTCTCTTCCAAGAAATATTTATCCAACGCGCGGTTAATGGTACGTTTGAGATAATCAAAATCTACCGGTTTAATCAAGAAATCGTATACAGATTCCTGCATCGCTTCCATGATGGCATTGAGGGAAGCGTACGCCGTAATCATAATAATTTGCGATTCTTTATTAAAGCCGCGGATTTTGCGGATCAGTTCCATGCCGTTTTCATCCGGCAGGTTGTAATCCATCAAAATAATGTTGAAAAATTCCCCGGCGCACAAATCCAAACATTCCGCCGCGGTGGCGGCTTGATAGACTTTATAACCGTCTATCTCCAACAAATCCACGAGGGTTTCGCGCAAGTTATTATCATCATCTACAACTAAGATTTTAACCGATTTCTCCATAACGAGTATCTCCTGTTTTGCGATAAATTTTCAGATAAATCTGGAAACAAGCCCCTTTGCCTTCTTCACTGGAAATAAACAACTTCCCTTGATGGCGACTGATGGCTTTTTCCACCACAGCCAACCCCAACCCGGTTCCGCGGGCCTTGGTGGTAAAGAACGGGGCAAAAATCTGCTGACGGATATCGGGCGGCACCCCCGGCCCCGAATCGGCCACATAAATACAAACCATGTCTTTGCCGGCCCGGATGCCCACGGTTAATGTCCCTTGGTTTTGCATGGCTTCCACCGCATTGGTAAGCAAGTTGCGTACGGCTTGTTTGATTTCTTCGGTGTCAATTTTGACGTGCACGGGCTCGGCGGCTAATTTTTCCACCAATTTCACTTCCGACGGCAACGGATACGACGTCAAAATATCGTGGATATAACTATTCACTTCAATTTTGTTTAAAATCGGTTCGCGCGAGCGCACGTATCCCAACACTTCGCTGATAATGCTGTTGGCTTGTTTAATTTCGGATTCAATAATAGCAATTTGTTTTTCTATCTTTACTTCCGGCTTAGCCAACATTTTAATCAAACGGGTCGCATTACTGATAACGGCCAGCGGGTTACGGATTTCGTGACTGATGATGGACGCCATTTGCCCCATGGTAGCCAAACGTTCGTTACGTACCAACTTGACCGACGCCGCTTGGAGTTCGCGCGTGCGATCTTCCACCCGTTTTTCCAGGGCTTGATTGGTCTTGGCCAATTGGTTTTGGGCCGCCAATAAATCTTGCCGGCGCTTGAGTAACACCTCGGACATTTCCACAAACACTTCCGCCAAATCGCCGATTTCATTGGGCGGCGTGCCTACATCTTCGCGCCGGATGACAATGTCATTCCCGTCGCGCACGCGCAGGGCCGCCTTACGCAGCCGCTCCAAGGGGCGCGTGATAGGCACAATGACCCAATAACTGACACCCAAAATAAATAAAATAATAATCAGTACCAACCGCGCTGCCACTCCCCAACGGGAAGGTTTGAGACTGGCTAATACTAATTTGGAAACCACATTGGCCGGTTGGACCACGTATACTTTCCAACCCGGTAGAAGCAAACTGGAGCACGCCACCAACCATTTGCGTTTATCCGGCAAGGTTACTTCCGCGGCGGATTTATCCCCCATCTGCTCTTGGATAGCCCTTACTTTTTGATTCCAAAAGTCCATTTCATTTTCCGGCACCCCACCGGGACGACCGTTGTAGAAAATGACTTCTTGTTGGGCATTCACAATGAAAGTATCCATTTCCAACGGATAGTCTTGTGCTAATAATTTTTTCAAGGGATGAAGGGAAATCTCGGCAACCAAAATACCCCCGGGCTGGGTACTGTTTAAATTTTCATAGATAGGAAACGCCATTACCGCCAACCAACCCTGCTGTGTCACATAAAATACATCGCCTATGTAATTGGTCCGCCGGGTAATACACGTATCCAACAACTGGGGCAAGAGTTGGGCGTAGTGCTCCGTCAATGCCGAAGTGCCTTCACTCAGCAGCGGCTCCCCGTGTTTATTCAGTAGCATTAGCGCCACCACGAATGAGTTTTTCTGCCGCAGGTATGTCAAATCTTGTTGGTTCAAAAAGGCATGGCCGCCAAAATTAGTATGCAAATCCAAAAATACGGTAAAAGATTGCGACACATGCGTAATATACGCATGTACCACCGCCGACAGTCGGCCGGCTACGGTTTGCTGGGTTTGAAAAATTTCCTGTTGTAATAATTGGGTATTGACCTGCACCAAGTGAATGCCAATAAACAGAAAGAGCGCCAGCGAAATTAAACTCAGCGCTAACACCGCATTGACAAACAAACCCCGAAATTTTCTCTTATACATACTTGATTTGACCGTCTTTACCCCATTTTGGTTAAACGGGGGCCGGGTATCCACCCAGCCCCCGACTCACTCTACTACAAATTTACTGTTGACCACGGCTTTAGTTACAACTGCCGGCAGGGGCGGCTGGAACACCGGGAGCAGGAGCGGGATTTAAAAACCCAAACCCCGGTAGTTGAGCCGCGGCATCTAACCCCATTTGCACTTTACCTTCCCACAATAGCGAGGGAGAAGCACTGATACCATATTCTTTGACGTATTGGGCTTCGGCTTTGAGTAAGTCCAATCCTTCGGTATCAAATTTCTTCATAATCTTTTTGGAATTGATACCCGCTTCTTCCATGGCTTTATCCCACCGGCTGGAGCGGTAATCTTTATTGCGGATTTCCAAATATTTCCAGAATTTAGTCGGATAGTATTTGGCAATAAGCAATTGGCGGACGTTTTCTTCCCATTCGGCAGAACCGTGCAAACTGGAAAAACCTCTGTCGCCAGTGTAGTCTACAATGTAGCGTACGCGGACGGTTTTATCCGCCGGGAACACGCCGTCTTTCTTGGCTTTGATAACCATTTCTTCGGCCCGCACCCCGTAAGGACATTGGGACATCACAAACAGTTCCAACATATCCGGCTTAGTTTCTTTGTTATTATGCACCCCTTGACGGGTCTGGTGCGGTAAAATTAAAAAGTCCGCATTTTCCTGTACATACCCGTACTGAATGGGTTGTTCCATTTTGGTACGGAACGCCTTGGTTTTTTTAACCAAATAAAGCGGCAAAAAACTGTAGTCCAAATTGGCCAATTTCGGGTCCGCAACCGCTTGGCTGACCGGAACGTGCGTAACGACGGGAGTGGCTTCCAAGAACTGGGCAATACCCTGGGTAAGAAGTTGGTCCTCTTTACCGGCATCATATTCTTCGGACTCTACAATAATAAACTCCGCTTTGGCTTTAGGTTGCGCTTTAGCAGCCGGTTTGGCCGCCGGCGCCGCCAAAGCCGTACCGGCCCAAGTTAGGGCTACTAAAAAAGTAAGAATTTTTTTCATATACTGACTCCGTTGGCTTATTTATCTTGCAATTCCACGTGAACGCCACGAATGCCCAACGCACACAACAAATTATACGTCCACAAGAAAAACACCACCGAAAGTAACGACAAGATGGTGCCTTGTACCGCACGGATCACCAACCCCATTACGTATCCCAAGTTAAAGGTTACGTCGGGATTAAACATTTCCATCAAGGCGCTAAGCAGCATCACCACAAACACCGCTAGCGGAAATACAGAAAACAACACAGATAACACTGGTATTTTTTTGATTTCTACTTTCATACATTTCTCCTCAAATTATTTTTCCGGCTCTAACACCAAAACGATACGGTTTTTCCCGGCGTCATCGGGCAATTGCACCGCTTTCACTATACATTGTACATTTTTATTTTCCACTGAACCGCGCAATACTTTGGTAGGGTTCTCCATTGCTTCGCCGACCACTTGGATAATTTCGCGTTGGCGGCTGTCAAACAAATCCAACAAATGCACTTGTTTCTTGCCGGGGAAGTTGAGTTCAAAGTTGGTATATAAGATGTTGTTATTCTCGTCCACCACAATAGCACGCGTCCCTTTGGGAACCATGACGGCGAAAATAGTTTTCCACCAACGTTGTTCTTTTTCCAAGGACATTATCTCCACACTTTCCAGGCCTTTGATGTCCTCGCGGATTCTATCCAATAGCGCCGTAACCGACCGGGCCACATCGCCGATTTCATCACGCCGGGCCGGGAAATCCAACGTCAAATGATTCATAGATACCGCGTCCACGCTATCTTTTAAAGCCCCCAACGGGCGAATAATTTTAAGCAGTAAAAATAAATACAACACGCCGCCGATAAGCACCATCATAATCAGCACGCCGATCGCATAGCGCACCATGGACACTTCAATAAGTTTCTTTGCGCTTTGGCGCGATACCGTTACATTGATAACACCGGCTACCATGTTGTCTTTGGCCAAAAGCGGGACGGCCATGTCGTAATATTCGGCCTTGCCAAACAACACCGCCCGCGGCAAGCGGCTTCTGAAAGCATCCGCTACACTACGGGTATCAAAACCGATTTCGTTGCTATAATCCTGGAAGGACATCCCTAAAAATTTAGTATTTTCGTGCCAGCGGATGGAACCGTCGTAGTTTAAATACACCAAACTTTTGATGCGGTCGTCGTTGCGGACGAGCCCTTTCATCATTTCGGCTTCCCGGAAGGTGGCTTCGCCCTTCGGGCGGGCTGCCAACTGTTGCACCAAGGAAGGGGCCCGGAAACGCACCATTTCTACAATTTCATTTTGTAATTTTTTATCAAATACAAATTTGAACACATTGTAATAGTACAAGCCGCCGATGACAGACGCATAGACCGTCACCAACAAAAACCATAAAATCCACTTGGCTCCTAATTTCATATCCGGCTCCTATTTAAGTAGTTCTTCCACTTTACGCAGCCCCAAATCCGCGTCGCTGTTACCCGGGTCCAATTGTTTAGCCACAATCCACGCCTTGCGGGCACGTTCATAGTCGTCCTGGTTGAACGCATCCAACCCCTCAATGTATTTAGCATGGGAGGCCTCACGCGCTTCGGCCGACACACGGCTCACCCCGCCACCGATGGACGGCAACGTTTCGTTACCAAGGCCAGAAGACGTGGTAGTAGTCGTCGTGGTAGTGGTGGTAGTAGTCGTCGTGCTGGAAGTGGCACCGGGAATAACCGTCTGCCCGGGCAAACCCGATAGAGGGCTATCCAAAGTAAACGTGTCAATAATATCATCGGCCTTGTCTTCTTCCGCCAATTGTTCGGCCCGGGCCGCAGCGGCCTGAGCGGCCGCGGCTTGTGCGGTGGCTTCCTGCATTTTTTTGAGGCGGGCCTGTTGTTGCAAGCGCAAGAATTCTTCCTTGGCGTTGCGGGCCTGTTTAATCAGGCCGTCCATCGCGGCCGAATCTCCGCCCCACTTTTTGACATTATTCCAATACGCAATGGCTTGGTCGTATTTGTAGGCATTATACGAACGGGTCCCCGCCGTGTAATAACCGGCCGCAATTTCATTTTTGAGTTGCGACATATATTTCTGCACGCGCGGGTCGCCGGGTTGGATTTTGGTAATGCGTTCAAATACGGCGTACGATTCCACGTATTGGCCTTTGTTATAAAAATCCAGGGCTTGTTTCATATAATCTTCTACTTGTTGTTTGCGCAGTTTATTTTCCGCATCAGCAATTTTGGCTACCAATTTCGGGTCGTCTTTACGCATCAACAAGGAATTGTACCAAGCATCCAACGCTTTTTGATAATCACCATTTTTTTCGGCTTCGTCACCGCGGCGGGCATATTCTTTGGCGATATCGTAATCAATTTTATGCTTCCACGATTGCGCTTTGGTGTTACCGGGCTGAAGGGTTAAAATTTCGTTCACTTTATCATTGGCTTCTACCAACCGGCCGCTATCGTACAGACGGGAGGCCTCTTGAAACTTGGCCTCTACCACTTGGGCTTCCGAAGTGGTGCCGTACGTACCCATATTTTGTGCTTGTTTGGCCAAGGTTTGGGCTTGTTTAAAATTCGGGTCAATGCTTAAAATAGTCTGCGCCATTTCTTGTGCCCGTTGATAATCCCCTTGTTTGTATAACGTATAGGCGTTATCATATACCATACGCAAGGTATAATTTTGGATGCGTTGCTTTTCCAACTGGACGGTGGAAAGGTATTGTTTGCGTTCTTCCACATCGTTAAGCGTGCCCATGGAAATTTTCCCTAAATCCAGCAACATGCCGGCTTCTTTGCCGTGCTGGCGGACCGGGGTTTCCCGGTTAAAAGTGCCGGCCGCCCACAAAGTAGCGGCAGTAAACGTAAACAGAACTGTAAAAATAAGGTATTTTTTCATATGGTGTTATCCTCTAATTAAAATCCCATTCCGCCGTTGACAAGGCCCATAATCATCGGCGACAAAATTAAAATAAAAATCGTCGGGAAGATGAAAATAAAAAGTGGGAAAAGCATTTTAGTGGATGCCTGGGCGGCCAATTTTTCGGCCCGGCTCAACCGGCGCGCACGCAAATCGGTAGAGAAGTTGCGTAGCAAATCCACTAAACTCGTACCCAATTCGTCGGACTGAATGATCAACCCCACCAGCGAGCGCACTTCCTGCACACCGGTACGAGCCGCAAAACGCTCTAACGCCTCACGGCGGGAATAACCGAGTTTAATTTCGTTAATGGTTTTCTCCAATTCTTCTTCCAAAATCGTTTTCTCTTTGGCAATTTTGATAATACGTTCAAACGCAGTCAAATAATCCAATCCGGATTCAATAATAAGCGCGGCCAAATCTACCGTCGTAGAGAAATTGCCTAAAATTTCGGCTTGGCGCTTTTGGATTTTACTTTTGATAAGTACATCGGGTAAATAGAAACAAACCGGCACCAACACAATCGGCCAGATAGACTGAAACAACAGCATGATGGCCGGCGGAATGATGAGGGCATACAATACTTTGGTGTACAAAATATCAACGGGCTGCGGGGTATCGGGGCTGCCCAACTGCATGTACATTTCTTCCAGGGAATCTTCCAACGAAAACGTACGCAAACAAAAAGCGGCTAAGCGGTCTAAAAATTTATCTTCCGGCTGTAATTTGGAAAAACTGGAAGCCGATTTAAACCGTTTGACGGCGATATCGGCCACGTTGTCCGCATTTTCTTTAGGCGCAAGCAGGTTGAAGACGGCCACGCCCACACTCAGCGCACCCGCCGTAACCAACAACACAAGCACCAACATCAGCGTCCCGCTCATACTTGCACCTCGCCCACTTTCTTAAGCACTTTCATACCGATACCGATCCACACGATACAGAATAAAAACACGCAAATCCCCAGCGGACTGGTGTAGAACGACAGCATTTGTGCCGGGTTAAAAATAAACATCACCAACATCATGACAAACGGCATAATACCTACCACAATAGATTGTATTTTCTGTTGCGCCGTCATGGCCTGCAATTTTTCTTCCAATTTACTTTCTTCGCGGATGTTTTCCACCAGGCGCGAGAAGATAACCGTTAAATTACCCCCCACCTGCCGTTGGATGATAATCGCTTTGACAATGTACGAAAGCATCCGGCTTTCCACCCGTTCGGTGAGTCCGTCCAGTGCTTTTTCAAAGGGGGTACCTAACTGATAGTTTTTCACCACCAGGCCGAACTCATCCGAAATCGGCGGCAACATATCGCGCGCCACCAGTTCAAAACCTTGCACGATGTCCATACCCGAACGTAACGAGTTGGAAAGCAAAATCAGCGAGTCCATCAACTGGGCATTTACCTTGCGGCCACGGTTTTTTTTAAGTGTATCCAACACTGCCATCGGCATCCGGATACCAATCACCCCGCCCAAGAATAAAACAAATAAAAATACAAACACACCTAAAAATCCGCCGGCCAGCAACCCCAACATCAGCCCCAGCACCGCAAACACAAACACCGTACCTAACACAATGTATTTAACATCAATCGTAACAAATTGCCGGTTGAAATCTTCCGCCCATATGGCACTTTTTTGACGGTATTCTTCTACAAATGCGGAAATGTTATCCCGTTTATTTTCCAGTAACAAGAACACCGCTAACCCGGCCAAGAATGCCCCAAACAACACCATAAACAGGTTGGCGGCCCGTTCGGTGCGGGTGGTTTGATAAATCTTCGGGTCCGGCACGCCCGTCGGAATAGCCGAACTCATAAATTGCGAAAATAAATGATTGGCCAGCACCACGACCGCCATGACAGACTTGCGGTACTTATCTTCGCGCTGGGCCAGCGGACTGGAAAAAGATTCTATGGTACTAAAAAACTCGCTGTTCATGAGTTCAAAAGTAGACAACATAGAACGCGCACGACCATCCATGCTGTCTTTCATAATCAACAATTCTTTTCCGCGCAATAAATCTTTATTTAACCGGTCCAACGTCGCCATTAAATTGATACGGTTGCCTACGTATCCGCGCGCCAATTGGTCCAACACAATCGGCTGGCTGGGGTCCAACGATTTATCCGCCCGGTCTAAAAATAAATACACGTTGGAAAAGGCCTGGCGCCATAAATCCACTTCGCTGTAAGTGCCTTCGTTAGGAATGTAAACTACTTTATTGGCGTCCATACGGGTGAGTTCATCAGCGAACCATTTAGGCATTTCCACATGACGTCCGCCACACTCTTGCGGCAAATCATACACTTTTTTGTCGTTAGCCAGGTGAACGTCAAAAAATTCGGCCAAGATACGCATTTTTTCCCGGGCACAATAAATTTTTTCCCGGTCCCGGCTTGACAACGCACGCGCCTGCCCTTGCGTGGGAACCCCCACCAAGGTCAACACCAGTACGAAAGCCAACAAAATTGCGTTTACTCTTTTCATGCGTTTAGGCCTCCGGAGGCGGCGCAGGCGGCATAGCCGGCGGCGCAGGAGGCACGTCCTTTCCTTGTAATCGGTGAACGGCCGCCAAATCCGGTTCTCCGTTTTCATCCAACGGGACCGCACCCTTGGTGAACACGGCCTCGTCTACGGGTTGACCTTTGGCGGCAAATTCGTCGTAAAACGTAGGCAACTGACCGGTAGGCGCAAACACCCCTTGTACTTTGCCGTTTTCATCTACGCCCGTTTGCACGTAGCGGAACAAATCGGTAGATTGGATTTCTCCGTCTTTCTGCCCGTGCATTTCGGTAATATAGGTTACTTTACGGGAACCGTCGGAAAAACGCGACAGTTGCACAATCATATTGACGGCCGAAGAAATCATTTCGCGAATGGCAAAAATCGGCAAGTCGGCGCCGGTTTGCATACACATGGCTTCCAAACGGGATAAACCGTCGCGCGGCGTATTGGCGTGAATGGTAGTCAGCGAACCTTCATGCCCGGTGTTCATGGCTTGTAACATATCTAAGGCCTCGCCGCCGCGGCACTCCCCGACCACAATTCGGTCCGGACGCATACGCAAACAGTTTTTTACTAAATCTTGAATCGTTACCGCCCCTTTTCCTTCCACGTTTGGCGGACGGCTTTCCAACGACACCCAGTGCGGCTGTTGCAACCGGAGTTCCGCCGTATCTTCTACGGTAATGATACGCTCGTCATCGGCAATATAACCGGAAATAGCATTTAAGAACGTTGTTTTACCGGTACCGGTACCCCCGCACACAATAATGTTCTTGCGGATTTTGACACATTTTTTAATAAATTCCATACATTCCGGGCTAATCGTACCGAAACGGTAATAATCTTCCGGCCCGAAAGGTTTGGTAGAAAAGCGGCGGATGGTCAGCGTCGGCCCGGAAACAGCCAGCGGCGCAATAATGGCGTTAACACGGGAACCGTCTTTCAAACGCGCGTCCACCAGCGGCACGGATTCGTCAATACGACGACCCAGCGGCGCCACAATACGCTTAATAACCTGGACAACTTGCTCGTTATTTCTGAATTTGTACTTAGTCAAGGTCAACTTACCTTTTTGTTCAATAAAAATTTTATCAAAGGCGTTGACCATAATTTCGGTAACGGCCGGGTCGCGCATTAACACTTCCAGCGGCCCTAACCCTAAAATTTCATCTAATAATTCCGAAGTAAACCGGGCGCGTTGGTCGCGCGAGAACTGCAAGTTGGGTTGCTTTTGTAAAATATCGTCTACAATCGCCGACACCCGTTTGCGGGTTTGCTCGCTGGCGGCACTTTCGTCACTGACTACAATATGCTCAATTTCCAACGTGCGGACTACTTCTTTGTGAATTTTTTGTTTTAAATCATCCCAAAACGAAAGTTGCGTTTTGGCTTCGCCATCTTCTTGAGAGATATGATCGGGCGAGGCGGCTCCTTTGCCCTCGTTAAATAACACCGGCGACCAAATTTCCTGCGCGGCTTGGGCAAACTCCTCGTCACTTACTGACGTCGTCCAATCCTTAGGCGCCGGCACCAAATCACGTATTTTGGCGAGCACCAACCGCAACCCTTTTACCCATTCCGATTGCGGACTTACCACAATTTCTACTTCGCGGCGGTTGGCGGTGGCCATTACATCGGCATCCCAGGGCAAAAACACATCCACTTCGCGCCCCAATTGGCTGTAAAAGCGTTCAATTTCTTCGTACGGGATAGAGCCGGGCATATCAAACCCGTTGCAAATTACACTCACCCGGTCCATGGGGTAGTGTTGCGCTTTGTAATCATTAAAAAGTTGAACCGTAGAATTGATATGCGTACGTGTGGCATTGGTTACCCAAAAGACTTTATCGGCAATATCAAACGCAAAGGCCTGCATGGGAAAACTGGAGTCCACATCCAAGAAAATATCAAATGTTTGCGACAAGCGGGCCAAAATCGGCATTAAAATTTTAGGGCTGATAGCCGCCACTTGCGCCCGCGTATTACCCAGCGGCAACAAGCCCACCCCCCATTGGGACATGGAAATTTTCCCGCGCAACAGCCCCCCTACTACGGCAATAGAGGCATTCCCCAAGACTTTGAGTAAATCCGACACGCTGACCGGGTTCTCAATATCCAAATAAAAACTATGCTCTTGGCGCGCCAGCGGATCAAGCGGCACAATAAGCACAGGCCGCTTTTGAATGCCGGCCCAACCTAAGGCCAAATTTAATACAAGCGTCGTTTTTCCGGCGCCTTCTTTGGGCCCGGCAAACGCGATGATTTTGGCTCCGTTTTGGGGGTTTTCGTTTTCTGTTGCCATAAAATTACATCACTCTACAATTTCCACCGTAATAAACAGGAAGAGCGAACGTTGCTCCTCGGTTACGTCTTTACTCTTAAACAGTAGCCCGATTAACGGCAACTTGCCTAAGAACGGCACACGGTCTTCAGACACGTTGCGCGCACTGCTTTTTAAACCGCCAATAACAAGCGTTTCGCCGCTGTTAAGTTCCACGTGGGTTTCCACGTCGCGGTTGGTAAACGAAGGCGCCGTGGCCGTACCAATGACTACCGTACGGGAATAGTCCACCGTAGAAACGGCCAGTTGCACTTGCAAGTCAATAATGTTGTTACGTTCCGGAATAATGGTCGGCAATACGTTAAGTAAAATACCGTAATCTTCCATTTGGGAACCAACCCCTTGGTTGTTCACCACCGGTATCGGCACTTTACCACCGACGGAAATTTTAGCACTGCTACCGGAGGAAGTAACAATTTTCGGGTTAGAAAGCACCTGGGCACGGCCTTCCGTTTCCATTAAACGAAGGCGCGTAGTAACGGCTGTTTTGCGTTGGAATTCACCTAACGACAAAATCCCGGGAATTTCCGCTTCCTCAAAATCAAACAATTGGTTCCAGGCAAACCCCTTAACGCTTTGCATGGTCCCGCCGATTTCCACCACGTCGGCACTGACGGCTACCAGCCGCGTCTTTTTGGCGTGTGCCGGCACAAAGCCCAACACACCCGCGAGCAAAACTGCCAGAGATACTTTAGTAATAAACTTTGTATTCATAAATCATCCCGTTAATTAAATAATTTCTCAAAGGTTGCAATTTCCATGAGGTAGTTGTTTACGTCCCCATGCGAACGTAAAATCACCGAAATATCGCCTTCCGATTCGGCCAGTGCCAGGTATTGCGCATCACGCGGAGACAGCGCGAGCGAAAGCGTGGAACTATCGGAAAATGCGGCGGCATCTTCATCTTTGCTTTTCATGGCGTTAGCGGTGCGGGCATCTAATCCTTGCCCCAAATCGGCCCCGACCCCCAGCACCTTCACGTTCTGCAAGAGCGTCAACGCCACTTTTTGGCGGTTGCCGCTTTTCATCAGGGCTTCAAACGTCAACAAGACGTCCACATTGTCATCGGGTTTAATCATGCTGGCCGTAGCAATCGGCACACTGATAAGGTACCCGCGCATCTGCACCGGGATTTTGCTGGATAACCCGGCCTCGGGCGACAAGGACGTAATGGCGTATTTGGAAATCTGGTTCCCTTTGGGAATTTGGATACGCGCCACCGCATTTTCAATGGCTTTGAAATCGGCATCCGTAGAATAAGTGAAAGCGTCTTTTTGTACATACGCTGCCGGCACCGGGACCGGGCGGATTAAATCCCGTTTAATCACTTCGCGTTCTTTGATATCGCGAAGCGGCACAAACACCTGTTTGATGTTTTTGGAAGCATTTAATTTTTTCTCAGCACTTCCGACAATCATCCAGTACACCAGTGCGGCTACTACGGCTATTACCAAGGGTAAAAAAACTCCTCTTTTCATATACTCTCCTCAAAATTACAACCGTCTTTTTTAGTTAATACTTTCAAATCTACTTTGGGTCCGAACTTAAATACGCCTTTTCAATGGGCATACGCGTTACGGCCTTAATACGGCGGATACCTTCCCGCTTGGGGTTACTGGCCAGCAGGTACCCCGTTCCCGGAAACAACAAATGCACCGGGTAGGTTACTGTAACTACTACGTCTTCGTGGCGGTGTCTTTTATACATCGGGTCCACACCGGTACTTTCCACTTTTACATTGACCCCAATCCCGGCCGCCTTAGAACCAAACACCTTTTGTTTGGCTTGGTTAATTTTTTGCATGATAACCGTCCGGTCCGGGTTACCGCTTGGCTTTTTTACGGCTACCAAGGAGCCGATACGGGCAAATTCGTAAGAAGCGTGGTTAGCAATAACCGTGTGGTAGGCGATATTGCCGTATTCAAGCACAAAGAAAATCATGAGCATAAATACGGGCAAAATCAGCATGAGTTCCGCAGTAACCTGCCCCCCACACTTCTTACAAAATCTCATAACTTAGAAGTCGCCCGATTTGTCCATGCCGCCCAAGATTTTGGCTTTTACGTTGTCAAACAATTCCGGCATGAATTTTTTAATCAGCACGCCCGCCAAACCGGCCACGCCGACCACGACCACGAGCATGAGCACGTATTCAATGGTGTTTTGCCCTTCTTTTTTCTTCAAGCACCCTAAGGCTTGCGCTTTGAGGGCGTTTAATCTGTTTTGCATCGCAACGATGAATTTCATAATACTTCCTCCTAATTTTAAAACTAGTTCTCTACTTTATATTCCTTCAAAATAATCTGTGCCCCTTGGTCAAACTGCTGCGGCACTAAGTGCGAATATAACACGTAAAAGGAAATAATGGCTGTAAATAACCCCGCCGTTACAATCATATATTCTACGGCGCTTTGTCCTCTGTTATTTTTAAGTAGCCCTTTTCCTCTTTTAAACATACCTAAAACTGTACGGACACCGCAATTTGTTGCGAGGTGCCCAGCGCCCCAAACGGCGTAACGGAATAATCAATGGACGCACCGTAACCAAACAGTTCGGAACTGTAAATACCAAACCCGAACGACACACGCGACGTTTCCTGCAAGCCGACTTCTTTTACCCACGAGTCTTGCGTATTGACACCCGTGTTTTCGCGCGTATAATATCCGACGCGCAAATCAAAGCGGGCCACTTGGAGTAGGTCTTCCGGAATGTGCACGGCTAAACCAAATCCGTAGCGGGCGTTGTCGTCTTTGTATTTCATATATTCACCGGAAATGGTGAAATAACGCGTATCCAAATCCGCCCCTAAGCGCACCCCGTTAGGCATTTCTTCTTTATCGCCGATGTTGACGAGCGCACCGCCCAGCCCCAGCCAGTTGACCAGACGCAGTTTAGCCCCTACATCAAAGCCCACATTGTCGTAGTGATTATGGCCGGAACCGTTATACAAGCGTTCGCTGATATACTTAGCCGTACCGCCGATTTGCAACTTTTGGTTGATAAATCCGCGCGCGATGGATAAGCCGCCTACAAAGTTTTGTACCGGCACTCCTACTTCCGGCAATTGGTGGCCCCAATGGTCACGGAAGTCAAAGTTTTTCATATCCATATAATTTAAGGATACACCGATAATCGTTTTACCAATCGGTTGCAAGTACGAAAGCGTGCGCGCTTTGTACCCTTGCAAATAATCCATGTACGAAAATGCTACTTCGCGCGTAGACGCACTGGCCGCACCGGCCGGGTTCCAATACAAGGCCTGCGGACCGTCGGCAATAGATACATAGGCATTACCTAAGGCCGTAGCCGCGGGCGCCCCCGCACCGATTTTCAAGAACGCTCCCGCGCTGGTACCGGCATTATCGTTAATACCGGCCCAAGCGGACGCGCCGCAAAAAGCAACTGCTAAACCGACTGTTAAAACTTTTGTTTTGATATTCATAAATCTTTAACTTTTTCTCCTTCTGTTTATATGTCATTCCAAACTTGATTTGGAATCTCACCTTTTAGAAACGACGAGATCCTGAATCAAGTTCAGGAAGACGTCATAACTTACGGGATCAATACTTTCACTACTTTTTGGCAGTGTTCGCGGCCCATTTGGGCTTTGAAGTCCACCAAACCAAAGTATACACCGCGAGCCACTTTCTTGCCGTGTTGGTTCGTCTTATCCCAGCGGCAGCGCAGGGCCGCGTTGCGGATGTTTTCAAAATTGGCCAAATCAGCCGCGGTCATTTTGGTAGAGCCGACCGGGTCGTTATCCGGTTGGAACTTCAAACTGTTACCCATCACCGTTTGATAGTTATTGGCATCCACACAGGTATAACCGCCTTCGCGCACCAGGTCACCCGCCAAGTTAAAGAACTTGATGGACACTTCGCCGGGTACGGGCATCTTGGTAATTTCCAACGTACCGTTCGTTTCGTTGAACGGGTTGGGGTAGAAGAACACCGTTTTCTCCCAATCTTCGCAGACAAACAATCCGTCGCCGATGGCAATAGTGGCTTTGTGCAAGTTCTGATACTCATACGCATCGGCCACCTTATTAATTTTCCACAAGGCCGGGTTGGCGCTTTGGCCGTCGGTTTGCGCCCATTCGCCCACGATTTCGCCGGTGACAGAGTCAATATCGGCACTGTTGGTAGCCGTAACGAAGCGGAACGGATAGGTCCCGTCGGGCACTTCTTGTCCGGCGTAGTCGGTGCCGTCCCAGATTTCTTCAATCAACGTCGTGGCCGGGCGGATACCCACAATGGATTTGACCAACACTTCGTGAATATCTTTCACTTCGGTGCCGGTGGTCGGATTACGCAGCGTACCTTTTTGGTAGTCGTAGATCGTGGTACCGGGTTTAAGGATTTGTAAGGCCACTTTCATCGGCACGGACACCTGGTAACCAATCTTCATATTGGTACCGCGCGCGGAGATCGCATACCCGTCGGCCTCCAAGAGGTCAAAGACTTTCAAGAGGTCGGCATTGAGCGTAATGCTCTTAACCGTCGGTTGGTACAGATTCGGGTTCGGGTAGTTCTTAGCGGTCAAGCGCACTTCGTAAATACCGGGCTTGACGTAGAACCCATTATTATCGGTACCATCCCAATACATCTTACGCACGATGTTAGCATCAAAATGACCGGTATTGGGGATCGTCATAGTCGCTAGCGACTTACACACATCGCCCGCCACATTCTGTTTGAGGTCTTGGTGGATTTCGGGGTCCGGGTTACAGACGCCGGCTTGGAGCGCCACGATGTCAACATCTACCGTAGCGGCACGGCTAACGGAGAAGTTGATTTCATACGGCGGCACAAACACCGGGCCGGACGACACGTTAAACAGTTGCGGCGCGTTAGGATACACCACCGTGGAACCATCCAAGAAATACACTGCCCCACGGGTTACGTTGATTTTGCTGGTAACCTTGTCGGTGGCATACAAGTACGGCTCTTGTTTGATTTCGTCAGGCGTTCTAAACGGCGTACCGTCCAAATAGGGATTTTGGGTAACGGGGTCAGTCATATTCCCGTCTTTGGTTTGATAGTAATAGCGGTCAAACGGCTCGTTGGAGCGCGCGGACACGTAGAACGGATATTGTCCGTCGGGCAACATTTCATACGGGCATTGGCTCATATCGGTGGAGGCCGGGTCGCACTTGCTGGGATTGTTGAAGTACAGCGCGTCCCATTCCTCGGTGATGGTTAAACCGTCGCCGGGGTGCATAGACGAGCGTTCAAACGTTTTGATCGGTTGCAAGCGCACACTGACCGCCGCCGTAGCATTGGCCGGGTAGTTGATAAACGACGTATCGTTTACATAAATACAAGTCGGTTTTTTGGCCGGGTCCACATAGCCACCCGCGGTAATGAATTGATTACCGCTCGGGCCGTCGGTTTGCACGTTACACACGCGCGGCGGCCAAACGCCGAGGGTACCGGCGGCGCCCAACGTTTCATCCAACACGGTAACTTTATATTGTTGTTGGTCCCATTGGGTAGAGTTCGCCACATAGTTGGGGTTTACCCGCACGGTAACGGTGTAGCGGTGGTTGGGCGTCCCCGCGACGGTTTGGGTAATGGTACCCAACGACAACGAGGGTCCCGTTATCGGCACGGGGTAGGTAGTGGTTGCACTTGTGTCAATGACGAGGTTATTGTTCAGTACACCTGTATACCCGGTCGTTGTCACGGTATTCGTTACGATTTCTTCGCCACTGTAAGCACCCGTGGTAGTATTGTAACCGGGGATGACTACATCCTTATTATATATATTGACTTGGGTGTTCATGGCTTTGGAGAGCGCATAGGAAATAGTGGCTTTGGCCTCGCTATCGCCATATACGTCCGTTGTAGCCAAGTCTACCACGCGGTACATATCCACCGGGAAGACTGCGCTGGCGCGGTTGGTAATAGCGGGGAACATAGCATCTTCTGTTTCCACCACAAACATATAGGTACCGGGGGTTACCATACGTCCGGCATCGTCGCGGCCGTCCCAAGAAATGGTGTTCATTTGTTGGGCCACTTGCGTAATACCGTCTTGGGGCGTTAAGTATTTCACGGCGACTCCGGCGGTATTGGCCACTTTAGCCACCACCGTAGCGTCACGCGCGATAGAGTATTTGAAGATGAACGGGTCTAAGCCGTAGGCCGTGGGGCTGGATCCCACCGTAGAATAACTGACGGGTTGGATAGTTACGTCCACCACGCCGCGTTCCACAGCGACTTCGCCCACATTATATTTAAGGGTTTTTACACCGGTAAAACATTGTTTGTCAATTTCGGTACCAGTACCGGAACAGATAACATTGGGTGTAAATTTCGGCGCGGGCGGGGTTGTGCCGCTACCCACCGCATTGACGTATTTGCCGTTATAGGGGATTTCCGCCCATAACACATATACGTAGTTGCCGTCAGGCATCGGTTGCCCGGCTTGGAATGTTTCCACATCTCCCGCGGAGGCAATCATACCATCACTCTTACGTTCGCCTTCCGCATACGTACGTGTACAAACGTTAACATTATCGCCTTTTTGCTTATAATAAGTTACCGGAGTACAGGAACCCGGACTATATACACACCCCTGACCACTCATAGAGGCCCCATTTGCATTTAAAGCACCCGCCGGATAGGTATCTCCATCACAACCATCCCCCACAAGCCCACATTGGAACGTAAGCGGCCCTTGCAACGTAAGTCCGCCGGGTTGGCACGTGCCATCCCATTTAGAGGTAAAGTGCATTCTTCCCACGCGGTCTTCAATGAGCGAGTAAACAAGCGAACCGCCCGTCGGCACCGGAGCCGTACCCGTTTGCGCGGACGAATCCGTCAGCACATTATTAAACGTCGTGCCGGGGGTGTAAATGTTCCAATACACTTTGGAAGATTCCGTCGGCGTGTAAGCAATAGACGCATACGCCGTGGACTGTTTGGTTAAGCCCGTGGCGACCACGTCGGTTAATTTCAAGGGGTCTAAGGACAGTTGGCGCGTAACGGCGCGGGAGAAGTCAATCCCCCGCCATTCATCGGCCGTTTTGGCTTGTAACGAAACCAGGTAATTACCCGCAGGGAGTAACATACCGCTTGTATCGCGTCCGTCCCACGAGTCAAATTCACTGATTTGTACGTCCTTTTCTTGGCCTTTCATGCCTTCGCCCAAGCGCGGTTGCCAGTCGGCAATCGTGCGGACGATTAATTTGTTGTAGTCGTTATCCTCATCACCGATCGGCGTGCTGGTGTTTGAAGTAGCGGCCACCGTACTGGCATAAACCGCCGCGTCCAAGTTGGACGCATCAAACACGGCAATACGCACGTCCGCATCTTTACTCAAACGATACGCATACGTATAAGGTTGGGCGGATACGGCTGTAATGTTACCCACCAACGTCGGCGTACTGCGCACGGTATGGATATTGGTAACGTCCACCTGTATCGGGATTTGGTTCATACCCGGGTAGGCGATGGTGGAGTCAAACGAAATTTTATCGGTAATAATGTTATCGCCGGGAACGTCCGTTTTTACGGTAGCGCGGAAAGCAAAGTCGCCGTTTGTTTTACCGAACTCGCCCGCGATTTCATACGAGCCGTCCCACGCCGCACAGAACGGGATGTCCGCATTGGTTTCGGTACCGTCATTATTGAAAACCACGCAATTCTCTCCATATTTGCCACATACTTCATTCGTGGGAACTATGGAAGAACCACCAGATAATTTTTTACAAATAGAAGAGGTTTCCCACTCTTTACATGTATTTTTGTTAGACATAAAAGTATCCCAATCTTTACACGGATCTTTCGTGCAAACATACTCTGCCGATGAACACGGAGTCCCATTTAGTGCCCCTGCACAATGATACGAACCACATTTCGCCGACTCTTGATTCGGATATAAGTCAATGGTGCGAAGTGCCGGAGTTTCTTCCGGGTTTTCCACATTTTTGCCGTTGTAGTATTTTACTACATCAAACCGGATTTGCTGGAGCGGGAAAGCAATAGAATACGTACTACCCCCTATCGGCTTATTAGTACACGTTACGTTCATACAAAGTGCCAAACAATGGTTGGGATAGTCGTTTGATGTAATTAAAGAGGGATTAGAGCCCGGGTACGGTTGGTCATACTCAATGAGAGCAGAACTGACCCACGGGTCGTTTTGGTGAGAGGCACTCTGAGGTTGCGGAGTAAACACAAAACTGCGGTTGGATACATCCCCCTCTCCCACCGAAATACTATATCCGGCAGCAGCGGCCGTCACTTTAAAACAATACTTTTTAGAGTAATAAGGATACGTAGCATTCGTAGTCTCAAGGTAGTATCCTCCTCCGTCCGTAGCATATTCGCCCCCCGGAACACGCGCGCTGAAAGAGCAGTTACTGCCCGCAGAAGTAAGAGATAATTCCCCATCCACAATGCTGGTAGACATCCCGGCTATTACGGTTGTCTGCGTAGGAGAAGAAGGCGTCCAAGATGAACTACTGTCAGTATTGCCACCCGCTGCCGGAGCAATCACCTGGTAACAGTCCGTCGGACTATTAATCCAGTATCTATCCCCTAAATCATAATGGGTGCCGGCCTGCCTTTGCGAACCACATCTGAATACTATACTACCCCCGCCGGCATTTAACGGAGTAACAGAAAGGTCACCATCTGTATACACATCAATAGTAGCATAACGGGCAATGCTGTCCAACAAATCTGCATTTTCTTGCAGGCCAGCGCGGCGCATCGTAGCATCCGGACGCAAATAATCACAGTACATTTCCCTTGTACTTTGCGGGTAATCTTTATAAAACACCCCGGCGTAGCGGACGTCGGCCGTTTGGGCGTGGGCGGGTACAACCGCGACAAAAATAAACGCCGTTACCAGTGCCGCTTGGGCCGCTTTAACGACGGTGAGACGGATTAAATTTTTGATGTTGTTCATTGTGTTTCCCTTCTGTTGGGTTATCCTTTTTTTAATTAAAATCTTGTTACTAAAAATCAATGCACACAGTCCGGCGCGTTTGGTTTTTGCAAACACGCCGATACAGTACTATTACATTTTTACAACTTTTGAACTTCTTGTCAAGCATTTTTTCCGTCAAGTGTACGGCGGGTAAGAAAAGAGAGTCGTTATTCCCCGAAAGCCGTTGTCGGGGATCCGCCGTTGCCGTTTTTATAACTGCAGACCCCCGACAAAAGCCCTCGGAGGAAAGACAACGGGAGACGTAATTACCTAAACATTTCCAAATGGGACAAATCGTCCCATTCTGGGTTTAATTTGTCAATCAACCGCTCTTTCCAGGTACGATTCCATTTTTTGACTTGCCACTCCCGAGCCCGGGCCTCTGTCAAATTATCAAAATATTCGTAATACACTAACTTATACACCCGATATCGTGCGGTAAAACTGTTAAATGAAAAATTCCCTTGGTGCTCAAAAGACCGACGGGATAAATCAGTAGTAGAGCCCACATAAAGTACTTTATTGTTCATGGTGGATAACATATACATGTATGGCATAAAAACTCCTTTTATAAACAACTGCAGACCCCCGACAAAAACCCTCGGGGGAAAGACAAAACGAAACTCTAACTGCAGACCTCCGACAAAAGCCCTCGGAGGAAAAAACACAACGCACCCCTGTCGTTATTCCCCGAAAGCCGTTGTCGGGGATCCGCCGTTGCCGTTTTTATAACTGCAGACCCCCGATAAAAACATTCGGGGGAAAGACAAAACGAAACTCTAACTGCAGACCCCCGACAAAAGCCCTCGGGGGAAAAACACAACGCACCCCTGTTGTTATTCCCCGAAAGCCGTTGTCGGGGATCCGCCGTTACGTTGTTTTATAAAAATTTCCGGAGGAAACACCGCCGTTACTTTTCGTCTTTTTGTTCTTCGGGGTTGGCCTGTTGGACTTGGTCGGCCACTTCGCGGTATACCGCAAAATTGCCGCGGCCGTGTTGCTTGACTACATAGAGTGCCTGGTCGGCTTTTTCTAATAGTTCGTTGACCGTCGTGCCATCCGCCGGGAAAGAGGAAATCCCTTGGCTGATGCTGAGGTGTTCGGGCTCCGCGGCGTTGCGGTCCGGCAAGACGATATCACAAATACGCTCTTGCAAGCGGCGGGCAATCACTTTGGATTCTTCGCTGTTGGTGCGCGGGAGCATAATTACCATTTCGTCCCCGCCAAAGCGGCAAGGTACGTCGGTCTGGCGCAGGGAAGAGCGGATAATTTTACTCACCGCCTTTAACGCCCAGTCGCCGATTTGGTGCCCGTGCTTATCGTTGATTTGCTTGAACCAGTCAATGTCCATAATGATAAGCGAGAGCGACAAACCAAACCGTTTGGCGCGGTAGATTTCTTCGGCAAATTTCTCGTTGAAATACCGCCGCACCGGAAGTTTGGTTAGTTCGTCGTAATTGGAAAGTTCTTGGACGCGTTCAAACAGGCGCGCGTTATCAATCGTCAAAGCCATTTGCGTGGCAAACTGTTGTAAGGAAATAAAATCCAAATACCCGATTTTCCGGCGGGAAAGGATATTGTCAAACGTCAAAAAACCGACTTTGGTACGCTGCACTTTCAGCGGCAAATAAATTACACTACGTTTGGCGCGGTACGTGGCGGACGATTCAAATACTTCTTTTAAAATTTGTTTTTCTTCGTCGCGTAAGCTGTCACCCGATTCCTGCGTGACGTTGCCGGAAATATCCACCCCGAGTACCGATTTAATACGCGTGCCTTCGGAATTTGTCAAATACAAGTGAACGCGGTCAAAATGGAAGTAGCGCTGGACGCCTTTTAAAATCAGTTCCAAGCCGTCGTTTAAGCGTAACGACGAGGCAAAAATCGTAGACAAATCGTTGAGTGCGGTGGAAATGTTGAGCCGCTGATTTTTGGCCTGGTCAATTTCCGTATTGTGCAAATTGTGCGAAATTTCCGCCCCTAAATCTTTAATAAGGTCAATTTCCGCCTCCGTAAATACGCGGTTTTTGCGGAAACGCTCCAAACGTAGCACCCCTACTTTTTCGCGCATGAATGAGTGGACTTCGCCCGCTTTTAACTCCACGCTCGGGCGCAACCAACGGATGAGCACATACAGTGCCGGATAACTTAAATCCGTCGTTTCCGCCACCCCTTTTTGCAAAAGTTGGCGCAAAAAGGCCGGCTCGTTGGCTACGGAAATATCTTCCTGCATGTCCATACAGTATTCTTTTTTGCACATCATACGCAACGATAAAATCGCGCGTTCCTGTTGCCAGTCAAAAAAGTATACGCGGTCCAGCCGGAACATGTCCCGTAGTACGGGCAGGGCACATTCTAACAGTTCGCGCTTGTCCTGAAACGACTGGTTGATTTGTTTATGAAATTTGTAGAGTGTATAGGATTTTTTATCAAACATACCTTACCCCTTATAAATGGAAAGCAAATATTCTATTTCTTTGGCCGTCATATCCAGTTCGCGGTCCAGCGACGCCTGGGTGAAACGATGCTCCACAATTTGCGCGGCGCACATCGCCAGGACCCGCTTTAAAATTTCCATCACCGTTCCCATAATAACCATGTTGGGCAGTGTATGGGCCGAGCGCAAGATTTCTTTGTACACTTGCAAACGCGGCGAAGAAGAAATAAACGGCTCAAACGCTTCTTCAAACGCAGGGAATGCCTCTATCATACGGCTGTAACGCAGTTGCATATGGGGCCGCGCACAAAATTTAATAAACGCCAGCGCCTCTTTTTTATGTTGCGAAAACGTACTGATAAACCAATTCATCCCCGATAAATACGCCGCCGATTGTTCACCCGCCGCCGGCACCGGTAACGTGCATACGCGCATCCCGCGCTTGGCACTAAACATACTGATACCTTGCTTGCGCGAAATCATCATACTGGCTTTGCCGGAAACAATCGTTCCCAGCGAGCCGCGTTCACGCAAAATGGGCATATAATCTTTGAGTGCCAAGGTAACGTAATCATGCAAGGCCTCTTTAAATTCTTTAGAACCGACCAGCGTGGCGGCGCGGTCCTCGGTAAAGAAATTGAGTCCCCGGCTCCACATACACGGCAAGGCACTGCGCATGGAAAGCGAGCCGCGCCAATCGCTATTTTGCATGGGATAATAGCCCGACGTGTGCCCGAACCGTTCGCGCAACGCCTGGCAAATTTGCAACAGTCCGGGCCAGGTTTTTAAATCTTCTTCCGGGTGGGCGGAAACTAATTTCAAGTGGTCGGCCCGGTAGTGGAGCGCACTTAAATCAAACCACCACGGATAGGAATAAATGTCTTTCGTACCCGGTTGGTAACAATGTTCTTTAAGCGGCACTAAACAATCGGTAAGCGACAGCCCAGGATCCAACTGGGATAAATTTTCCGCCACGCCGGCTTTGACTAAAAGCGCCGTCCAATAGTGCGGGATTTGGATAAGGTCGGGCATTTCTTCGCGGGTAGGGTCTTTAAGCGTGAATACCCGCCGCCATAGCACGTTACGCGTGAACACGCGCACGGTCACATCCACCGACGGGTTTTCTTTCTTAAACAGGGCTACTAATTCCGCGTAGTCCTCCATCGTTTTTGCACCCGAATCGGGCATTACCCATAAAATCATATCTACTCCTTATTTCCCCCAGTTGCGTACTTTCATATTAGGATCTATATTGATATTGGCCGCAAGCGGTTTACCGGTTTTACGAGCGTATTGTATCTTTTTATACGCACACAATGCAATCATAGCCGCATTATCGGAAGATAATTTGCGCTCTACAAAATGCACTTCTATTTGCTTGGCCGCTCCCCGCGTTTGCATTTCTTGGCGCAGTAGCGCATTGGCGGCTACCCCGCCCCCCACCGCAATATGTTTAACCTTATATTTTTGCGCGGCCAACAGCGTCTTGGTAACGAGCGTATCCACCATGGCGGCTTCAAAACTGGCACAGACATCGGGCACGGATACGTTTTGATGATCGCGCAAATAATAACTGACTGCCGTCTTAATACCGCTAAACGAAAACTCCCATGTTCCGGGCAGTAGCGGGCGCGAAAAACTAATGGCGTCGCGCCGGCCCAAAAGGGCTTGTTTGGATACTTGCGGACCGCCGGGGTACGCCAACCCCAACAGTTTGGCTACTTTATCAAACGCTTCGCCCGCCGCGTCGTCGCGCGTGCGGCCCAGCACCTTATAATTACCATAATCTTTGACGTACCACAGTTCGGTATGCCCCCCGGAAACAATGAGTGCAACCAGCGGAAATTGCAACCGGTCTTTGACTTGTGTTCCTTCAAAATCACACGCAAACAAGTGTCCTTCCAAGTGATTAACCCCGATAAGCGGCACCTGTTTAAACTGCGCCAAGGTTTCCGCCGCCACACGTCCAACCATAAGTCCACCGGGAAGCCCCGGCCCGCTGGCAAAAGCCACGTAATCCAGCGGCTTATCGCCCAAGGCCTCAGCCACGACGGTGGCAATTTTGGCGGCGTGGGCACGGCTGGCCAATTCCGGCACGACACCGTGGTATTTTTTATGCTCCTCAATTTGGGAATAAATCACATTAGACACCAATTCCCTCCCGCCGACAAGTAGCGCGGCGGAAGTTTCATCGCAGGTGGATTCTATCCCTAAAATAGCCAAATCCGGTTTCATCATTATTTATCCGTTTGTTCCGTTTCCGTGGACGGATTATCTTGCGCTTGTTTTTTGTCTTTTTCGGCCTTACGTTTGGCGGCTTCTTTTTCGCTTTGTGCTTTGGCCGCTTCCAACGTCTCTTGTCCGGTTAAAATCGCCACGGCTTTATCCAATACGATATCTTTTTCTTTAAATTCCAACGTAGGCATTTTTTGTCCGGGCACGTAAACGATATCCCGGTACGGGGTAAAGGCCTTGATTTCCTCGTCGGCTTTGACCACCACTTCCACATCGGGCCAAATGCCGCCCTCCTCGGCTTTTTCCTTATTGCGGTAATCGCGCTGAATAAGCCGCCCCAACGGTGTATAATACCGGGCAATCGTCAAGCGCAACCCGGCCCCGCCGGCTAACGGCATAACTTGTTGCACACTGGCTTTGCCAAAGGTGCGCTGGCCGACAATAAACGCCCGGGCGTGATCTTGCAAAGCCCCGGACACGATTTCACTGGCACTGGCCGACCCCTGGTTGACAAGTACCGCCATAGGCAAATTCAAATAAGTCCCGTCCGCAACTGTTTTAAATTCCTGGTAATATTCTTTTTTGCGGCCTTGCGTGTAGACAATCATTTTATCGGCCGGCAGAAATAATTTAGCAATATCCACCGCTCCGGACAAAAGCCCCCCGGGGTTAAAGCGCAAATCCAACACCAGCGATTGCATCCCTTGTTTTTGCAGGGACGCGAGTGCTTTTTTCACTTCTTCCAAACTATGGCCCGAAAAATCCACCATATACAAGTAGCCCACTTGATTAGGCAACATGCGGAAGTACACCACTTCGGGCACGATTTTTTCGCGTTTGAGGCGGATATCGGGCACCGGATTATACCGGCCGGAAGTTTCATCCTTGCGGCTGAGCGATAATTTAACTTTAGTCCCCACCGGCCCGCGCATAATTTCCACGGCTTCGTCCAACTCCATGGCGGAAATTTCTTTTCCGTCCACTTTTAAAATACGGTCGCCGGGCATAATTTTGGCTTTAAACGCAGGAGTACCGGGCATGGGCGTCATAACGGTTATAAAACCGTCTTTCTTTTGCAAACGGATACCGATACCGCCAAATTCACCGCGGGTATCGTTCTTCAAATTTTTATAATCTTTGGGGTCCAAATACTGGGAAAAATCATCCAACTCCGCCACCACGCCCCGGATAGCCCCGGAAACTAATTTGTCGGTATCGGTCTTCTCCACATAGTTTTCTTTGACAAACTCAATCACATCTACCAGTACGCGCAATTGTTTTAAACTGCGCTCCGCCGCGCCGTAGGCGTACGGAAACAACGTCCCTATAAAAAAGATGACAGCGGCGGCTAATGCATACCGGTTTAATTTTTTATCTTTCATACGTTCTCATTCCTCTCATTCCAACCAAAGCAACGGATCTACGGCCGTAGTGCCTTGGCGGATTTCAAAATAAACGGCATTTTGGCCGGTTCCCGACGAGGCCTGTGTATCCTGCCCCGCCGTACCCAGCACTCCTTGACGGGCTAGTTTATCGCCCACGGCCACTTGGATTTCCCGCAGGAAACCGTAAATGGTAAAAAATCCTTTCGCGTGATCCACAATCACTACATTACCATACGAACGGAACGGCCCGGCATAAATCACGCTTCCGGCCTCCACACTGCGCACGGGAACCCCCGCCCGGGCGGCGATTTTAATGCCGTCGCGGAAAATCCACGTATTGAGGTCGGCGCGGTATTCTTTGCCGAATTTACTAAGCACATTGCCTTGCACCGGCCAGGGCAAACTGTTGGGTGCCGCGTTAATCTGCGGCCCGGCAGGGGCCTTGGACAAAGATGCTTTTTTGGCGGCCGCTTTACGTTTGCGCTCAAACGAAGCCAGTAAATCATTCAGTGCCGCGGCCGATTTGTTCAGTTCGTTAATTTCTTTGCGCACGGCGGCCACTTTGCGTTTGGTAACGTCCAAATCTTGTTTCTTCTTATTGAAAGATTGGGAAATAATCTGCTGTTCTTCTTCAATACGCGAACTTTGCGCCAGTAATTTTTTGTTACGTTGTTCAAACGTATGAATGCGCTCTTTGGCTTCCTCGTTGGCGGCCTGTAACGCCGCGGTAAAAGCCGCCTTGTGGGTCAACATCCGGTCCAAAAAAATATCCTGCTCCAAACTATACCCGTTGACGCACAGCGGACAGTCCGGCGTAAAATAATACGACTCCAACTCCGTGGCCGACACCCCCTGCCACATCGGAATACTGCGCTCCAGGGCAGCCCGTTTTTCTTCCACGGAAAGTAAATTTTGCTCCAGAGCGGAAATATCCGACTCCACTTTATTTTTACGCTGCTCAACCAAGGCCTTTTTATTTTCCAGCGCCGTCATTTCCCGGGAAATTTGTCTTTCCTGTTCGCGGTATTTTTTGAGTTCACTTTCCTTTTGAGCGGCTTCTTTTTTAAGCCGTTCAATTTCGCGCTTGTGGGCGGCGGCGTCATCAGCCAGCAACGCCCCGGCACAACTCAGTACCACCAGTAAAACCGTTAAAATCTTTGCCATTTGGACAACGTCCACCCCAATAGTCCGCAAAACGCCAGCAACAAAATCTGGCGCATGGGTGTAGTAAAAAATTGTACCGTATCACTTAAAAATCCCGTCGGATAAATAAGTACGGCAAAAAAAGCAAATGCCCCCAATGCCGCTACCACGCCGGAAAACATCCCGCTAAGTACATGCGAGGTGCGTTTACGGCTTGGGTACGCCTCTATTAAAAACATAAACGCCAGAAATAACAGCACAGCAAACAACATCACCATCCGCAACAGTTTCACACACAGCCCTGTTACAAACACAAGTTGTGCGTGTTGGGCATTATAATGCGGAGTAATTCCTTTATATTCACTGGTTAAGTTGGCCAGTAGCGCCGACACGTTACGCACTGCCGGCGGAGTGAGGCGCAGTTCAAAATAGGCAGGCATTTTATTACGTCCCATCAAAAGTAGCGATTCGGCCAACTGCGGGTTTTGTTTGCGTACCACTTCCAAGCCATCTTGTGAAGAATATAATTTAACCGAGGCCACATCCGCTTTTTGATTTAAGGTTTCCCCCATGTGGGCCAGGGCCGCATTATCGGTTTTTCCGTCCAGCGTTAAAATAACTTTAAATGAACTTTCCAAGGCCCGGTAGTATTGGCTCAGGCGCATATCCACCAGCAGTAGCGCTTGCCACAACACCGCAATAGCAAACACCAACAAGAATAAACGCCGGTGTAAATGAAAAATATGTTTTTGCGGTTTTGCGGTTTGGGTTGTTTTTTCTTCCGTAAAAGGATTAGCCATATTATTCCTCACTCCAGCCCAGGGCTGTTTTTAATTTGGGCAAAATATCGGTATTGTGGTAGACCCCTTTAAATAATTCCTGCCCCGGCCCGTAAGCCACCCCTATCAGCGGTGCCGAGGAGTGGGCAGGCGTGGCCCATACTATCGCGTACGAATCATTTAACTGTTTAAAAATACCGGGCACATCGTGTAAATTTTTAAAGTCGGAAATATCTATTTTATATCCCAACGCCTCGCGTAATTTTTTCCCCACGTAAGCGGGGGTTAATTTTTCCGGCGAAAGTTTTTTAAGTTCTTCTTCCAAGTAATACAAACAGCGGCGTTGCTTTTCCAACTTAGCATACGTATCAAACGAAGCGTAAAAATTTTTTCCATCGTACAAAACTTCGCCCTGTTCGGTTTTGCGGGCCACGCCTTGCGGGGTTAAAGTTTGGTACGTAAAAGCCCCCAGTCCGGTGTCGTGGTCCGAATTGACATAAACCAACGTACCGGGATGTTCATCGGCAAATTGGCGGGCCAGCGCGATGGTTTTATCCAACATTTTTAATTCGGCCAGGGTAGCCCCCGCATCATGGGCATGGGCGGCCCAGTCCACCTTGCCGGCTTCCACCATAATAACAAAGCCATCGGGATCTTGCGCTAAAATTTCCAACGCCTGTTTTGTCATCTCTGGCAACGTAGGCACGCGGGGGTGTTGGTACATTTCCACGGCCATGGGCAAGTTCGTATCGGCAAATAACCCTAGCACTTTGCCGGAATGAATTTTTTGGAGTGCTTTTTTATCTTGGGGCAATTGATACCCCTGCGCTTGGGCCTGGGCAAGCAAATCTTTATTTTCCCCGGTGGAAAAATACTTCTTTCCGCCGCCTAAAATCACTTCCGGAGCCAGGGCCAATTGCTCTCGGGCAATTTCTTTTTTCTGTTTGCGGCTTAACACATGGGCGGTAAATCCGGCCGGGGTAGCATCCGTGACGTACGCGTCGGAAATAATCCCGATGGCTTTACCTTTTTGTTGGGCCATTTCCAACAACGTCGGCACTGATTTTCCCTCAAAATCCATTCCAATCCGGCCGGGCAACGTCCACGCACCGGTGGCCATTTGGGTAGCCGCGGCGGCGGAATCGGTTACGATAGAACCGTGTGTATGGTGGAAGAACAATCCCTGTTGCCCGTCTTGTAACAGTTGTTCCAAAGCCGTTGTTTTTTGCGGATAATCGGCCAAAGCGCCGGCACGGGCCCCTTGCATGAGTAACCCCATTGTTTCCGGCCCGGTCCCGTCCGCAATAATCCAAATGAGATTTTTAACGGGTGCGGCAAAACACACTGCCGGACCCAACAGCAACCCGGTTGACAGGAAAATCCAAACGGCACGCCGCCAATGTTTACACATAGTTTTTAAGCAATTGTTTTGCGGTATAACTCTAAATACATCCGGGCCGATTTATCCCAGGACAAATCTTGCCGCATCGCGTTACGCATTAACCGCAACCATAATTTTTTATCGGCAAAGGCCGCCAGGGCTTTGTCTAAGGTTTGGACGAACCCCTTTTCGTTAAACGGCTCAATGAAAAACCCAGTAGCGGTTTCTTCGTTTTTACCGGTATATCCTTTGACCGTATCCACCAGCCCCCCCACACGCGAAACCACCGGCAGGGTGCCGTATTTCATAGCAATTAGTTGCGATAATCCGCACGGCTCAAAGCGCGAAGGCATCAAAAACAAATCCGCTCCGGCATAAATCCGGTGCGCCAATTCCTCATCCAAGCGGCCGTGGTAACTGACGTATCTCGCGTGATTGCGCGCCAAACCTTGGAAGGCCTTTTCCAGCATAGGATCGCCGGTGCCTAAAATGACAAATTGCGCGCGGTTTTTGTATTTTTCAATAAGCCCAACCACGAGGTCCAACCCTTTTTGATAGTCCAAGCGTGAAACAATACCGATAAGCGGTTTGTTGGTATCCGAGGATAATTTGCATTGTTGACATAAGGCCTGTTTGGCGGCCATTTTACCTTCCACCACTTCGGCCGCGTCGTAACCGATAGGCAAAACCGGGTCCAGTTCCGGGTCCCACACTTCGGTATCAATCCCGTTGACGATTCCACAGAAATGGTCGCTACGGCTGCGTAAAAGTCCTTCTAAGCCAAAGCCCATCGCACGACTTTGCTGGACTTCACGCGCATAGTTGGGACTGACGGTGTTGATGTTATCAGCAAAAACGATACCGCTTTTTAAGAAACTAATCCCGCCGTAATATTCAAATTTTTCCGGCGTATAATCCACCGGGTGAAAACCGGCTTTGCGGAAAGAAGAATATGGATAATGCCCCTGATAAGCGATGTTGTGAATCGTATACAAACTGCGGGTGCGGGTATAAAAGGCATCCAACTTATAGACAGTTTTTAAATACGCCGGGATAAGCCCGGTTTGCCAATCGTGACAATGGATAATATCGGGCCGGAAGCCGATAAACTTGCACCCTTCCAACACCGCGCGGCTAAAGAGGATAAAGCGCTCGTCGTTATCGGCAAATTCTCCCGTGCGGGTGCGGTAGAGTTCGGGGCGGTCAAAGTATTTGCGGTTGCCCACAAAAAATACAAGCACGTTACCCCAGTTAATATACGAAAGGGAAACCTGTTCAATTCTGTCCCCTATCGGAATTAAATACACCCCGGGCACCACTTTAAGCGAAGACACCCGCACGATATTGCGGTAATGCGGCAAGAACAAGAGCACCTTGTTGCCTTTGCGGGCGGCAAATTGTTGGCAGAGCGCACCGACTACGTCGGCGAGTCCGCCCGTTTTACAAAACGGGAATGCTTCACTGGCGGCTAAAACGATATTCATACTTATTTTTCCTCCTGGGGATTTTCCCCTTTTTCTTCAGGTACATCGGCGGGCGCGGCGGCTGTTTCCAAGGTAGCCGGAGCGTCTTGCGCCGGCAAATCTCCCGGCGTTTGTGTATCTACAAAAAAATCACCGCGGTTGTAACTATTACGTTTGAAGAACGGATCCACTTCCGTTCCGAGGGCCTGCAAGCGTTCTTCCGGGTCCAATTCCTCCAAGGGAATAATGGCCGGCTCAGCCAGCGGCGGCAACGGTTCGCCAAACGGCAAGTCTTCTTGTTTTTCGTGCAAGTTTTTAGCGGCAAACACTTGCAAGTCGGGCAGTTCAGCCAGTTTATTGAGGCCAAACATCCGTAAAAATTCATCGGTTGTTCCGTACACCATCGGGCGGCCTACCGTGTCTTTTTTGCCAACCACGCGCACCAAAGACCGTTCCAACAAACGCTCTAACGGCCCGGCTACGTCCACACCGCGGATGGCTTCCATTTCGGCGCGGGTGATGGGTTGTTTGTAAGCAATAATGGCTAACGTTTCCAGGGCGGCGTTGGAAAGTTTGGTAGTCATTTTTTCGTTGTACAACTTACGCACCCAACGGCCGTATTCGGGTTTGGTAGCCATTTGAAATCCGCCGCCGATTTCCACAATTTGCACCGCACGGCCTTGCGCCGTATATTCTTCTTGCAAAGCAGAAATCACTTCACGGATTTGTTTTACGTTGGCCCCGTCAATAACGTCGGCCAAGCGGCCGGGTTTGACCGGACGGTCGGTAATAAATAAAAGCGTTTCCACTATTTTTTTCAAATCGTCGGTTTGCACTAATTCCTCGGGAACTTCCTCCCCCGGGGTGGGTGCAACAGGGGCTTGAGCCGGCGTTTCATTTGTTTCCGGTTCCGTGGGAACGGGTATATTCTGTTCTTCTGCGTTCATAATTTCTCCCATTAGTTGGCCTCATCACTGCCGTGCATTAAGGTTTTAAAATCTTTGTCTTTATTTTCCGGGTTTAAGTAAATGCGGATGTGCCCTTCCTGCTCGTCTTGCCGGGCGAGTAATTTTTTGATTTTAATCAGTTCCAGTAGCGCCATAAAGCACGTAATAATCCCACGTTTTTTGGTTTCGCCCACGAAGATATCATCCAAAAGCACCCATGTGCGGTTTTTAAGCATATCCACTACTTTTTGCATTTTCATCTCAATCGGAAATTCTTCTATTTTGAGTAGTTCAATCCGCTTGCGCTCGTCCAACCGTTCAAAAGCGCGTTTAACGGCGGCCAGCAAATCAAACATTTGCACGTTGATTACTTTTTCGCCGTTGTCAAAAATGGGCGCCGAGCGGTAAAATTTGTCTTTATTTTCTTCTAACTTTTGGTTTAAATACGCGCTGGCTTCCTTGTATTTTTGATATTCCACCAGTTTGGCAATTAACTCTTTAGCCGGGTCGGGTCCTTCGTTTTCCGACGTAGGTGCTTGGCTCGGAAGCAATGTCTTGGCCTTAATTTGCATGAGCGTACTGGCCATAACCAAAAATTCGCCGGCCACTTCCAAATTCAGTTCTTTCATTACGTTTAAGTAATCCAAATACTGTTTGGTAATCTCGGCAATATTAATATCGCACACGTCTAAATTGTCTTTTTTGATAAGATGCAACAGCAGGTCCATCGGGCCTTCAAAGACGTTAATGTGTACGTTAATGGCTTGAGGTGCATTTATCATTTTATTATCCGCATAACTTTTTTAACTTTTACGAGCGTTTGGGCCGCGTTGGCACGGGCACGCTCTTGGCCCTCGGTTACAATTTGCCTCAGGCGCGCGGCATCGTTTTCAATTTCTTTACGGCGCGCGGCAAAGTCCGTCAATTCCGGCTCCATCAGCGCAAACAATTCTTTTTTGCACGCTACACAACCTAACGCCCCCGCCTTACATTCTTCACAGCGTTTGGCATAATTCGGGTTGTAAATTTTATGGAACGCATAAACCACACATCCGTCGGGATTGGCGGGGTCGGTGGCTTTTTTCTTGTTGGGGTCGGTAAACATAGTCATTACTTTTTTGCGTACGCTGTCCAAATCTTCGCCCAAGGCAATGGCGTTGTTGTAGGATTTGGACATTTTCCGCCCGTCAATACCCGGCACCCGCGCCACGGACGTAAAGAGCGGCTGCGGCTCCGTGAACACTTGCTCGCCGTAAATTTGTTCAAAGCGGCGCATCAAATCGCGTGCGATTTCCAGGTGCGCGGTTTGGTCTTGCCCGACGGGCACATACGACGCTTGTTGAATGAGAATATCCGTGGCCATCAGCACCGGATACCCCAAAAAGCCAAAGCAGGAAATTTCTTCATCACCGGCGATAGAGGCCAATTTTTCCCCCAAGGATTTTTCGTCTAATTGTCCGGCATATTTTTGTTTAAAAAGTTCCTGGAGTTGTTCCTTATACGTCGGGTTTCTCAGTAGCCACCCCAAAGGCGTAATCATACCGAGCAAGGTATTTAATTCGCTAACTTCGGGTACGTCGGACTGGATAAAAATGGTACATTTCTTCGGGTCCAACCCGGCCGTGAGCCAGTCAATGAGCATTTCGCGGGAGTTGGCGGCCAAATTTTCGGTTTGTTCGTAGGCGGTTGTTAACGAATGTAAATCCGCCACGAAAAAATAACAGGTATATTTATCCTGCAACGCGACCCAATTTTTAAGTGCCCCGTGGAAGTTCCCCAAGTGGAGTTTACCCGTCGGGCGCATACCGGAAAGCACAATTTTTGTATCACTCATAACAACCTCTGTAAACTTATAAAATTTTGCCAATTAAATTTAGCACAAATACGGCGGGCGGCAAAATTAAATACCGCACCAAGCCCGTTAAAATCAGCCCTATCACAATCCACATACCGTAACGCTCAAAGAATTGCCCATAGTTGCGTGCGGCGCTAAGCGGTAGTAGCGCGGTGACGATACGTCCGCCGTCAAGTGGCGCAATAGGGAGCAAATTAAATACGGCCAACATCACATTGATTAAAATACCGTACTGAAAAAACGGCCACGTGCGTTGCAACATCTCCGGCGAAAAAACAACGCCTTGCAACAAAATCATTCCTTTAAACACGAGCGCAAAAAGAAGTGCCAACATGAAGTTGATGGCCGGGCCCGCCGCCGCTACCTTGCCCATATCGGTACGCGGGGACGGCAAGCGCAAGGGGTTAATCGGTACGGGTTTAGCCCACCCGAATAACGGTAGCCCCGTCACAAAACAGAGCAGCGGCACGCCGATTGTTCCCACCGGGTCAATGTGAGGAAGTGGATTTAACGTCAGGCGGCCGGACAAATAGGCCGTGTCATCGCCCATGCGGTAAGCGACGTATCCGTGGGCGAACTCGTGTACGATGATAGAGAAAAACAAAATAGGTATAAAAATGACCAATTGCATATATAGGTATATTTTACTAATTTATGAGGGGCGTGTATAGGGAAAAAGGGCAGAGAAAGCCGTAGATTTTACTCTTTAATAAACGACGTAGAAAGTGGAAGATTCCCGACAACGACTTTCGGGAATGACAAAAAATATATACGCTGTCATCCCCGAGAGTTTCTGTCGGGGATCTTCCACTTGTTTAGTCGTTATAAATAACTAAACCGCTAAAGTATCCCATAAATCGTTCCAACGAGGATTAAAATTAGAAATCAGCCGTTCTTTCCATGCCCGGTTCCACTTTTTAATCTGTTTCTCCCGCTTTATGGCTTGTAAAATATCGGTATGCGTTTCGTAATACACCAGTTTCTTGACGAAGTATGTTTCCGTAAACCCAGAAACGAGCCCTTCTTTGTGTATATATACCCGCTGCGCTAAATGACTTGTTACCCCCACGTATAGAGTGGTATGCGTCGCATTCGTAAGGATATAGACATAATAATACATAGCATTATTGTAATAAAAAAGACAAAAGACAACAACCAGCGTGGAAGATTCCGTATCAAGTACGGGATGATGCCCTTGTTTGGCAACAACATAGAAAGAGGAAGATTCCCGACAACGACTTTCGGGAATGACAAAAAATATATACGCTGTCATCCCCGAGAGTTTCTGTCGGGGATCTTCCACTTGAACAAAAACAAAAAACGAGATCCTGAATCAAGTTCAGGATGACGAGCGGAGGAAAAGGGGAGAATGACGAGGCGCGGCGGGGTGTAGGTCAGGCAATGCCTGACCTACATTTTATGACAACCTGTTGCGCAGAAAAGATTTTTCTGCAGAAAAAACCCCCGCACCAGGCGGGGGTTATTCATACTAAATACGTATGATTATTGATCGTTGGCGCTCGGCGTATTGCAGTTGGTGCCGGCACCAGCGGTCGTGCTTCCGTCGCTGCAGCACGGAGCAGTGTAATCGTCAATACCGCAGAAGTCAGCGCACAACGCTTCACCGTTAGCATTGGTACCCGTGCATTTCGTACCGGTGTTAGCATAATAGCGTTCCAATTCGTATTCGTATTGCAAGTTGCCGGCAGAAGAATGGCGGGTAGCCGTGGCTTTACCACCTTGGTAGTTTTGAGCCGCGCTAAGGTCAATTCTGAAACCGTTACCACCAGCGCTCACCGGATCACCTTTCGTGTAATAGAAAGAACCGGTTGCGCCTTTGGGGGACACATCCAATCCTTTGAAGTTAGAAACATAGTGATTGATTTGCAGGTATTTGCGTTGTTGGGCTTGCGCAATATTACCGAGCAAGGTGACAGCTTCCGTCATGCGGGAGCGTTCTACGGCTTTGAAGTATTGAGGCATCGCCATGGCGGCCAAAATACCGATGATTAAGACTACTACTAACAACTCAATCAGGGTGAACCCTTTTTGATTTCTAATCATGTTGATCTCCTTCCTACATCAGTCGTTTGCCCGCTTTGTTTCCACGGGCGACCCGAAACAGAGGTATGTAGGATTTTGTTCCCCCCGCTTGGGCCATAACTTAATTGTAATGCAAAAAAGGTTAGAAGTCAAGCGTTTTTTCAAAAATTTTTTGGAAGGGGCCGGCACGCGCCCGGAGGGCGGAGGTGTCCGTCCCAGTTCACAACAACGCAGTAGCCCGTTTTTCTGCAGAAAAAACCCCCGCACCCGGCGGGGGTATGTTTATGAACTTGTACTTACAAAATCTCAAGCACCCGTTGGGATTTTACAACCGGAATCAGCGTCACTAACTAAGGTGCCGTCACTACAACACGGTGTCGTGTAATCCTCCACCCCGCAGAAATCTGCACACAACGCTTCCCCGTTGGAGTCCATCCCGGTGCAAGAAGTACCGTCGTTAATATAGTAGCGCTCTAACGTATAATTATACTGCAAAACACCGCTATCGGCGTGACGTTTGGCGGTGACTTTCCCGGCTTTATACGCCGTACCGCTAAGAGAAACCGCAAAACCGTTGCCGCCGTCTCCACCCGTAGCGGAACCTTTCGTGTAATACAAACTTCCGGTAGCCCCTTTGGGTGACACATCCAGCCCTTTAAAATTGGTAACGTACTGGTTAATTTGTATATATTTGCGTTCTTGGGCGTTAGCAATACTGTCTAAAAGCGTAACGGCTTCCGCAGTGCGAGAGCGTTCCACCGCTTTGAAGTATTGAGGCATTGCCATGGCGGCCAAAATACCGATAATTAACACAACTACTAACAACTCAATGAGGGTAAACCCCGGTTGATGTTTGTGCATATAGTTCTCCTTTAACGTATTACTGAATATCACTTACCAAAGTCCTTATTCTTCTTCCGATTCTTCCACTTCTTCATAACACGGCTCATCGGTACCATCGCTACAACAAGCCGCCACCGGGTTATCAATTCCGCAAAAATCGGCACATAAACTTTGCCCGTTGGCCTCGTTACTCAAACACGTGGTTTCCGTTCCGGTGTAAAAACGAACGAGCGAATAATGATACCGCTGTTCGCCCCCGGCACTAAAACGCACGGCCTCGGCATATCCTTCCTCAAATCCTCCATCATATAAGGTAATGGAAAACCCGTTTCCTCCGGCTCCCGTTTGGGGGTCCCCTTTGGTAAAATAGGTATCTCCCGAGGATTGTTTAGGGGCTACATCCAACAAAGAAAAATTAGTCGTAAACGCATTGCCGTGCATATACTGGCGTTGTTGGGCTTGTGCGATACTGCCCAGCAATGTCACGGCTTCCGTCATACGGGAGCGTTCCACCGCTTTGGTATATTCCGGCAACGCCACCGCCGCCAATATACCTATAATAAGTACAACCACTAACAATTCAATCAATGTAAACCCCGCACGCGAAGTAAACATAATTGCGCCCCTTGTTTGGTAAGATATAACTATCTTACCAAAAAAAACAGAATAAAAAAACCCGCGTGGCGGCGGGCTTTTAAAATTTATTTCTTAAGCAACTTAAAAGCGTCGGCTTTGTTCTTGACTTTTCCTTCCCATTGCGCCCGACGCACGTGCGTAAGCGAATTGGAAATATGACGCCCGGCCCACCCGGCTTCTTTCAAATCCCGGCCGGTAAGTACGCACGGTTCCAGGGCAACTTCGGGTAAGTGCGGGCACACCGCCCGGATGATGGATTTTTTGGTAACGGACAGTGCTTCCAACGGGCTGAGTTTTTCTTGCAAGACTTTCCACGCCCCGATAATTTCATTTCCTTGCGCGGACGGTAAATGCAAACTGCGGACAAAGTTTTCCCCGCTTTCCCCCAGTTGGCACGCCAACACGCCCACCCGTTCGTAGGGATTATTTACCTGGAACAAGTGGCGGCTCCACTGCAACCCCGGCCAGGCAAATTTCAAGAGATCGTATTTTTCCATCAATATAAAAATCTCCTTAATACGCGGCTCCTGCAAAATTTTCAAAAATTCATGGCTAAAGCGCTCACGCGAAACAAGAAGCGGAAATTCCTCTTTCACCGCCGACATTAACAGCCGTTCCGTTTTCGGTGCTAACGTCCAACCAAACCGCCCGGCAAACCGCACCGCCCGGTACAAACGGGTCGGGTCATCCAAAAAACTTTTCTCATGCAAAATACGCACCAAGCCACGCTCAATATCTTTCTGCGCGCCGAACGGGTCGTAGAGTTTGCCAAATGTATCGGGCGTAATGGAACAACACCACGCGTTGGTCGTGAAATCACGACGGAAAAGGTCATCTTTAATGCAAGGGCTGGGCTCTACATGCGGCAAACAACCGGGGTATGGATAATTTTCTTTCCGGGTGCGTATCATATCTAATTTCAGCCCGTTATTTAGATCCACCCGATAGGTAAAAAAACGTGAAAATTTGTGTTTATTTCCGCCCCAACGCTTGACGCAAAACCCGGCCACGGATTCTTGATTTCCGCTAAAAGCCAAGTCAATATCCTGCGTATCGCGGCTGAGATAAAAATCCCGCACCGCTCCCCCCACTACCCAGGCCCGCAGGCCCAGTTTGTTGGCATATTCGCCAACCATGTAGAGTATTTCTTTGTATTTTTCCGGTATCATAATGTCAGCGGCGTTGTTGCCTCCTCCTGGCTCATTTGGTCTTTAAAGTTGACTAGCAACGGGCTTTTCAATCCGCCACGAAGCACCTTACTGGCAGCCACCGCATAATCATTGGGCAAACACCCTTTTTTCGGCGCGGGAATATAATACGGGAAATGATGTTCCCGCGCATAGGACGGTTTAACCCGAACTACGTTAAACCCCGCCGCAGCCGACGCAGCCGCTACGGCCTCCGACTCAAACGAGTTTTTTTCTTCTTGCTCTAACAAGTGCTTGAGCGCATCCAACCCAAACACGCACACAGGGGGAAAATCAATATGTAACTGTTTAACCAGCGTATTTTTGATAATTTCGTAATCGCGTTGCATTTTAGCGCGAAGTTCCTTTTCTTGCGCGCGGTTTTTCTCGGAAAAAATAAAAATAAGCAGTTCAGCCGGTGCATCAAAATAAATCAAATCGCCATCGTGGTGAAACAGCGCCCCGCACTTAGGACATTGTACCAAGTTGAGTTCACCCCCCAATGCGGCGGTTTTCAAATCGGGGTCTTGGTCCGCACTGATTAACGACCAATATTCTACATCAAATTCTTCACAATGGTTTGGGCAGTGGGCTGCCGCTTCGTTTTTGATTGATTTCATAGGTATATTATATTCCAACTTATAACCCTTTTTACCAACTGAGGGCCCTTATTTTATATTAGATTTTAAGTTACATCGTCCTACCTTATATATTGTAACCGATTTCACCGCGGCTTGTAAAAAGACTAGGCAAAAAAGAAGTATTTGAGCGCCCCAAACATCCCCGTACATTTTATACAGAAAAAATTCCGGGAGGTATACTGTCGGCACGCGCGCGGATAAATAGAGCCGCAGGACCAAAGGTCCGAAGCCCCGTAAGGTTGTAATACGGGGGGCGGAGGTATCCGACTGAGTTCGCAACAACGTCCTCGCGCATTTTACGCAGAAAAGTTTTTCAATGTAAAATGCGGGAGGACTAGGCGTGAACGAGGAAGGTATACTGTCGGCACGCGCGCGGATAAATAGAGCCGCAGGACCAAAGGTCCGAAGCCCCGTAAGGTTGTAATACGGGGGCGGAGGTATCCGACCGAGTTCGCAACAACGTCCTCACACATTTTACGCAGAAAAAACGCCCCGTACAAGATTCGAACTCGTATCTTTGGTTCCGAAGACCAACGCTCTATCCAGTTGAACTAACGGGGCAAGTACAGGTATTGTAGCAAATTATGCTGTATGATATTTTCTGCCGCGTACTTTAAAATTTGCTACAATAGAGTATCTTATTGCAGTAAGGAGTAAACCTATGGGTGGACATTCGCACTGGGCCGGTATTAAACACAAAAAGGCCCTCGTAGATGCCAAAAAAGGCAAAGTATTCACAAAAATTTTACGGGAAATCACCATCGCTGCCAAAATGAGCGGCGGCAACCCCGACCAAAACCCGCGCTTGCGCAAAGCCGTTGATGATGCACGCGCCGCTAATATGCCCTCCGATAACGTCAAGCGCGCTATCATGAAAGGGACCGGCCAACTTCCCGGAGTATCGTACGAAGAAATCACGTACGAAGGGTATGGCCCCGGTTCCGTGGCTATCATCGTAGAATGCACGACCGATAACAAAAACCGCACGTTCGCGGAAATCCGCAAAATCTTCACCAGCCACGGCGGCTCTATCGGTACGGCGGGTTGTGTGTCGTATATGTTCAAAAGCAAAGGTATGATTGTCGTGAAGAAAGAAGACATTTCTGAAGACGATTTGATGAATCTGGCGTTGGAAGCCGGCGCGGAAGATGTACGCACCGCGGGCGACGTGTACGAAGTGATCACCAACCCAGACATGAACGAATTAGAGGCCGTCAAAAAAGCCATTGAAGCCAAAGGCATTACGCCCGAATCGGCAGACCTAACAATGCTGCCGGATACGGAAGTAAGCGTGACCGACGAACATACCGCCGAAACTTTGATGAAAATGTTGGAAGCGTTGGACGACCACGACGACACCAAAAACGTCTACGACAACTCCAACATTGACGAAGCCGTTGCGGCTAAACTCAATGCTTAACGACACGGAAAAATCCGTTACCGTTTTAGGCATTGACCCCGGTTTAGACAGAACGGGATGGGCGATTGTAACACGAAACGCCCGTTCCGTTCTTTCTTTGCGCGCGTGCGGACTTATCCATACCGACGCCAACCAAGATTTACCCAAACGGCTCAGTTATATCTTCCGCCAACTTGAGCAAATTTTAAAAACCTACGCACCCGACCAAGTAGCCATGGAGCAAAACTTTTTTTTAAAGCGCGCTACCACTATGGCAAACACGGTGATGACGCGCGGCGTAATTATTTTGGCGTGTGAACAAGCCGGAAAAGAAATTACATTTTATCCCCCCCGCCGCGTAAAAATGATGATTTGCGGCACAGGCACCGCCGACAAAAAACAAGTTCAGCGCATGGTACAACTGACGCTGAACTTAGATAAAGCCCCCTCTCCCGACGATACCGCCGATGCAGTAGCCATTGGAATTTGCCATTTAAAAACAAATCCGCTGGCAAATAAAATAAATGTTAGAGCCGCGTTTTTAGAGAAGTTAAAAGCCGCCCGCGAACAACAAATCAAAAAGAGAAATTAAGACGGCATTGTACAACCGTTTGAACTGCTTAACGTGTTAGTTTGACATAAATATTTGCATATTTTTTGCGACAGCGTATCGCTACCCGCCCAACAGATAGTATGAGAGCGGTAGTATCTTTCAAAAGAAACTCCCACCTTCGTATCCCGGCAATACAACGAATTGTATTGTCCACTATTATATCCGCCGGTGCAAGAAAAATTGGGATGCGATACACTTGCCACGCCCCCGCTTGATGGCACAGTAACAGTAGCACCCGCCGGCATGTCAATATCTAATAATGTAAAATCGTTTGCATAAGTTCCGTTGGCTATTTTGTACACTTCTTGCGCGTTTTCAATACTTTTCATAAGCGGAAGTAACCGATTTACCCGCGCTTTGGCTACCGCCAAATTGTATTGCGGCAACGCCACCGCCGCCAAAATACCAATGATGAGAACAACAACGAGCAGTTCTATGAGGGTAAACCCGCCGTTGCCGTTATTAAAAAGTGTTGTCATCCCCGAAAGTCTCTGTCGGGGATCTTCCACTTGTTTAATTAAACAAAGTTGTTTTTCCTCTTTTATCAACAACTTAGAAAGAGGAAGATTCCCGACTACATTCCTCGGGAATGACCCTTTATTTTGATTTAAACTGCCCTTAAACCAACTTTTCTTTTCCATATATATCCCTCCACAAAGTTTGAGCATACGCTCATCCTAGCAAAAAAAAAAACGAAGTCAAGTGTTTTTTATAGCCGCGCTATATCCCGGACTACAAATCTCCGGGTTGACGAGAAACGGAGAAACGAAGTTAAGTCTTTTTTGTGTCTTTTTAAAAAACAACGAAAAAATGCCCCGAAGATTGTTCGGGGCATTTTACTGGCTACCGAAAAATTACAATTTTTCTATTTCTTCAAGCCACGCATCCGCCGCGGCATCGCTAGGCATGCGCCACGCACCGCGCGGGGAAAGCCCCACGCTTCCTACCGCCGGCCCGTCGGGCATGCATGAGCGCTTAAATTGTTGGCTGAAGAAACGGCGCACAAACACGTGCAACCATTTCTTAATCACAGCCGCCGTAAACTGCCCTTTAAATGCCTGTTGCGCCAGGTAATAAATTTTATCGGGCGTAAATCCATATCGCAAAAAGTAATACAAAAAGAAATCATGCAGTTCATACGGGCCGACTAAATCTTCCGTCTTTTGTGCGATCTTTCCATTTTTGGCGGGCAGTAATTCGGGGCTAATCGGCGTATCCAACACGTCCTGTAAAACGCGTTTAACGCACGCGCGGGTTTCCTGCGTGCACGCCCACGATACAAGTGAACGAACCAGCGTCTTTGGCACCCCGGCATTAACACCGTACATCGCCATATGGTCGCCGTTGTAGGTGGCCCACCCGAGGGCCAATTCGGACAAATCCCCCGTGCCGATAACAAGCCCCCCCGTCTTATTGGCCAGGTCCATAAGAATTTGTGTACGTTCGCGTGCTTGTGCATTTTCGTAGGCGGCATCTTTCACTTTTTCGTCGTGTCCGATGTCCTTAAAATGTTGCAAACACGCTTTTTTGATGTCTACTTCCCGTTGCGAAATTCCCAAATTTTTCATCAAAGTCAACGCATTTTGGTACGTTCTGTCTGTCGTACCGAAACCGGGCATCGTCACGCCCAGTATATTTTTGCGCGGCCAGCCCAACTTATCAAATGCACCCACAGTTACCAGGAGGGCTAGGGTGGAATCCAACCCGCCGCTAATTCCGATAACCGCCGTTTTAGCACGGGCGGCTTGCAAGCGGGTCGTCAATCCGGTTACTTGAATATTAAAAATTTCCCGACAATTTTTGCTTAGTTGTTCGCCCGCCGGTACAAAAGGCAACGGAGCAATCCGGCGCGTGAGCGGCACCGGTTTTGACACAGAGGCCAATCCGCTTTCTGCCGTCCAATACGGCTCTTGCGTTTCATAGGCGCAGTCCGCGCGGAACGAAGAACTGCGCAACCGGTCAGCGCGCAAACGCTGTACATCTATTTCCGTATTAACCAATTGTCCCGTCGTAGAAAACCGCTCGGCACACGCTAACGGTGCGCCGTTTTCATAGGCGTACGCACTGCCGTCAAACACTTGGTCCGTGGTAGATTCGCCGCACCCGCACGACGCATACACATAGCCGCACCGGGTACGTGCCGATTGTTGGGCAAGCAGATGTTGCAGGTAATCGGGATGCCCGGCTGCGGCGGCTTGCGCCGATAAATTGCAAATAATATCCGCCCCTTGCAAACACGCCCACGAAGACGGGGGTACTACGGCCTCCAAGTCGGAGCCGATTTCCACGCCGATTTCCACGCCCCCCGCGCAAAACAGCACATTTGTTCCGGCCGGTACGGGGTGTCCGCACAGCATCACTTCACCGCCGCTCCAATCCAACGCGGAAGTAAACCAACGGGCTTCTTCGCCGGATAAATACGTTTTGGGCACCACACCTAAAATTTCGCCGCGGCAACAAACCGCCGCCGCATCTAACAACACATTTTCCGCACGCACCGGAAGGCCCACCATAAACAAAACCGGCAACGTCCGCGTGCGGATGAGCAGTTCAGCCAACGCCTTTTCGGCCTGCGCAATAAGGGTGTGATTTAAAAACAAATCGCCGCACGTATACCCCGTTAGACTCAATTCGGGAAATACCGCCACCCGCGCATTTGCCTTGGCGGCTTGGCGCAGTAATTTTTCAATTTCGTTTACGTTAAAAACGGGATCGGCTACACGCACTACCGGCACGCAAGCCGTCACTTTGATAAAACCGTATTTATCCATAAATATCCTCCGGGTTTTCTATATTGTAATAATTCCGGCGCCGTTTGACTACTTAGTTGCTACCCCTTCATAGCCGGCGTTGAAGGAACACGCCATCCCAAAGACGCAACGCAAGCCGGTTACTTCAAAAATTTGTTTCATCCTCCCCCCATATATTAGTATACTATTTACAGTTCCCCAGGAGAACGCGTATGAAATTATCCGTCCTTATTCCCGTTTTTAACGAAGAAAATGTGCTGACGCCGCTACGCACACGCTTAGAGCCGGCTGTACGCGCGTGTACGGAAGACTACGAAATTCTGTTCATTAACGATGGCTCTACCGACGGCACGCTATCCGTACTCAAAACGTGGGCCGCGCAAGACAACCGTATTAAAATTCTGTCGCTCTCGCGCAATTACGGCAAAGAAGCCGCCATAACCGCCGGCCTGTCCGCCGCTACAGGCCAGGCCGTGGCTCTCTTAGACGCCGATTTGCAAGACCCGCCGGAAATTTTAACCGATTTTTGGGAAAAATTTAATCAAGGGTATGATAACATCTACGGCGTGCGGCAAAACCGCTCGGCCGATTCGCTAATAAAACGTGTTACGGCCGGGATATTTTATAAAACCTATAATTATCTTTCCGATACGCCGCTTACGCCGCACGTCGGCGATTGTCGGATCTTAAGCCGACGGGCCGTGGAGGCGGTGTTAGCCCTGCCCGAGCGCGAACGGTTTATGAAAGGACTTTTCAACTGGGTAGGATTTAAAAGTGTGGCTGTTCCGTTTGTGCGCGAAAAACGGGCCGCCGGAAAAACGAAGTGGAGTTATTGGAAATTGTGGAATTTTGCCTTAAACGGTTTAACGGCCTCCACCACCTTGCCGCTTAAATTGTGGACATATTTCGGATTATTTGTTTCCGCCGCCGCGTTTGTGTTTGCGCTGTGGACGGCTTATAAAAAAATTATGTTTGGCAATCCGGTCAGCGGATACACGTCTATTATGGTAGCGATTTTATTTTTCAGCGGCGTGCAACTGATTACGCTGGGCGTCATCGGCGAGTATTTAAGCCGTATTTTTAACGAGGTCAAACAGCGCCCGGCTTATTTTATTGACGAGAAAATAAACTTATGATAACACTTCTTATAATCCTGTTGATGTTGGTTTTAAATGCTTTGTTGGCGGCGTACGAAATGGCCCTGGCTTCCATTTCGCGCACGCGTTTATCGCTACTGGTGCAAAGCAAATGTGCCGGCGCCGAAGCCGCCCTCTATATGAAAGACCACATGGAAGGCAGTTTGGCCGTTGTGCAAATTGGCATTACGCTGGTGGGCGCGATTGCGGCGGCCTTCGGCGGGTCCGACGCCGGAAGCCGGTTTGCCCCGTGGTTACGCGAGCACTTATATCTATCCCGCCATTTTGCTAATGCGTTAGCCATGATATGTGTGGTTTTGCCGCTGAGTTTTATTACCATTGTATTTGCCGAATTGACCCCCAAAACATTTGCGATTAAAAACAAAGAACTCGTCGTTTTGAAACTATCCGCCGCGATGCGTGTGTTGTATGCAGTACTCGCGCCGATTGTAAAGAGTATGGAATCTATCGTCCGCGCACTTACCAAAAAGTTTTCCCGTACGCCCGACCCCAAAGAACTCCAACGCACCGCGCTGGAAGACTTACGCACCGCCGCCGCGATTGCGTCATCCTCGCGCTTATTTGGTAAAACGGAAGAAAAAATTGTGCTGACAAGCGCGCAGTTTTGCGTGCGCAAAATCCGCGAAATTCAAGTACCGCTGGAACAAGTTTACACGTTAAACGCCGACGACTCTATCGCCGATACGTTCGTCAAAGCCCACCTGGATATGCACACGCGATTCCCGGTGCGCGGCAACCCGGACGACCCGCAAGATATTATCGGATATCTCAACTTTAAAGATATTTTTCTCTCTACCAAAGTGGCCCAAGGCGGGCAGACCACCGCGCGCAACATTGTGCGCCCGATTTTGCGCTTGGAGGCGGACACCATTATTTCCGCCGCGTTGGAAAAAATGATGAAAAACAAACAGCATATTTGTCTGGTAACAGAGGAAAAAACGATTACCGGAATTTTGACCTTAGAAGATATTTTTGAAGAAATGGTGGGCGAAATTGAAGATGAATATGATTTCTTCCCCGCTTACATCCGCCCGTTCGGCCAGGCCTTAGCCGCCAGCGCACCTGCCAAAATGGTGGACCTGTTTGAGCGGCTGGATTTACCCGTTCCGGCCGATGTAACTTCCACAACAACAGTAGAACAATGGGTGATTCAAAAACTCGGGCACGAACCCACTAAAACCGAGAAAATCCGCGCCAACGGCATTTTGTTGGAAACGCGCAAATTCCGCCGCCACAAAATGATGGAAGTACTCATTACCAAAGCGGACTAGGGCATGGCATAAAAATATGCCATAGGACCACTTTGGACAAATTGTGTTGCCTTAAAAATTTTAGCACAGTATTGTTGCAAGGTGGCTGTATCCGCCGACACCCCTCCCGCCGCCGCTTTTTTAGCAACACAGGTAAAAGTATGAGGTAAAGTGCACAAATCCGCCGGGGTTGAGCATCCCCACTGCCCATAGTGGTACGCCACCGCCGTCCCCGCATAGGGACCCGTTAAACGTCCCGCAAAAACTGCCCTGGCACCCGGATATAGTTGAATAGACCAATCATTGTTGGAACGGACATCTTTAACATCATCATCTGTGGCCCATTTTTCTGTTCCCGTAAACGGAATATCTACCGTTAAATCATCAAAAGACGTAGCGTATGTGCCGTTAGCCAAATAATAATTTTCTTGCGCCTGCCCGATAGACTTTAAGAGCGGAAAAATCGTAGCCGCGCGCGCTTTTTCCACCGCTTTTTGATATTGCGGCAGTGCCACCGCCGCTAAAATACCAATGATAAGCACAACCACTAATAATTCTATGAGCGTAAACCCTCTTGCATCTAAAATACCCGACAAACAACTTTTATTTTTCATACGTATCCCTCCTTATGGATTGAGTATACGCAAATCTTAGCAAAAAAAAAAAACGAAGTCAAGGGTTGTTTTTTTACCGACGGAAAACAACGCAAAAAAACGGGCGCAACTTTTATCAGTTGCGCCCGCACACCGGAAATAACAGATTGTTACAGTTCAATAAATAACATAGACGGCACAATCAAATATAGCAAATTGATAAGCGCGCCTAAACTTAAAAACGGCCCGAACGGGATAGCGTCTTCGCGTTTTTTCCCTTTGAACAACATCAGAAACAACGCATACACGAGTCCGAAAAACGAGGCCAATATCACGGTGGTAATCACCCCTTTCCAACCCAGCAGCGCTCCTACACCACCCATCAGTTTGACGTCGCCGCCGCCCATAGCGTCCTTCTTAAATAACCACGTACCCACTAAAGCCAGGGCCAACACACCAAAAAATCCTGCGGCTGCCCCCAAAAGCGCGTACAATTCTTTCTGCCACCAAAAACCGCTAAAGTTGGGATTCAACCACGCAAATAACAACCCCCAAACAATCAGACCGAGCGAAAAACGGTCCGGAATAATCATTAACTCAAAATCAATAACCGATAAACACACCAGCGCATACACCGCTACTAGCACGATAAACGTCCACGGGCTCAGGCCATAGCGCCACACAAATAATACGGTAAGTAGCCCGGTAATCAGTTCCACTACCGGATATTGCAAGGAAATCGGTTTCTTGCATTGACGGCATTTACCCAACAGCATCATATAACTGAGCACCGGGATATTGTCATACCATTTAATGGGCGTATTACACTGCGGGCAGAAAGACGGCGGCCACACGATGGATTTATCCCGCGGGATGCGATAGGCGCATACGTTTAAAAAACTGCCAAATACCAAACCAAACACGAAGGCGAAAACAAGAATTAACGTAGTCATAACAATCCTTTACATAAAAATCCCCGCGCCACACGCGGGGAAAGTAACCTAATGCGTATACCAGGCCTTGCCGTAACTGTCTTCTTTATCGGAATTGACAAAGAAATCGCCGTAACGCGGGTCGGCCGGGTCGTTGACGTACGCCCAACCGCCGACTTTGGTGAAGGCCTTTTCAAAATTTCCGGTAGATACATGGGCCGACGGGGCCGTGCCCGGCACACGGGCTTGCGGCATGGCTTCCAAATACTGCGGCACTAAACAAGACAAATCATCCGTCGGATACATGCCTTGATTTTCGCCGTAATAAGCCGCTATGGCGCTGCGCACGCGCATTAAGTGGTGCTTCGTACTACCTTCTTGGGCTTTGCGTACCAGTGACATAAATTTCGGCACCGTAAATATAAACAGAAACGCCAGTACCGCGATAATGACAACTGTTTCAAGAACTGTAAATCCTTTTTTCATTTCACGTCCTCTTTAGTTAAAACGCATCGCCACTAATGCAAATACTTTGGCATCACCCAGTGCATTTTTGATGCTGGAGTATTCGTTGGGCTGGTGCATGGTTTCGTCCAACCGCGCATACACAACGGCCGGAAAACCCGCATTGCGTAGGTAGGCGCCTACCGTGCCGCCGCCTACACCCATAATACGGGGGTTATTTTTATACACCGCTTGCACCGCGGCTTTGGTGAGTTGCACCACCGGGTGCTTGGGATCCGTCGATTTGGAACAATCGTTAATTGGATCCTCTATCGTTACGCTTACTTCAAATTTTTTCTCTATTTTATGGGCCACCCGGCGCATCTCTTCCAACACTTTTTCGTTACTGTAACGCGGCAGGACGCGGCAGTCCATATAAAAAACTTCGCGGCCGGGAATCGTGTTCACGTTGGGCACGTTGGCTTCGTGTTTAGTGGGCTCAAACGTGCTTTTGACTTCGGGCGCAAACAATTTATCTTTTTTATTAAATTTTTTATGCAGCCGGTGGTCAAGCGCCGCGATTAAATACGCCGTCGCCCGCGCCGCGTTGACGCCGGCATGCGGCGTAGAAGCATGCGTGGGTTTGCCGGTAACGGTAAATTTGGCCCACAACATATTTTTTTCGGCCACTTCTACCATTGTTCCATCGGGCAGACCGCCGTCCGGCACTAAAAATACATCTTCCGGCCCAAACAGGTGCGCGTGCTTTTTCAAAATTGCCAAGAGCCCAAATTCACTGCCCATTTCTTCGTCAGCATTAAAGAGCAAAGCGTAGTTACACGGCGGACGGACATTCAAATCCATCATGGCTTTAACCGCCATCAAGCCCGAAACAATCCCTTGCTGGTTGTCTTCGGCACCGCGGCCGTAAATTTTATCACCCTTGACTACCGCTTTAAACGGGTCGGTGTTCCATAACGATAAATCTCCCTCCGGCACGACGTCCATGTGCGCCATTACCCACAGCGTTTTATTTTTGTTTTGTCCGTAGTATTTAGCCAAAATGTTAGGACGCACCCCCGTAGGAGCGTTTTCATCGGGGATGTTAATAACCACTACTTCATCAAATTTCATCTTTTTAACAACAGAAAGCAAATACGCGGCTTTTTCTCCTTCCCCCGTTCCGCCCGACGAAGGCGATACGGCCGGACAGGCAATCATGTTCGTTTGTAAGTTAATCACTTCCTGTGAATAGGTATCAATTTTTTTCAGTAACGTCTTTTCTTCCATCTTTCTCCTCCAACTTATATCGGGTTAGCGATATCAATAAATTCGGTTTCCACCGCAAAGTGCTTGCCTACTAATTTTTGCAAAGCAAGCACGCCGGGTTTTTCGGAATTATAATGCCCCAGCGCCACGCAGTTAATTTGCCCTTCGCGGCACCACGCTTGCACGGGTTCGTCCAGCACACCGGTGACGTACAAATCCACGTGTTGTTCAATGGCTTGCGGCAACAGACTATGGGCTCCGCCGCTGACTACGGCTAACGTGTTAATTTTTTTCGGTCCGTATGCAAGCACTTGCGCTTGGGTATCGCACAACGCCTCCCATACGTTGACCAGTTCGGCCAGCGGACGGTTTTTCACCCGCCCGCTAAAACCAATATGTTCGCCGTGATACAACCCAAACGGTTGCGGTTGCGACGCACGAACCGCCCGCATCAAGCAAGCGTTATGCCCCACCACCGGGTGTTTATCCAACGGCAAATGATACGCGGCAAGCCCGATATTGTGTTTAAGCAAAAAGGCCAACCGTTCCCGAAACATCCCCGTAATCGATTGCTCCTGCCCCCACAATAAGCCGTGGTGCACGACGATCAAATCCGCCCCGGCGGCTTTGGCTTTGCGGAAAAGTTCCAACGAGGCCGAAACCCCAAATACAATCTTTTCTACCTGCGCCGCACCGGACACCTGCAAACCGTTACGGCTGGCGTCCGCAATACGTGCGCTGTTTAAGTACGTATCTAAAAATTGGATAATGTCTTCACAATTCTCCATATAATTATGTTATCATTTTATAAGGATGAAAAGAATAGTTTTGTTATTTTTACTAGGCCTACTGTGCGTTGCAACCGCACACGCACAGCGCATTCCCACCGCCCCCTTTTTGCCGGCGCAAGAAAAAACAGCCCCTCCCAACGCTCCTATCACCGTGCAATATCCGCACGAAAACATGACCGTTTCGCGTGGGGCAAAATCTATTTTTATCTTCGGACAAGTGAACTTGCCCGCTCCCGTTATTTTGGACATCAACGGCACAACCGTGCCCGTACATGACAACGGCGCCTTTGTGGCTTTCCTGCCGGTCAACCCGGGACCCTTTACTTTCTTGTTGACGGCCTCCACCTTGGACCAAGTGGCCCAGGCCGTACGCCGTATCGTGGTGCCCGGCACGGATATTGAAATGTATTACTCCAAAGCATCCTTTGATGCGGAAACGGTTTTTCCGCAAAGTCCGGTAGAAATGCAACCCGGGGATACGTTGGATTTATACGCCCGCGGCACGCCCGGGGCCGAAGTAACCGCCACGTTATCCGGCCTGAAAAACGGAAAAAATATTTTGCTCAAAGAGGACGGTGCCAACCCGGGTATGTACCGCGCCCAGTTTGTCATTGACCCGGAACAAAAGCCGAAAACTTCCAAAGTAGTTTACCGTTTAAAAAACGGACCGAATAAAACCAGCGCCAAAATAACTGCGAAAGAAAAAATAAAAATTTTATCTGATAAAGACCCTTTACGCGTGGCCCGGGTAACGTCACCGGGTGTAAAACTGCGCAAGATTCCCACCTCGCGCGAAAATTTATTTCCGTTTTACCGCGCGTACGGCGATGTACACATCAGCGGACGCCTCAACAACCAATACCGCCTGCAATTAAACGACCAAGAAACGGCTTGGTTAGAAATAGAAAAATTGCAACTGCTCGACGGCTCCGCCGCCGCCAACCGGCTCCACGACATGACGCTGACTGTACTGCCGGACAAAACACGCCTGGTGTTTGCCGGAGTACAACCGGTACCTATCAGCGTGCACGAATTTAACAACCGTTTAGAAATTGCCTTTTATTACACCGAATCCTTTGAGGAAAATTTCTCCACGGATACCACCAGCCCGGTAGTGGAAAATATCACATGGGCGCAACCGCAAAAAGATACCGTCCTATTTAAAATTTATTTTAAAGAAGGCGTACTGCCGTGGGGCCACGCGTATGATTTTGAGGACGGAAATTTAGTCTTAGATTTTGCCCATACGCCTAAATTAACGCCCACTAAAAATAAACCGCTGGCGGGGGCGCGGATTTTATTAGATGCCGGGCACAGCCCCCGGCGCAAAGCCCCGTACGACGGCGCCGTCGGCCCGACCGGGTATTTAGAATATGAAGCCACGTTGGCGTTGGCCGAAGATTTAAAACCTCTCTTGGAAAAACAGGGCGCCACCGTTATCTTAACACGGCACGGAAACAACCGCAAAAGTTTACAGGAGCGCTACGAACAATCGTTGCAAGAAGATGCACACATTTTTGTAAGTCTGCACTACAACGCCTTGCCGGAAACAATCAACCCGCTGGCGCGTCCGCGCGGTTACTCGGTTTATTACAATTATCCGCACAGTTTTAAACTGGCCCAAGCGGTGTACCGCTCGTTTACCAAAAACGTAAAACTGCCTGATAACGGCATGATTGCCAACGACGTATTATTTATCCCGCGCATTCCGCACATCCCCAGTATTTTGGTGGAAAACGCATATATGCTCATCCCCGAGCAGGAACAAATGGCCCGCTCTAAACAGGGGCGTGCACCGCTTGTGAAGGCCTTGTATGAGGGAATTTTGAATTTCTACGGCGTTAAACTGCCGCAACCGCCTGCCAAAAAGAAAAAGGCGGCCCCGAAAAAAACCCGGCAGACCACCCAAAAATCTTCTTCCAAAACGTATTTACGTCCCGCTCCCAAACCCGTGTTAAAAGCGGGAAAATAAAATTACTGCATGGGATAAAACCGGGAATTGGAACCTTGCACTACAGAAGTCTGCGCCGGAATTCCAAAAACTTTTTGGCAAAAACCACCGGCTTGACTCAACGTAAAATTGTGCGCATTGTAATATTCCAAACAATATAATTTTTTATCCAACACACTGGAAGTTTGAACCGATACAAACCCACACCCGGTATACGGCCCGGTTTTAAAAGCAGCCATGGCAAAGTGTTCAGAACCGTACTTATTGATGAGCAATTCAAACATATCATTATAACGCACGGCGTCCGTAGAAGCGACAGCGGCACCCGTAGAAGTCGTTCGTGCGGAAGATAAATTATCAAAATCCAAATCTAACTCATCAAAACGCGTAGCGTATTGGCCATTGGCTAAAAAATAACTTTCTTGCGCGGTGGCTAAACTTTGCGTCAACGTATACAACTGCGCTGCACGGCTTTTCCATACCGCTTTTTGGTACTGCGGCAGGGCCACGGCGGCCAAAATGCCAATGATGAGTACGACGACTAAGAGTTCAACAAGGGTGAAACCGAGTCGTTTGGCTTCCCCCCTGGCGGGGGAAGTGGTTTGACGGACGAAGTCCGGACAAACCGATGAGGGGGTATTAGTAAAGTCATTTCCTTTTTTATCACCCCTCACCCTACCCTCTCCCGCAAGGGGCGAGGGGAAAAGAGAGAGGCCATCCGTCCGATGCGCCGCCGCAAGGGGCGAGGGGAAAAGAGAGAGGCCATTCGTCTGATGCGCCGCCGCAAGGGGCGAGGGAACAAAAGGAAGTCTTATTTTTACGTCAGGTTTCACCTGACCTACACTCCGCCACGCCCATATTCTGGACAAAAACTTTCCAGAATGACGGGGCGCGGGAATGCCGCCTTCCGCCCCGTTCGTCATTCCGTAATGTCTTTGTACGGAATATAACGGGGCGGTGTTATTTCTTTTTAAACTACCTTTAAAACCACTTTTGTTTTTCATACATATCCCTCCACAGGAATTTAATATATGCAAAGTCTAGCAAAAAAAAAAACGATGTCAAGCCCTTTTTGTGCTTTTTTAAAAAACACAATTTTTACTACCCCTCACCTGCCCTCCGGGCACCCTCTCCCGCAAGGGGCGAGGGGAAAAGAGGGGAACCGCCCGTCCGGCGAGGACCTCCCGCAAGGGGCGAGGGAAAAAGAGAGGAACCGCCCGTCCGGCGAGGACCTCCCGCAAGGGGCGAGGGGAAAAGAGAGAGGCCATCCGTCCGATGCGCCGCCGCAAGGGGCGAGGGTAAGAAAGAGAAATCCAGCCTTCCGCCCGTGCGGCGAGGACTTTTTGTGCCTTTTAAAAACAATGCAAAAAGATTTATCAAAAGGGCCCAGGCCGTGCCTGGGTCTTTTGTCCCTTGTATTTTTTCCGTTTTCCCATATACTATTAACGTATACAAGGCGGTATAAAATATGAAACGCATATGGAGTTGGTTAATCGGTTTGTTATTCGTAAGCGGGTTCGTCCACGCCGAAGCCCCGTACGGGATTTTGGCAAACGCCATTAACGACCCCTCCTATGCCATGGATTTTTTACTCAAAGGCCAGACGCTGCTCTACAAGGTAGGCCCGGGCATTACGCCGCAGGAAGAAAAAATTTTTGCAAGCAACTTCCAGCGCTGGCCCCGCGAAGTATTGCACTGGATTGAAAACAGCGGACGCGAAAACGAATTTAGCGATATTACCCCCATTTTACGCCGGGGACTGGTGGCAGAAAAAAATTCCTCTTATGATGTTTTGTTCTTGCTGGGTCAACAGGTCCAGGCAGATAGCGGCGTAGCCGGCGGGTTTATCGCTCATCATCCTCATCATAACAACCGGGCTACCATTACCGTAGTGTCCGAATTCCGTGGGGCATTTGAATCGGTTACCATGCACGAAATCGGGCATTACTACGGCTTGTCCGACCAATACGGCCCGGACAATGCGGACCCCGCTTATTCCACCCACCCCAGCACTTTGCCAAACAGCGTCATGCAAGGTGGCGACTACTACAACGCATACCCTTCGTGCGACGATGCCGACGGATTTATTAACTTTTTAGATCTGCGGATATTTCAACATTCCGGGCACTTCCCACCGCGCGCCCGCAAAGGGTGGCAGAGTTTGTGTGAAGGGTCCTCCATGCGCTATCAAAATGCCCAACCCGTTGTACTGCGCGACACGCCCCCAGTGCAATTTATGGACAAAAACCGGTTGCCTTTATTCACCGTAAACCCAAAAGACACGGTGCAACGCGATAAGCAAACCCGCTGGCTTAAACGCATTACTTCCAAGACGGGATGGGGCAAATTATGCCCGCTGAAAAAAGGATCTGCTTTCTTGGAGTTTCGCCTTAATTACACCATGCAGGAAGTAGAAATTTTTTGCAACACGTCGGTTTCTAATCAACAAGAACCAACCTACCACTTTCCCCTGCCTTATGCAAGCGATTGGTATATCACTATCCGGGAAAATGCCCTCGGGAAAACCATATCTACCGATATATCTTTCCAGCACAGACGATTGGATAAAGTAGAAATCACGCAAACTACCTCCGGAAACCAGATACTATTTTCACTCAGTAAAACATCCGCTCAACCGGGTGAATATCTGGCCCAAGTCAAAATGGGTTCGCAAACACAAATGTATAAGTTGTCCGAGCAGGATTTTGCGGTCCGTGCAAATCTGTTATCACCAATGCATAAGCAACTCTTTTCCCAATTGCGAGTGTTGTTAGATAAGCGTTTTGAGCAGGCACGCAATTTGAACAATAATTTCTACCAACCCATGTTGCGCGACCGGGCCACCAAACACCAGGACGCACTCACCCAGCAATACGTCCGCCGCAGTTGGAATGAACGCCAACGCGTTGCCCGGGACATACAAAACTTACATTAAAAAACGGCAGATATAAACCTGCCGTTTTTTGGATAATACATTCCAAACTACTATTTCGGTTTGGACACAAAGGGCTTGCGGTGCGGCTGATGTTCTTGCGGCACCAGTTCCACTTCTTCCATCAAAATAGACGGCGTAACCAGTACCCGGTTATCGTAATTCTCGGCCAATTGCTGTTCTCCGCCAACCGCCAACACCCCGCGCAAGTCCCGCTGGGTAAAGAAATTTCCGTCCCATTTTAAATTGAGTACCGTTTCTTTGCGTCCGTCGGCCGTATATAAACGCTCAATGCCCAAATCGCCGTCCGGCGAGGCCTGGTGCAAAATGTAACCGTACTCCAACCCTAACTCCCGGCAACGCGCCCGGAGTTTTTCTTCCATTTGCGCGTCGCTCCAATTTTCTTTGGGCTCCACCCACACATTAGTCAGCCGCTCGCGCGGACCGTATAATGTTTCTATAAATCCATGCCCGTTACTGCGGTGGTTTTTACTTAGCGGACGTTGCGAAAGCGGAAAGTCTTTCACGCGGCCGTTTTGAATAAGCGTCAAATTTTGCGTACGTACGCCTTCATCATCTACCGGAACAAACCGGGCCAGCGGTATCCCTTGAAATTGCCGCTGTTGCGGAAAATCATATATCGTCAGCAAATCCGTACTTACACGCAAGTTTTGCTTTTTGTACAGTTGCCCGGCGGATTTGTCGTCATCGGCGTAGGCCAACAACCAAGGTTTACTGTCTTGCATATCCGCCAGCACCGCCCGGGATAAAAACCGCACCGCCGCTTGTGGTTTTAATAACACCGGGCCGACGTAGGCCTCCCCGTCTTTGGCTCCGCAGGCCGCGCGTATCCGCGCGGCAAAAGTTTGGGCCTGTTCAAAGGCGCGCGCCAGTTCCGGGGCGGAAGTGTCTTTGAGCCACCAAGTGGCCGACGCAGTAGATACTTTGCCGTCCGGTTGGCGAAAAGACGCCCGCACTTCCAACCGGTATGACGCCACCGCGTACTGGGCGTGAGCCCCGCGGCTGTTTAAAAAGAACTCATCCCGTTGGGACATACTCAACTTGACCCGAAACAGTTCCACCTGTTCCACCGTCTTACCCAGCGCAGAAATACGCCGCACGTCCTCTTGTAACCGCGCAATATCCGGCCACACAAAAGGCGGTATTTCTTCCTGCCAGCGCGCCGGTTTTTCCGCCACTACATCGGGCAACACATCGCGAATGTTTTTTTGTTCTTTATATACTTTTTTCTTCTTATATAAATCGGCCGCTTGCAAATAGGCCTTATCGGTCAGTTGCCACAAGCGCTGGCGGATGGCTTCGTAACTGGGATAGGTAAACTCATGCGCCAGTTGCGCCTGATAGTAATTCCACGAATATAAGTCCGTATCTAAAAAGCCCAATCCGTCTTGCTTATCCGAACCGACGGACACAAACACCGTAGCAAACAAGGCACTCGCGTCAGCCGGGTCGTACACTTCCGGAATCACCGTTCCCATATTGGCCGTTATATCCACTTGATACAAGCGCGTCAACTGATACGCTATATAATACGGAAGGGGGTGGTCTTTTAAACGCAAATGTTTCAGCGAGCGTTGCATTTCCTCTTGCATAGCCCGAAAGAGCCCCTCATCCGATAACGTAGCCCCGAACAACGGCGAAAAACAAACTATGCCCAACAAAATCGATAGACGTTTCATTTTGTTTTCCCTCCCGGTAACGAATACGGTGCCGGCAAGATAGGCGGCTTCGTTTCGCCTTTGGCGGTTTTTTCTATTTCTAACGATTTTAAAAGCACACTGGGCGCAATAGACGACACCGGCACCCACCCCGACTCCGCCCCGCACGAACCATTAAACACTGCATAATCATCGGCAGCGGCTAAAATCTGCCCGAAACTTACCAGCGGCGTACCTACAATATCTGCCCCGCGCACGGCTTCTTTACGCCCATCGGGGTAAATCCGGTACACCAGTTTGGGCTCCAATTTAAATACTTGAGGCGTGTTGGTATCGGTCATGGTAAACCCGCCGGACAAATCCTCAATGATATATCCGTACGGTTTTTGTTGCGCGCGAATTTCGTGCAACAGTTGTTTTTCTAACTCGTCGTAGGAAACGGTTTGGCCGGCAATCAAGCGGGTGTTGCCCATCCGGGCCACCGGCAATTTACCCAAGGCCGCACGTCCGTGTCCGTTGGAAACGGGGAAATTTTCAATAGGACTACCGGACATCAAAAACCCGCGCAGTACGCCGTTTTCCACCAAAGTTACCGGACGGGATTTGACCCCCTCGTCATCATATTCATAAAACCCGCGCAAGGGCCGGCCGTTAAAGGTGGCTAAGGTAGCATCGTCTACAATCGTAACAAACGGCGCGGTAACCGGCTGGCCGATTTTACTGGTAAATGTTTTGCCAAATGAATCTAATTTTTGGCGGTGGCCTTCCAAACGGTGACCAAGCACTTCATGCACAAATACCGCCATGGCGCGGTTTTTTAAAATAGCGGGCACGGTAACCGGGTCGGCTTCCGGCGCCGCCGAAAGCGCTTGCAACTCATCCAACGAGCGGCGAACGTCGGCTAAAAATTGTTCTTCCGTAGGAAGTTGGCCGGGCTGGGTAACGTCGTAGGAATTGCCGCGTTCCAACACGGACCCGTCAGGCAACCGGTTGATAAGCATATAGGACAGCCGGGCCAGTAGCACCGGCGTCTTAATTTGCGAACCTACCGAATCGGCAAAATAGCGGTGGCCTTGCTCCACACTAAACGAAAAATTACTGTCTTGCACAAAGGATTTTCCGCGGACCAGTTGCGAAGCATTTACCAGCCAACGCCCGATTTCCTCCCGGTCAAATTGTACTTCTTCTTGCGTGCGGCAATACTGCGCTAACGGCGGCAAGACAAAATCATCTGAATTATCCTGCCGCAAAGCGGCAGTGCGGCTGTTGGTCTGCACGCGGCTAAATTCTTGCTGGGCCGTTTCAGCCACGTCTTGCATGGAACGCCACAACGTCAAACGGAAAGCCGCCGGATCCTCGCCGGACGGATTGACCCCGCGCACCAGTTGGACAAACCGCCGGTCGTAATTATCGTCCCCTTTCAGCGGGCGGGTATTGTCCATTTTTACACTGCCAGCCCGCGCAAATACCGCCAAGTCCGTGTTTCGGCGGTGCGAAGTTTGCAACCCGCCTTGTTGGGCTTCCTGCTCGGAGCGCGTAACATCCTCGTACGTATACGAAAAATAATAGACAGCAGGCGTTAATTTGTTAAACGCTTTACGCACACGTTTGATTTCCGCTGACATAAGCCGCAAAGGATCTTGGTCTTGCACGCGGCAATTTTCCGCCGCGGATAAAAAGGGAACACAAAGTCCGATAAACAAAAAGATGAATAATTTTCTCATAACTCTATTATAAAAAATCCACCCTGGCGGGTGGAAATTTTTTAGCTGAGGATGGGAATCGAACCCACAACCTACGGTTTACAAAACCGTTGCTCTGCCAGTTGAGCTACCTCAGCATTACTCATTTTTTATATTTTAGCATTTTCTTCTGCTTTTTGTTGGCTCACTCCGAACAGCGGTTCAAGACTGTGTGGTCGTGCGACAAGTACTCCCATACAGGGCAAGGAAATTAGTTAGGATAGCCCCATTCAAGATACGAAGTCGCTGTGCTGCTGGGGGCGCTTCGTCCCGTTTCGGTTTTACAAAGTTGGTTTTGTATAGAATTCAAATCTGTATTAAATGCAATACATTCTCTGGGGAACCGGGGCGTAACATGTTGATACCGTACTTGATATTGCATACCTATACCCTGTCGGGAACATTGCACCACAATAGAAGTTATCCCGCAAAACCCCCAGTCGTAATAATACAAACTTGCCATGCTATTATCCAATTTTCCGGCGGGCATTTCAACGGATAATTCCTCCAAATCCGTAGCATACCTGTTATTCGCCAGATAATACAACTCTTGCGCCTGGGCAATACTATGGGCCAAACTTTTTAACGTGGCATATTTGCTTTTGATAACCGCTTTTTGATACTGCGGCAGGGCCACCGCCGCCAGTATGCCGATGATGAGAACGACGACTAAGAGTTCAATGAGCGTGAATCCGGAGTAGCGTTTATAGGTCAGGTGTGAACCGGACATAAAATTGGTGTCATTGCCGAGGGTTTCTATCGGCAATTTTCCACGCACGTTGTTTCGCAACGACAACAACCCACGTTGAAGGTGCTGAGTCAAGTTCAGCAGGACAGCCCTTTTATTTTCATTTAAACGGCCTTTACAACTACTTTTATTTTGCATATATATCCCTCCACAGAGTTTGAGTATATGCAAATCCTAGCAAAAAAAAAAACGAAGTCAAGGGTTTTATAGCCGCGCCATATCCCGTCTGGAAATACTGCGGAGTGACGAGGGGCGGGAAAACGAATGCAAGTATTATCTGTACTTTTTAAAAAACTACGCAAAAGAGGAGGGTGGCTTCCTTTTGGTAATATATGATTTGTTTACATGGTGGGAAAACTCGTTACAAAAATATCCCCCGGCAGTTTCCCGGGGGATATTTAAACCGGTTTGTACCAATTTTTACAGAGCCGGGTCTTTATATCCTGCTTCGGCAAAACCTTTGGCGCGCAACTTGCACGAGTCGCACTTGCCGCATGGTTTTTCGCCACCGGCATAGCAACTCCACGTCAGTTTAAGCGGCACGTTGAGTTGCACGGCCAATTTAACAATTTCGGCTTTGCTCAGCGTCATGAGCGGCGCGAGCACTTCTATTCCCTCGCGTACGCCACGTTGGGTACCGCGGTTGAGTGCTTCGCCGGCGGCTTTAAAAAACGCCGGGGTACAATCGGGATATCCGGAAAAATCCACCGCGTTGGGCCCGGCCACAATGGCCGTGGCACCCACAGCGTCCAACAACGAGCCCGCAATGGATAAGAACATCAAATTCCGTCCCGGCACATAGGTAGACGGCACCCCGCCGCGTGTAATTTGCTCTACGGGGGTATCGGGCAAGGGCTGTTGCGTATTTACCAAAGAACTGGCGGAAAGCCACGGTAAATTAAGTTCAATAACGTGGTGTTTCACGCCCAGTTGCTTACAAATGGCTTGAGCGGAAACAACCTCGCGCAAGTGGCGCTGGCCGTAGGAAACCGTTAACGCCTCACACGTATATCCTTGCGCTAACGCCCAGTACAAGCAAGTGGTAGAATCCAATCCGCCCGAAAAAAGCACCACGGCTTTTTTGGCAGACGGTTTGTGCGGGGCCGGAGCAACCGGTTCAGCCGGTTTTTGCGGTTTTTCCACCGGTTCCTGGTCAAAAATGCTCAGTTCCAACACCCGCTCACGCGGTGTATTGGCGCGCGGTTCCTCGGTAATGGGCGGATTTTCATGTAAAAAATCCTCTGCTTGAAAAGACGGTGTATCGGTTTTTTCCGTGTTGGCGGACACGTTCACATGCAACCCTTCCCGCGGCAAACTAAGCCCGGCTACTGTTTTATCTTCGGACAGCACCACCCCACTGCGGGCCGGTTTCGGACGGGCCGTTGGTTCGGGGGAAGGATTTTTTTCAACCGGGGGCTCCGCCGCGTCCGGTGTTGACAACGAAACCGAAGGCAACTCCCGCCTTTGCAAATTTTCCTTTTTCTCGTGCCGGAAAGTTTTGCCCAGTTCCGACGCTTCCTCTTTGACCGATTTTACAATCCCGGCAAAAAACCCACGCAACCGGGACGGTTTATTGGGTTGCTTCAAAGCAGTATCCTGCGGGGTTACGGACGGAGTCGGTTCGTCCGCCTCGCCCCCCAACGGCACCATGGAAATTGTTTTCTGTTGCGTCGGGGAAAACTTCTCCGGCTGGGCCGGCTGATTTTCAACCGGGGTTGGTATCACAGCCGGTTGCGGCATTAATTGGCTGGCCAACAATGTTTTTTCCACCATGGGACGTAACTTCAAATCCAACGTGGTGGAAAACGGTGACGGTTCGGGCGCGGGCATTGCCACGGGTTTTACCGTACCCCAAGCCGGATTAGGTTGTTTGCCCTGTACAAAACACGCGGCCCAATTGCCTTGCGGCGCAAAAGCCACCTGCGGCACGACGGAAAAACCGTCTAAGGTAAGTGCCATGGTTAAATCTTGCTGGGCCGTAGGCGAGCCGCTCTGCAACACTTCCACCAGCCGCACCGTCGTTTGAAAGGCCTCTACAAACGGCTCGGGCGTGCTGATATGTTCAACAAATTCTTTAAAGGCCTGGACGCAAAGCATATCTTCTTCGTCCTGGCGTCCACTAAAAAAGGTCGTGGGAACTAACAGCACATCTTGCCCGATATGCCGCACGGCTTGCACGAGTGCCCGAAAATTGCAAAACCCGCCTATAAAAACAGACGAGGCCCGACGCAACGATAATAATGCCTGTCCCACCTCTTGCGACATCAAAAAAACGGATTGACGGGAAGAAAGTTTTTCAGCCAAATAAGGCGAATTATCCTGGTGAGGCAAGGCCATTTCATAGCCGGAGATGACGGCAAAACCCGGATGTTCCTTGACCAGTTGCGCCGTAGTCGCTTCGTCCGGACAAATCACCACGTCGCGGTTGGCCCCTTTGCCCAGCAGCGCACACACAGTGGTAGCACTGCGTAAAACATCAATAACAACAGCCGTACCCGTCCAAACGGAACACTCGGCCGAATTTTTAGCGACTAGTACGTTCATTGATCATCCCCAATACTTTAAAATCTTCTATGGCCTGCTTATCTTGCTCGGTTAACTGATCCACATACTTGATGGCGTAAATAATAAGTGTAACGCGCGGGTCGGTCACACCGTCCTCGGCACTGTTGTATTGGCCCACCTGAATGGCATCGGCTCCTTTTGAGGCGGCAATTCTTTTGCCTTTTTCAATGCCCATAAGCATATCTTCGCGCGTCGGCTGGAGGTTTCTGATGCGCAGCAGCCCCAAATTTCCGTACGGACGGGTCACGTCGGCACGCCCGCTGATAATTTCCACATTTTTGGCTTTGGTAGGCGGGAAGTCCGGCCCTATCGGTATCCAATCCACGTTGGCCTGCTCCAAAGTGGCACACCCGAAAAACAACACCACTCCCCCCAATAAAAAGATGATTTTTTTCATGCGACCTCCCTATTTATGCTGTGCGGCTAACTGCCCGCAAGCGGCTAAAATATCGTTACCCATACTTTTGCGAATCGTTACGCCAATGCCCATGGCTTTTAAACCGGAGGCAAAATTTTTCACGACGCGTTCGTCGGTTTTTTCGCCGCGGCCCAAATTACACGCAATCAAATTGACGTGCAATAAATAATTGTCTTTTATGGAATAAATCCAATCGGCCAGTTTGCGGATGTGTTCCGGGCGGCTGTTGACGTTTTCCAACACCGCATATTCCAAAAACACCTGGCGGCCCGTCATCGCGATATATTCTTCCAATGCTTTTTTGAGGTCGTCTAAATCGTAGCGGCGGTTGACGGGCATAAGTTTACTGCGCTCGGCATTATCAGCATTGTGCAACGAAATGGCCAAATTGGCTTGCGGTAAATCCACGGCCAGTTTGTGCAGTTTATCGGCAATCCCCGACGTAGAAACCGAAATATGCCGCGCACCGATATTCAAATAATCGGGGTTGGATAAACCGTGCGCGGCCTTGATGACATTGAGATAATTGAGTAGCGGCTCGCCCATTCCCATAAACACTACACTGGAAATGCGCTCGCCCAGTTTTTCTTTGTGGATATATTGATACCACATAAGAACTTGGTCGGCAATTTCTTCTTCGGCAAGGTCGCGCTTGAAACCCATTTTGCCCGTACTGCAAAACGAACAATGTAAGGAACATCCCACTTGGCTGGATACGCAGACGCTCCACGTATCTTGCGGTTTTAACAGGACGGTTTCTATTTGGAGTCCGTCCCGCAAAGTGAGTAGTGCTTTGGCGGTGCGGTCTTTTTGCGAGCAAACAATTTTAGTAACGCTAAACGATAAAATCGGCTGTTCCTTGGTAAGTTTGGCGCGCAAATCGGCAGGCAAATTAGATGCTTCGTCCCACGACGAAATACCGCGTTTGAACACCGCCTCCCGCACCTGGGCAATGCGGAAGTTAGGCAACCCGGCGTCCTTAATATATTGTTTCACACGTTCAAAATTCATACGTTTATTTTACCATATAATAGTTTTTTTGTCGTGTATCTGGCCCTTTTCGCTCCCTGAAACAGCCCTTTAATTTTTACATGCTGGAAAAAAGGGGTTGACAAACCAAAAAAAAAAACAATAATAAGGTGTTGGACAATAAATAACGAGGAGTATTTAATATGAAAAACAGACAAGCATTTACGCTGATTGAACTATTAGTCGTTGTACTCATCATCGGTATTTTAGCGGCGGTGGCTCTGCCACAATATCAGAAAGTAGTGGAGCGCAGTAAAGCCACGCAAGCAATTACGCTACTTAAAAGCGTATATAATGCCGCCCAAGCGTATCAACTCGCCAATGGCGAATGGCCTACGACTTTTGACGAACTGGCTATAGAAATTCCATGGACAGGAACCGAAAATGCACTCAAAGTGGGACATCATCTACAAGGCAAATCTAATACAGATTGGTCTATACAAATACGTAACTCCGGTTCAATGTCTGATGTTCGCGGCATAACCGTCGGGCGCATATCTGGCCCCTACAGAGGTGCGCAGTTTTACATTTACGCGGTTCCGGAACATCCCCAATATTCGGCTGATGAACTGTTATGTGCTGAAGTGACAAATTCTGGATCTATCGAAATTCCCTTTGCCAAAACAAAAGGAGACTACTGTCAAAAAATAATGAAAGGTACTTTTATACCCACTACAAGCGCCTGGAATTATTTCCGCATGCCCTAATTAGATTACTTGAAAATTTCTCGCCCAATTTTGCTATAATATCGGCACTATGGCAGATATTAAATTCAGCACCGCCGGCTTTCGGGCCATTACCGCAGACGGGCTTACGGCCCAAACGGTACAACGTTTAGCGTACGGGATTTCCGAACATATTTTGGAACATCCTTTCTACGGTTTTAAAGGTACCGGGTACCAAACTTTTTGCAAAACACAAGGCAAAAAATTCAAAAACCCGCTTGTTATTGTCGGGTATGACACGCGCTTTCTAGCCAAACAATTGGCTTATGTGGTAGCCAATGCGCTGGTGCAAAACGGTATTACCGTTCACATGGCCGAAGAACCCTTGCCTACTCCGGTGGCCGAATGGGCCGTGCTGAGCCAATGCGCCGTCGGAGCGGTGGTTATCACCGGCAGTGAAGCGCCGTACTATGTAAACGGGCTAAAATGGATTTCCTATTACGGCGGTATCGCCAACAACGAAATTTGCGAAGATATTGAAAAACATATCCCCTCCGAAAACGCCCAAATTTTAAAGGCATCTTCCACGGAATTTGGCGCACTGAATGCGGCGGTCGTCGTAACAAAAGATTTACGCAAAAATTATTTAGCGCATCTGGAAAAACTCATCAACACCCGCGCACTCAAAAAATCCAAACTTAAAATTGCCGTAGACCCCTTGTTCGGCTCAGCCAAAAACTACTTCCGTCCGTTCTTAGAGAAAAACGGCGTTACCGTGGAAGGCATCCACGAAGAAGATGACGTTTTATTCGGCGGGACCACGCCCAACGCGGGCCCAGTCAGTTTAAAAGAACTGGCCGAATTAGTGGTTCGCAAGAAAATGCACCTGGGTATTGCCTGCAACTCCGATTGCGATAAATTCGGTCTCATTGATTCCGACGGAACGTGGATTTCCCCCAACGAAATCGCCCCGATGATTTTGGACCACCTCGTCCGCAATAAAAAACAAAAAGGCCGCGTGTGCCGCAGCGTCATTACCTCTAACTTGATTGACCAAGTAGCCAAAGCCAACGGACTCATGCTACGCGAAACCCCGGTCGGTTTCAAATACATTACCGATTTGATGACTTCCGGCCAATACATTATGGGTATGGAAGAATCGGGCGGGTTGGCCATCGCCAATCATATCCCGGATAAAGACGGACTACTCGCGTGTTTACTGGTGGTGGATTTACTCGCCACAGAGGGAAAAACGCTCAAGCAGTTGCGCAAAGATTTCTACAAAAAATACAAACAACTCTTTGGCCAAAAAGTCAGTATCCCCAAAACGGAAACCGAAATTAACCGCATTATGGAACGGCTGGACATCCGTCCGCCGCTTTCCATCAATAAAACTTCGGTGTGGCGCATTGATAATACCGACGGATTTAAATTCCTTTTAAAAGGAGGCAGTTGGTTGGCCATCCGTCCGTCGGGCACGGAACAACTAATCCGTATGTATGCCGAATCCCAAGACGAAAAAGTCCCCGCCGCTCTGATTAAAGAAGGTAAAAAAATCATTGACAGCATGCTCTAATGCACGCTGTCGGCCGCCGCGGCGGCCAAGGGGGAAATATGGTTCGTATCACACACATCCA
>JAZRIL010000019.1:0-4757 GCA_045645285.1 Elusimicrobiaceae bacterium | reverse complement strand
TATCCCTCCACAGAGAATTAGCATATGCAAATCCTAGCAAAAAAAAAAACGATGTCAAGCATTTTTTATTTCCGCCCCTATATTCCGCACTAAAACGCTGCGGAATGACGAGGGGCGGGAAAACAAATGCAAGTCTTTTTTATGCCTTTTTAAAAAACCACACAAAAAAGACGAGAAAGTGAAGCATCCAGCAAGCAAAAGAGCGCAAGACCAACTAACAGCGGTTCAAGGCCTCTTGCCCGGCCCGGCAAGGGTCCTCTCGCTCGTCATTCCGCAGCGTCTTAATGCGGAATATAGCGAGGGGCCCTTAACAAAGGTCTTGACAAACCAAAAAAAAAAACGATAATAGAGTGTCGGATAAAAAATAACAAGGAGCAAACAATATGAAAAACATAAATAATAATTTGTCCTTCCCGAAAGCCGCCCCGTTATATTCCGCACTAAGACCTTGCGGAATGACGAACGGGGCGGAGCGCGGTTTTCCCTCGCCCCTTGCCAGGAAGGGTAGGGTGAGGGGTGATAAAAAAGGAAATGACTTTACTAATACCCCCTCATCGGTTTGTCCGGACTTTGTCCGTCAAACCACTTCCCCCGCCAGGGGGGAAGCCAAACGACTAGGGTTTACCCTCATTGAACTTCTTGTCGTTGTTCTCATCATCGGCATTTTGGCGGCGGTGGCACTTCCGCAATATCAAAAAGCAGTTATTAAAAGCCGGACGGCCGAGCTGTTTACCAATTTGAAATCAATAGTAAACGGGGCAGAAAGCGTGTATTTAGCAACCGGAGAATATCCAACCGATTTTACCGTATTACCCATTTCGTTCCCCGGGACCTTAAGAAATGACGGGAATCATCAAAACGCAATACTATCTACTCCTTCCGGGAATGACTATTATTTAGAAATATATAACAACGAAATTACGGCTCTGCGTAATGTACCGGCCACGCAATATATTCAATTAAATTATTTAGTATCCGGAGAGGATAAAGGCAAAATCCGCTGCCGTGCCAGCACATCCAATGCGCTTATGAATAATATATGTAAAAGTTGGGGTGGCGTATATTATGATACCGCACATAATGAAAATTTTTACTGGCTTTGAGGTCCTGCCCGCAAATCTGATATGAACGGGCGGCACTGTAAAAAGTGCCGCCCGTATTTTATTTGCAATTTACCAACTCGTACTTTACAGCGGGATATTGCCCCGGCGCGGATGGTTTTTCGGGTCGCGCTTGGTGCGCAAGACCGCAAACGCGCGGATGATTTTACTGCGCGCCTCGGCCGGCTCAATGATTTCGTCAATAGAGCCGTTTGTCGCCGCCTGGTAAGGCGAGGCGAACTTATCGGAATATTCTTTCGTCATTTTGATTTTCAGTTCTTCCTGTTTATCCGGATCTTTTTCTTCTTTAAGCGCGCGGGAATATAAAATTTCCACAGCCCCGCGCGGTCCCATCACAGCAATTTCCGCACTGGGGAAAGCGAAGTTAAAATCACCTTTTAAAATTTTAGAGCCCATGGCAATATACGCGCCGCCGTAGGCCTTACGCAACACCAGCGTAATTTTCGGGATAGTGGCCTCGGAATAGGCGTACAACAGTTTCGCGCCGTGGCGGATAATACCGCCGTGTTCTTGCGCTACACCGGGCAAATAACCGCCCGTATCCACGAGCGTAAGTAGCGGGATATTAAACGCATTTAAGAACCGGATAAAGCGCGCGGCTTTGTCGCTGGCGTCACAATCCAAGGCGCCGCCCAAGTGGGCCGGGTTGTTGGCTACTACACCGACGACGTGTCCCGCCAAACGGATAAATCCCGTTACAATGTTTTTAGCAAAATTTTGGTGAATTTCAAAGAATCCAAAATCATCCGCTAACCGCCAAATAACGTGGTGGATACGAAATGCCTTTTTGGGGTCCATTTCGCAGATACGTTCCAGTACCGGCACTGCGCGGTCGGTTACGTCGCTAGTGGTTTGCATAGGCGAGCGTTCCTCGCAGTTTTGCGGCAAGAACGACAACAGTTCGCGCACTTGGCGGAAACAATCTTGTTCGGATTTGGCCACAAATTGACACACGCCGCTTTTTTCGCTATGCGGTGCACTGCCGCCGAGCGAATCAAAATCTACTTCTTCGCCGGTGGCGGCTTTGACGGCGCTGGGCCCCGTGATGAACATATGGCTGATGCCGTCCACCATAAAAATAAAATCGGACAAAGCCGGCGAGTACGCCGCTCCGCCCGCACACGGACCGAGAATGACGGAAATCTGCGGAATCACCCCGGAGGCCTTGACGTTGCGATAGAAAATTTCGCCAAAGCCATTTAAACTGTCCACCCCTTCCTGGATACGCGCCCCGCCGGAGTCAAAGAGTCCAATTATCGGGATTTTGGCCTCAATGGCTTTATCCATAATATCGGCAATTTTGCGCGCGTGCGCTAAACCCAAAGAGCCGCCCAGTTGTGTAAAATCTTGCGCAAACAGGGCTACTTCGCGCCCGTTGATGCGCCCGAATCCGGTTACCACGCCGTCGCCCTTGATGTGTTTATCTTTGACACCAAAGTCGGTGCAGGACGTTTCCAATAAACTTTGGATTTCAAAAAAACTGTCTTTATCTAATAGGTAAGAAATACGTTCGCGCGCCGTCATTTTGCCCTTATCTTTTTGGGCTTTGATGCGCGCCTCGCCCGCACCTTTGAGTGCGTCTTGGGAAATTTGTCTGAATTTTACAAGACTGGCCGGGGCCGGCTCGTTGGACGGTTTGTCCTGCCGCGGGTCTTCAAAAAGTTCTATCATATTCCCTCCATTCAGTATATGTATATTTTACCAAATAAAAAGGGAATAGAACGCAACTTGCGGGGGTTGCCGGCGCCATGGTGGGGAAAATGATGGACTGCCCGCTACATAGTTAATTGGGACCAACTCCCGAAGACAATTTATCCCACGGCTTGGCATACATCCCGCTTTGAGTATTAGAAACAAGGCAAGATGCTAAGTTAAGTTCCACATGACGTTTACTTTCTTTTCCGTTTAAACCGCCTTTAAAACCACTTTTATTTTTTCATGTACTATTTACGCAAACCGGCCCCCGGAAAAGGGGGCCGGTGATTTTAGACCTACAACGTGTGGTCCGATTAGAACATATAGCGCACTTTGAGCGTGCCCGTATGGGAATTGTAGTCTTTGCGCAACGCGCCGGCATATCCCAAGGCAAGTTCTACTTGTTCGGTTATCGCCGTGGTCAGAGAAGCACCCACTTCAAACGATAAACGGTGCAAGCGTTCGCCGGTGATGTCGTACGCGGCTCCGTTGGGTAACGTTACCCGACCGTTCACGCCGTCGCTCACGAAGTCATACGCCACACCTGCGTGCATTTGCGGCATCCACCGCATACCGAGCCACGTATATTGTTGTTGCACCCGGGCCCCTAACGTACCGGTGAAATAACTGTCTTGTTCCGCCGCTACGGATTGGTCGGACGTATCTTTATATCCCTCTTGATGTAACACCAAATAGCGCATACCCACTAACGGGGTCAACCATTCGGTCGCATCAAAACCGGCCGTTACATTCAACGCATAGGTGTGCGCATGATAGTCGGCCGTGATTGTGTTACCGGGCAGATATTTGCTTTCTTCGTATTTGGAATCCCCGTAAGTAAAGGCACCCTGCACGAAAAAATTATCCGGACGGAATTGGGTATACATCAAAAAGTTGTCACCCAAAATGCGGTTGTGGCGGCCCAGCGAATCCAGGTTCGTATGCGTGTAAGCATACCCGAGTCCGGCCAGCCACGCTTCGCCCAGTTTCATATCGGCCCCGCCGGCTAAGCCCGTGCTGCGGCCGGTAAAGGCGGCCGTGTCGGCGGCCTCTTTGTGGGTTTTGTTTAATAAACCTTGCACCCACACAGAGTAGTTATTGCCTTGGTAAGAAGTTTCGTTATCGCCCAACGCAAACGTGCGCGGCGTGCCAGCCGTGCTACCCGAAACATTGGTCATGTGCGAGCCGATAGCCGCAAATATCTCGTTGGTATTTACGGTATGGACCATTTGGTGGGAGGAAGATTCCTCCGGCGCCAAGGTTTTGGCGGCTTGCACGGCGGCTTTTAAGTCCGTTTGGGCCAGTTGGTTGATGATGTCAGCCGTTTTGTTGGCCGCCTCGGAACCTAAATCCGCAGAAGAAGTATACGCTTCCACCACGTTGGCCGTGTTGTGATTTCCGCCGGCTTGTTCAATTTCTTGTTCTTGTTCCTGCTGCGATTTACGGGAAGCAATCACTTTATTAGATGCCGTATCAAAAGACACGTTATATAAAGCATTGTCTACATTGGACAGCGCAAAATTACCGCCGGAAACAGTGGCATCCGTTAACGTATGTTCGGTAGTACCCGTCGTTACAAAATCGCGCGATAAGGTAACTACTAGATTCGCCGTCGTATCTACATTGACGCTATTGGCTTGCAAGTTACCCATCGTGTCGTTGGTAAACGTAACCCCCAACGTAGAGCCATTAGCGAAATTAAGTGTATCGGCTTGCACTTGGGCCGTACCAATATTTAACGTATTGTTTACGTTGACAATACCGCTACCGGTAATACCACCATCCAGCGTGGTTGTTCCGTTAAAATTAACAGTACCGGTGTTGTGAATATCGTTCGCCGCACCGTTAGCCGTATTGCCGGTGAAGGTATTGGTACCGGCTAAGGTCAACGTGCCGTCGTTGTAAATAGCCCCGCCGGCCGTTGTAGCCGTGTTGGAGGTA
>JAZRIL010000018.1:0-32959 GCA_045645285.1 Elusimicrobiaceae bacterium | reverse complement strand
AACAAAAAAATTGAAGATGTCTCTCTGCCGCCTGAACGGCAAGAAAAATCCTATACCCATAGTATAAAGGGGAAACTCCATTTTGTCAAGGGGCCAAAAACGAACTTCAGCTCTATATAAAAACGCCCGCGATGAAGCGGGCGCCGGGTGATGGGAGATCACACACTATAGATGGTTCGGAAGGAGCCGGGCGGAAAGTTCCCGTTCCATATATTCAATTTCCAATTGAGTGGCTTGGTACCAGTCCGCAAAACTGTAGTTAATATCCGCAAACGTACGAAACAAACATTTTTGGCGGAAATCCGGCCCCACCTTTTTTTTGCGTTTTTTCATACCAGCACCTCCTTGCTTTCGTTTTAAGGGCATATCATCAGTTTATCCGATTCGGGATTTTTTACGAGGGCCTTTAGTTCTAGGTCCGGGTGGAATTTAGACCTAGTTTTTACGGTTCGCAGGACCTAGCAACTCTTAGGTAAAAGGACCTATTTTTTTGATATACTTTTGTATATGATTGACGAGATTTTAACATGCGTCGCCCAAACGCATACCTTATTAAAAGAAGAAATTATCCGTTTGCTTTTGTTGCCGGATGCCACGGCGCTGTTTGCCGCGGCCGATAAAATCCGTCGCGACTTTGTGGGCGACGGGGTTTACTTACGTGCGCTCATAGAATTTTCCAATTACTGCAAAAATAACTGCTTGTATTGCGGTATCCGCGCGGGCAACACGCGCGTGAAACGCTACCGCCTCACGCCGGAACAAATCATCCAAACCGCCAAGCAAGCCGTTGGGTACGGCTATAAAACCATCGTGTTGCAATCGGGCGAAGATGTATGGTTTGACGCGGACAAGTTGTGCGCAATTATCCAAGAAATCAAAAAGTTAGATGTGGCCGTTACGCTTAGCATCGGCGAAAAATCGCGCGAAGAATACGCTGCCTACCGCCGGGCCGGAGCCGACCGCTACCTACTGCGCATTGAAACCACCGACAAAAATTTATATGAAAAATTGGACCCGCATATGAGTTGGGAAAACCGCGTACGTTGTCTGCACGATTTAAAGGAACTCGGCTACGAAGTCGGCTCCGGCTCGCTGGTGGGATTGCCCGGTCAAACGGTGGAAAGTCTGGCAGACGATTTATTATTTTTTAAAGAGTTGCCTGTAGATATGGCAGGAATCGGACCGTTTATCCCGCATCCGCAAACGCCGCTGGCAACTGAAAAACCCGACGGACATTTTGACCTTGCCTTAAAGATGATGGCGCTCATGCGTTTGTTACTGCCGGACATCAACATCCCGGCTACTACCGCTATGGAAACGCTCCACCCGCAAGGGCGTTTAATTGCATTAAAATCAGGCGCCAATGTAGTAATGCCGAACACCACGGACACCGAATTTCGCCCGCTGTACGAATTATATCCGGGAAAAATTTGCTTGGGAGACTCCGCCGAAAAATGCCGCGGCTGCGTGGAAAATAAAATCAAATCCATCGGGCGTTTTGTAGCACACGCTAAAGGTTTCCACGGTGACTATTTGAAAAAGAAAAATTGATTTTTCCCAACACTAAAAAATATTTTTACCCCTCGCTCGTCATCCCGTAAGGTTTTTATACGGGATATAGCGAGGGGTGTTTGTTACCGTTTTCCCGACAACAAAATTTTTACTTGACAAACCAAAAAAAAAAACGATAATAAAGCGTTGGTAAAAAATACAAGGAGCAAAAAAACATGAAAAACAAACAAGCATTCACACTAATAGAATTATTAGTAGTAGTCCTCATTATCGGCATTTTAGCCGCAGTGGCACTTCCGCAATATCAAAAAGCGGTGGAAAAATCGCGCGCCGTGCAAATGATGACTCTTGCCAAATCATTGGGGCAAGCATTGGAAATGTATTATCAGGCGAACGGCACCGGACCGACTTCATTTGACGAATTGGACGTAGATTTACCTGCTGATTTTACCGGGAACACGAGTCTGTATGATTATTCATTAAAAGAAGCGCGTTCTAATGCAGATTGGTCTGCAGTTATTGAAGTAGGGAACGTCGTAGCAATTCATGTAGGAAGACTAAAAGGCAATTATAAAGGGGCTGATTTTTCCTATTATGTTGCCACGAAGGCCTCTGATGAAAATATCCCTAAAGGGCAGTTGCTTTGCGGAGAAATCCTTTCCAATAGTTCTTATGTATTTGGTAAAAACGCAGGCGATTTTTGCGTCAAATTTTTCAAAGGAACGCAAGTGTGGAATTCCGGTATCCGTTTGTATAAACTTCCTTAAAGCGGTTTACCACTCGCGGTATTTTTCCAACAGGTCGGCTAATTGGCGGGCGTTTTGGGAGTTATCTATCACGGCTTGTTTGCGTTGCGGATTCAAAATGCACAATCCGCCAAAACAATTTTGAAATATCCACAGCGTGGCGCACTCCATACTTTGACGCCCGGGACAGGAAGCCGAGGTCGTTCTTCCTACCGTAATAATACGTTTACGGTAATACTCGTCAAAGCCGCGCTCATCAAACAGTTCCTTAAATGCGCGCTTATACGCCCGCGCATACGGGCAGCCGTTATACGTGAAAAATAAAATATATTTGTGGTTTCCGGTCAGATACTGTTTGAACCGCGTATCCGCATCCAAACTTTCGTACACATAGGGCGGAATGTTTACCACCTTAACTTCGGGCAAATTATCAATGGCACGCACTTTGCCCCCCATGTGCACAGGGACAGGAGCGTCTTTTTTAAACATGTTTTCAAAATCAATTTGCCGCCCAAAATGCACGCTCAAAAAAAGCGCACAAATCAAAAAGGCCCATACTTCCCAACTTTCCAGTTGTGATAAAAATTTCATTTTTCTTCCGGTTGCAAAACTAACACAAGCCGCGGCTTGCGGGCATAATCCGCCGCCCGTTGGCCCTGTTTATCTGTCCTTTTGATATCGGCCCCGGCCGCCAACAGCGTTTCCACCACGTTGACATGCCCTGCCCGGCTGGCTAACATCAGCGCCGTCGCACCGGCCTGCGTTTGGGCATCCACCTTCGCGCGCGCGCCGAGAAGTTGCCGGACAATTTCCAAATGTCCGCCCTCACTGGCTACCATCAGGGCCGTTTTGCCGGTGTTATCGGTCTGCTCTATATCTGCCCCGGCGTCTAAAAGTAACGAAACAATATCCGCATGATTATGTTGGCACGCGAGCATAAGCGCCGTTTCTCCGGGCGTTTGCCACGATTGCGAAGGTACGTTCGGGTCCGCCTGTGCATACAACAGTAGCAGCCGGACAATGCGCGTTTGTCCGTTCTTACTGGCAAACATGAGGGGCGTTTCGCCGGATTCATCTACCGCGTTGGCGCTTTCTCCCCGCGCAAGCGCGGCCTGGATAGCCGGTATGTTTTCCCGGTCTATGGCTTGCTCTAACGACAAAGGTTTGCCGGAACACGCCGCCAAAAACAGGGACGTAACAAGTAAAAAAAGAGATTTTTTCATAGTGCTTTTTATTATAGCACAAAGCCACACAATAGGGAAAACTTCCCCTTTTACCTCCAAATATACTACAATATATAGGTAATAAGCGGACTCGTCCGCGGCAGTTTTATTTTATCTAGGAGAACAAGACCGAATATGGTAAAGAAAACCGTAAAAAAAGCGGCCCCCAAAAAAGCCGCTAAAAAAGCAGTAAAATACATCTATTCCTTCGGTGCCGGTAAAGCCGAAGGCAACGGAAAAATGAAAGAACTTTTGGGCGGTAAAGGCGCCAACTTGGCTGAAATGTCCGGCCAGTTAAAATTGCCCGTCCCCCCCGGCTTCACGATTACAACCGAAGTCTGCACCTATTACTGGAACAACAAACGCACCTACCCGAAATCCTTGCAAGCCGACGTGCTCGCCAACTTGCATGAAGTAGAGCGCAAAGCCAAAAAAGTATTTGGTTCCGAAACGAACCCGTTGCTCGTATCTGTCCGCTCCGGGGCGCGTGCTTCCATGCCGGGTATGATGGAAACCATTTTGAACATTGGTCTTACCGAAAAAACCATCCCGGGCATGATTGCCAAAACCGGCGATGCGCGCTTTGTGTACGACGCTTACCGCCGCTTGATTATGATGTACTCCGACGTAGTGATGGAAAAAGCCGCCGGTATTGAACCCAAAGACGGCGAAGGCATCCGCAAAATCTTAGACGGTATGATGGGCGACGTCAAAGCCAAATTGCACGTAAAAGACGATACGCAAATCCCGGCGGAAGAACTCAAAAAACTCTGCGTAGAATTTAAAAAGACCGTTAAAAAAGTACTCAAAAAAGAATTCCCGGACGACCCGATGGAACAATTATGGGGCGCGATCGGCGCGGTGTTTGCCTCTTGGAACGGTAAACGCGCGATTGCCTACCGCAACATTGAAAACATCCCGCACGATTGGGGTACGGCGGTCAACGTACAAACCATGGTGTTTGGTAACATGGGCGACGACAGCGCGACCGGTGTGGCCTTTACCCGCAACCCCGGAAATGGCGACAGCCACTTCTACGGTGAATATTTAATCAACGCACAAGGTGAAGACGTGGTAGCCGGTATCCGCACTCCGTCTCCGATGAACAAATGGTCTGCCAACGCCCACTCCAAAAACTTGCCCACCTTGGAAAAAGTAATGCCCAAAGTATACAAGGAATTAGACCAAATCCAAAAGAAATTGGAAAAACACTTCCACGATATGTTGGATATTGAATTTACGATTGAAAACCAACGCTTGTGGATGCTCCAATGCCGCGTCGGTAAACGCAACGGTACGGCCGCGGTACAAATGGCGTTGGACATGGTCAAAGAACGCTTGATTACCAAAGAAGAAGCCGTTTTGCGTGTCACGCCTGCGCAGTTGGGCGAACTCTTATTGCCCGCCATTGACCCGAAAGCCGAAGCCGGTGCCAAACCGGTAGCGCAAGGTTTACCTGCCGGCCCGGGCGGTGCGTGCGGTAAAATCGTATTTAACTCCGTGGATGCCATTGAACTGCAAGAAAAAGGCATCAATGCTATTTTAGTGCGCGAAGAAACCAACCCCGAAGATATTGAAGGGATGCGCGCGGCGGCGGGTATTTTAACCCAACGCGGCGGTATGACCTCACATGCGGCGTTAGTCGCCCGCGGTTGGGGTAAATGCTGCATCGTCGGTTGCGGTGAATTAGAAATTGACCTCAACAAAAAAACCGTCTCCATGGGCGGCAAAATCTATAAAGAAGGCGATGAACTGACATTGAACGGTACCAAGGGCTATGTCTACGCGGGTGCTTTAAAAATGTTAGCCGCCGGCGAAGGCAACAAAAACTTGGCCAACTTCCTCGCGCTGTGTGATAAAGTACGCACCTTGAAAGTCCGCGCCAATGCCGATACGGAAGACGACGCCCTCAAAGCGCGCAAATTCGGCGCTGAAGGGATCGGGCTGTTCCGCATTGAACACATGTTCTACGGCAAAAACTCCGATAAGCCGCTTTTCATCTTGCGCAAAATGATTCTCTCCGGTAGCGAAGCCGAACGCAAAGCCGCGGTAAACGAATTATTCCCGCACATGAAAAAAGAAATCAAAGCCACCCTCAAAGCGATGGCCGGTTACAGCGTTACGGTGCGTTTGATGGACCCGCCCTTGCATGAATTCGTGCCGACCTTGCCCGAAAAACAACAAGAACTCGCCAAGGCCTTGGGTATTTCCATGGCGGTATTTAAAGAACGCGCCGCGGGACTACACGAAGTGAACCCGATGATGGGTCACCGCGGTATCCGCTTGGGTGTTACTTACCCGGAAATCACCACGATGCAATCGCGCGCGATTTTTGAAGCGGCCGCCGAACTGATTAAAGAAGGCGTCAAAGCCATTCCGGAAGTCATGATTCCGCTCACCTGCGACGTCAACGAAATCATCACCCAAAAGAAACTTATTCGTGCCGCCTACGAAGAAGTAGTTGCCAAAACGAAAGTCAAAAAACTCAACTACTCCGTCGGAACGATGATTGAAATCCCCCGCGCGGCTGTCTTGGCTTACGAAGTAGCGGCGGAAGCGGATTTCTTCTCGTTCGGTACCAACGACTTAACGCAGATGACGTTTGGTTTCTCGCGTGATGATATCGGAGCGTTCTTGCCGGAATACCTCAAACAAGGTATCCTGGAAAACGACCCGTTCCAAACGCTGGACCAACGCGGTGTGGGCATGCTCATTGAACACGCTGTATGCGAAGGCCGCGCGCAAAAACCGAATCTCAAAATCGGTATTTGCGGTGAACACGGCGGCGACCCGGCCAGTGTGGAATTCTGCCACCGCGAAGGGTTTACCTACGTGTCTTGCTCGGCGTTCCGCGTACCGATAGCGCGTTTGGCGGCGGCTCAAGCAGCAGCCAAAGACGTGCTTGCTAAGAAACGCAAATAAGTGCTAGTTATTTAGTAAAAGCAACCCGGACCAAAAGTCCGGGTTGTTTTTTGTACCCCCTAATCCCCGACGAAGTACCCACCGCTCAAAAAAACACTTGACAAATCAAAAAAAAAAACGATAATAGAGTATCAGTAAAAAATAAAGGAGCAAAAAAACATGAAAAACACACAAGCATTTACACTTATTGAACTATTGGTAGTCGTACTTATTATCGGCATTTTAGCCGCAGTGGCGTTGCCGCAATATCAAGTGGCGGTAGCCAAAAGCCGTTTATCACAAGCGTTTGCGTTGGCCAAAGCCATTAAAGACGCTGAGGAAGCGTATTATCTGGCTAACGGGGAATATACGACCGATTTGGATACGCTCGGTATAGATGTAGGAAATTATACAACGGTAACTAATGTCACAAATTATCTGAAAATAAAACTGCAAAACAAAACTCAAATAAGTCTTGCCACCAATGGTTATGGTTCAGTAGAAGATAGAGTGGAAATCTCTCTACCTAATCGCCCGCTGGAAGGTATTACATATTTTTTTGATAATTCTGTACGTGTTCACGAAGGCCTTATTTTGAAGGGGTATTATTATTGTACAGCTAATTCTGCCGTGTATAACCAGGCGTGTAAAGCGTTGGGAGGTGTGTATGTATATACGATAGGAGGTAGCACTTGTAAAGTTTACAGACTCCCCTTCTAGCCCTTGCGCCTGTTCCCCCCTATTTACTATAATAGCAATATGAAGGCGTTTCCCATTATTGTATCTTCTCCGTCGGGGGCGGGTAAGACAACCATTATTGATGCGGTACTCAAGCGCAACAAAACCGTTGCGCGCGTGATTACCGCCACCACCCGTGCACCGCGCAAAGGCGAAAAAAACGGGAAAGATTATCATTTTTGGACGATTAAACAATTTGAACAAGCTATCAAAAAAAATCAAATGTTAGAATGGGCGCAAGTCCATACGTCGTATTACGGAATCCCAAAAAAATCTGTAGACGACTTACTTAAAAAAGGAATCTGCCCCATTTTGGTGATTGATGTACAAGGGGCACGCACCGTCAAGAAAATTTACGAAAATGCCGTTTTGGTTTTTATTATTCCGCCCAGTCTAAAGGAACTCAAAAAACGCATTTTAGGCCGCAACGATAACACGCAAGACATTGAACTGCGTTTGGAAACCGCCAAAAAAGAAGTGCAGGAATTGGACCGCTACGACTACGTTTTACTCAATGCCGATTTGGAAAAAGCCATCACGGGTATGGCCGGTATTGTGGCGGCGGAACAATGTAAAGTAGCCCGGCAAGATTTAAAAAAAGTTAAAAATCTGAAATAATTACGAGGGAGAATTATGTCCACCAAAAACGAAAAAGAATTGGATGCTAAACTGATGAACTTTGACGGCGACCGCTACGATATTGTTGTGCTCGCTTCCATGTGGGCCAAACAATTGCGCAAACAAAGCGAATATAAAAACCAACCGCATGCCGTTGTTATCAAAGTCGCCTTGGATGATATTTTGTCGGGCCGTGTTTCCAAAGAAGACGTCTTGCACATCAGCAAAGACAACTTGGAAAAGGAAATGAAAGCCCAAGAAGAAGCCCGCTTAGAAGCGGAACGCAAAGCCAAAGAACCCTTAAAATTATAATGGAAAAAAATTCACTGCGCCGGTTGGCGGGAGAATTAAAACACTTCCTAAAGAACCAGGACGAAGACGAATTTATCCACACGGCGGCCCCTACCCAGGCGGCCGCCGCGGTTTCCCGCGATTTAGCCGGGCGGGTCCCCCCTATGCAGGAGGACTCCACCTTGCGCATAGATTTCCCCCGTGCCGCCACGCCCGAAGCCGCCCCCGATGCCTCACCGGCGCAGGAGCCCCTTATGACTACCGCACAAAAACAAGCCGCACTGCAAGAATTGGCCGATACGATTAAACAATGTACCCGTTGTCCGCTAGGGGCTACGCGCCTCAATGCCGTTCCCGGCGAAGGGAACGTAGATACCGAACTGATGTTCATCGGCGAAGGCCCCGGTTACGACGAAGACCGCCAAGGCCGTCCGTTCGTCGGCCGCGCCGGGCAATTATTAGACAAAATGATTGTCGCCATGGGGCTTACGCGTGAACAGGTATTTATTGCCAACATTGCCAAATGCCACCCAATGACGGACCCGCAACACCCCGAAAAACACGGCAATGACCGCGCCCCCAACGCCGGAGAAATTGCCTGTTGCCGCAAATTTTTAGAAAAACAAATTGCCATTATTTGCCCCAAATATATTGTTGCGTTAGGCGGAGTCTCGGCCAAAGCACTCATTAGCGACGCCAAATCCTTAGGTGCCTTGCGCGGGCAATTCTACAACCTACATTTAGACAGCGTGGAACTCCCTCGCCCGGTACAAATTATTGCCACTTTTCACCCGGCCGCCCTACTGCGTAACCCCGGTTGGAAAAAAGACGCCTGGAAAGATTTGCAAATGGTTATGGCTAAATTGGGGCTTAAAGGTCCTGCTAAATAAATTATGTTTTGCAAAGTTGCCTTTGATGTACCGTTGGACCGCGATTTTGATTACCGCATCCCGGAAGAACTGGCAGATGAAATCCGCCCCGGCATGCGTGTAACGGCGCCGTTCGGGCGCGTACTTACCGGCGGCATCGTTACGCAGGTAACCGAAATTTCCGACGCCCCCGCCCACATCACGCTTAAAGATATCACCGCACTTATAGATAAAACCCCGCTGTTTGGTTCGGACTTGTTTCCGTTGGCACGCTTTATCAAAAACAATTGGGGCGGCCCCATCGGACAGATTTTAGGTGCACTTATCCCTTTACAACCGTACGTCAAACTACAACTGCCGCCGCAAGAAGTCCGCGTGACGGTCAAACATCCAACCTATGCGTTAACGCCTTCCCAAAAAGCGGCCCTGGAACTGTTAGAAGAATTGCCCCCGTATAAATTTCACGCTTTGTTGTTAGATGGCCCGGCCTACAGCGGAAAGACCGAAGTGGTATTGCGTGCGGCCGGACGGGTGCTTTCCTCGTACGGGCAAACACTAATTACCGTACCCGATATAGCCGCCGCGCGTCAATTTATTGCCGAAGCCGAGGCGCGTTTCGGTGCGGACAACGTGTTTTGTTGGCACAGCCGGATGCTGCTGAGTAAAAAGAAAAAATTTTTCGCCGCTATTTCCTCCGGGCGCCCATGCGTGGTAATCGGCACGCGTTCGGCGGTACTACTCCCGTTCAAAAATCTGCGTTTGGCCGCCATGTTAGAGGAGGGCGACGATAATTATAAACAAGAAGAAAACAAACCGTATTACCACGCCCGCGAAGTGCTTTTATTCCGCGCCCGCATGCACGGGGCCGTATTGTTATTTGTTTCCGCTACGCCCAGCGCGGAACTGGAACATCAAACCCAACAAGGCCACATTAAACGGCTTGCCTTTATCTCGGCCGTACCGGGCCATCACTTTTGCGCGCACGTCAAATTTTCCGAAAAAAAAGGTGAAAAATCACGCTTTTTATCCGACTATTTAATCAGCCAACTCGCCGAAAATTTACAACGTCATGAAACGGCTTTACTCATTTTCAATCGTTTGGGATATGCAGGGGCTTATGCGTGTTTAAACTGCGGCACGTATGCCCGGTGCCCTGCGTGCGGCGGAATTTTGTCACACAAAAAAACCGCCCAAGGCGACGAACTGGTTTGCAAAAAATGCGGCCAAAAAGCACCCCTTACGCAGGAGTGTCCCAAGTGCCACAATTTAGTTTTTAAATCACGCAGCGGCGGTACGCAGAAAGTAGCGGCTGACCTGGCTAAAATTTTTCCGCAGGCCAAACTCCTGCGTTTAGAATCAGATACATTGAAAACAAAAAACGGCCAGGGCTTTGCGGCCTTGGACGCACTCAAAAACGGGAGTGCCGATATTATCATCGGCACGCGCGTGGCCGCAGGAGCCCTGCGCGGAGCCAAAATCACGCTGTGTGCCGTATTGGACGCCGAGTTAGAACTGGCTTCCCCCGATTACCGCGCCACCGAGAAATTTACCCGGCTTTTGTTTGAATTGCGCGGCCATTTATCCGGCACTAAGAACGGACGGCTCATCGTCCAAACCGCCGACCCGGACGGCTACGACTACGCCCCCCTCTTTGCCGGAAATTATAAGGACGCCGCCGAAACGGAAATGGCCTTGCGCGAGAGTTTTCATTATCCTCCCTTTGTTCACTTGTTTAAAATGACGTTAAAGGCCAAGGACGCCCAATTACTGCAAAGCGAAACAAACCGCTTGAAAAAAATCTGCACACCGCTATCGGCCGAAATTTTAGGCCCGGTGTGGTGTGCCAAAAAAACAGATACCTTAAAAAAGCAATACTTGCTATTTAAGACGGACGAAGCACGCCGTGCCGACTTGCTGGCCGTGTTAGATAATTTTGAGCCGGCCAAAAAAGTAACGGTAAAACTGTCAGCCGACCCTTACGATTTTTACTAAAAGGAGAAAAAATAAATGATAATCGGACTTTTGTTATTTGTTCTATGTGCGGTGGTAATTTCACTTTTTGGTCACAAAATCAGCACATTACTTATGAAAATTACGATTCCGGGAAAATCAAATGGGTGGGATTATCTTCTATATGTTTTATTGTTTTTGGGCGTTACCATTGGCGTTATGTTTTTTTGGTTTTACGTGGTAGAACCCAATAAATTTTAGAACGCATAGTATGCCTCTTTGGGTCGTACGAGTAATTTGATATAATAATTTTTAGGAGATTTTATGACGATTGATGAGCAAATTTCTTTTTTAACACGCGGTTGCGTGGATATTGTTTCCAAAGCCGACCTCGCCAAAAAATTAGAGAGCGGTAAAACCTTAAAAATTAAACTCGGTTGCGACCCGACCAGCGCCGATTTACATTTAGGCCACAGTGTGGCCCTTTCTTTGGTGCGGCGCTTTCAGGATTTGGGACACAAAGCCGTACTTGTCATCGGTGATTTTACCGCCGCTATCGGCGACCCGTCCGGACGTGATTCTACCCGCCCGGTGCTCGCGCGCGAACAAATTTTGCAAAACGCTAAAACGTATACCGACCAGGCATTCAAGGTATTAGACCCCCACAAAACGGAAATCCGTTTCAACAGTGAATGGCTTGAACCGTTCGTACACGGACCGGCGTTGCTACAAACCTTGCAGAAAATTACGGTTGCGCAAGTATTGGAGCGCGATGATTTCAAAAAACGCATGGCCGCCGGAAACCCCATTAGTATGTTGGAAGTATTATACAGTTTATTTCAAGGGCAGGATTCCGTGGCGTTAGAAGCCGATGTAGAACTGGGCGGCACGGACCAAATTTTTAATTTACTCGTCGGACGCCAACTCCAAAAAAACAACGCAATTGAGCCGCAAGTGGCGCTTACGGTGCCGCTGTTGGTGGGACTGGACGGCGTGAAAAAAATGTCCAAATCCTATGGTAACTACGTGGGTCTTAACGACGAGCCGAATGATATGTTTGGCAAACTGATGTCCATTCCCGACGAACTTATGCCCATGTACTACGAACTTTTAACAAACGAAAATGTAGAAGAAATAAAATCCATGCACCCCATGGCCGCCAAAAAGAAATTGGCCGGGATTTTGGTAACCCGCTTTCACAATGAGCAAGCCGCGCAAGAGGCGCTTGCTAACTTTGAAAAAGTATTTTCTAAAAAAGAATTACCGACGGATATCCCGGAATTTAAGCCCGAACCGGGCGCCATGGTGTCAGCCGTGTTATTTGCCGCCGGAGCCGCCGCCAGCAAAAACAAAGCCCGCGGGCTCATTGAGCAGGGCGCGGTACGTTTAAAAGGAGAACGTATCACGCAAGACGGCCCGCTTGCTTTTGAAAACGGCGACGTGCTGCAAGCCGGCAAACGCCATTTTATTAAACTTGTTAAATAAGTATGAAGAAATTACTTTTGCTTTTCATCGGAGGATTGCTCTTATTGGCCGCCTTGATCGGGGGAGCAAAAGTATATTTTTTCAGTGCGGGGACACCGGTCCTACTTACCATTGAACCGGGGCAAAGCGGTTCTTCCGTCGCGCGCCAACTCAAAAAAGCGGGCATCATACGCAGTGAAATTTTATTCAAAATTATTTTAAAACTTACCTCCTCGTCCAGCGATTTAAAAGCCGGAAAGTTTGACTTGCGCAAAAATATGTCCGAGTTTGAAGTCATCAATTGCATCAAAAGCGGACGTTGCACTCACTATGAAAAAGTTACTTTTTTAGAAGGTTGGAGAAGCGAAGAAATCGCAGAAAAACTAGCCGAACTGGGTATTACCGATGCGCGCGAATTTTTAGCCATTGTCCGCCAGGAGAAAGCCGAAGGCAAGTTGTTTCCCTCCACGTATTTATTTGCGGCCAATACGCCGGCGCAAACCGTCGTCCATAAAATGACGCAACAATATACGCAAGCCGTCACACCGTTACTTAAACAATACCCCACCTCGCTCACGGAAAACCAGGTATTAACGGTGGCCTCCATTGTAGAGCGCGAGGCCGTCGTACACGACGAACGCCCCAAAATTGCCGCCGTTTATTTAAACCGTTTCTACATTGGCAAAAAATTAGAAGCCGACCCAACAGTACAATACGCCCTGGGATTTAATCTAAAGGAAAACCGTTACTGGAAAAAAGGGCTGACCTACGCCGATTTAAAAACCGATTCCCCTTACAACACTTACCGCTACGGAGGGCTCCCTCCGGGGCCGATTTGCAACCCGGGCTACGAATCTATCAAAGCGGTACTCACACCCGAGCCCGACTTTGATGCGTTGTATTTTGTGGCGGAATCCGGCGGGCGGCACGTATTTTCCCGCACGTTTGACGAGCACCGCCGCCACATTAAACGCATCCGCGGGAAGTAACCTGGTATTTTTCGCTTGAGAAAGTAAGAAAAAATTGTATACTATTAGAGGAGTTTATTACAGGAGAAAAAGCATGAAACAAGGTTTTACGTTAATTGAATTACTCGTAGTAGTCTTGATTGTGGGCATATTGACAGCCATCGCCTTGCCGCAATATGAAACGGCTATGGAAAAAACCCGCGTATCTGAGGCGTTGGTCGTCATGAAAGCCATTGTGGATTCTTCCCAACGCTTCCACCAAGCCAAACCCAACTGGAATTGTGTATATAAGCAAGAACAAATTGCCGATATAGATTTAAAAGGCGGTTCCTGGGTAGAACGGGGCGGAACCGAATCTTGCAAAAGCCCGGAAACGGGAGATACGGTAGTAGGAAGTTCTTTCCGTACCCGCAACTTCAGGTATGACTTGGGTGGGGATAATTTTAGAGTAGTGGCTTACCGCTTAGACACCGATGATGGGGAAGATGTCGGTAACGCCCACTACATCTTAACGTATGACATAGACGGAAACCGCACTTGCGACAAAGGGGAAAACGGTGATGATATTGATGAATCCATTTGTCACTTTGTCACCCAAATGAACAAATAAATCGCTATTACGTAAAACACCCCGGATGCTCGCCCGGGGTGTTTTTTTGGAAAAATTCCGACGTCCGCTATAATTTCAACAACATCCGGGCAATGTTGCGTGCTGCGTTTATCGGGCTGGGTAAACGCAACCATAAAAACGCATAACGCATGGCCGACAACTTGCGCGGATTATCTAATTTAGCAAATTCGGTCTGCAAATTTTTCACCAGGGATTCATCGTCATTCACGATAAACGCACATCCCCGGTCCGCCAGGATTTTTGCATTATAATACTGATGATTGGCCGCCGCGTGCGGGTAAGGAACCAACACCGCAGGCAACTGGCAATAAATCAGTTCCGCCAGCGTACTGGCACCACTTCGGCAAATGGCCGCGTCGGCAATTTTCATCAAATTGTAAATTTCGTGGCTATACGGTAACACCGCTACCCGCGGGTTATCCCCGTGAAGTTGGCGCACCGGCCCAAACCAACGCTCGCCCGTAATATGAATAAATTGCCACTTCGTAAACGTTTTGGCTGCCTGGGCTACGGCTTCGTTGAGATGTTGCGCGCCTTGGCTTCCTCCTACTACTAAAACCGTCTTCATCTTAGGATCCAATTTCAATGCTTTGAGTAATGCCTCCCGGTCCGCATCTTCCGCAAACTCAGGACGGATGGGCGTACTCATCAACTTAGAGTTTTTTGGACATTTTTTCATAGGCAGACCTAACATAAATAACCGGGCAAATTTCTCACAGACCCGGTTGGCCAGCCCCATACGCGCATTGGAATCGTGCACGGCCGTTTTAATGTGCATCAAATACGCCGTAAAAATAAGCGGGAAAGAAATATATCCCCCCATACCCATGGCTACGTCCGGATGAAATTTTTTAATAATACGGCGTGTATCTAACAGCGATTTGAAAAACTTACCCGAAAAACGCAACTGGCGCAACGGATTAAGCGAGCGGGGTAAACCCATAAAATCAATTTCGCGGTAGCGTAAGCGGTTTTTTTCTATAATCGGGATGGCCGGGTCGTTTTTGCGTACCAAAAACATCACTACGCCCCCCCGCTGTTTAAGTGCTTTGCCCAGTGCCAACCCCGGGTAGAAATGCCCGCCGGTTCCACCGGAAGCAATAATAAAACGTTTATTCATAATTATTTATTCCTATTTTTATAAGTTGTTACATCTTCACGCAGATTATTTTGCGTGTTATCTACGGCGGCCAAATTAAGGATAATACCCATCATCACCAGCGTCATGATGACCGATGACCCCCCATAAGAGAAAAAGGGCAACGCAATCCCTTTGGTGGGCATCAGCCCAATCGCCATGGCCATATTAAAAAATGCCTGCAGACAAATTGTTATCGTCAGTCCGAAAATAACCAAACTGCGAAAGTGCGTCTTGGCTACGCGTGCCAAACTGATTCCGCGTACCAGTAACCAACAAAAGCCAAGCAAAATAAGCGCAATCCGAAAAAGTCCGAATTCCTCGCACATGACCGAAAAAATAAAATCGGTATGAGCAGCCGGCAAATATTCCAGTTTTAATTCACTGTTTCCCAGGCCTTTTCCAAACCAACCGCCGGACCCCACCGCCACCAGCGACTGCACCAACTGGTATCCGGTCGTGCTTTCCGTCGCGAACGGATTTAAGAAAGAGAAAATACGCTCCCGCCGATAGGCCACAAAGAACAGTTGTTGTATCACTAGCGGCGAAATAACAACAGCCGGCACCAATAAATGGAGAAACCGCATCCCCGCCACTAACATCATACACACGAACACAATCCCCATCAAAAACGGCGTTCCGAAATCGCGCTCGGCCAAAATAAGTCCCAGGGTAATCCCCGCCACGCCAATCGGTTTAATAAGCAGTTTCCAATTTTTAGCCAGTTTTCCACTCACGCCTTCTAAATAATCGGCCACATAAATCACCAACGTGACTTTGGCAATTTCGGACGGCTGAAGTTTAAAAAATCCGAAATCAATCCACCGGTGTACGTGCGCCTGCGTACGCGTAAACAATACGGCAATTAACAACGCCCACGTCAAGTACATCAGGTTGATAGGACGGAAAATTTTTAAGCGTTGCAATTTGTCGTACGTTTGCGATATAAATAAGGCCGCCGCTAAACCCAACGCATCAAAAATAAGTTGTCTTTTGAAAAATGCCGAAGAATCAAACGCGCTGGAAGAATAGGTAAACACCAACCCTGTCATCACAAAAACCAACGTAATGACTGCCAAGCGTTTATCCAACCGTAGCGGTTGCCAACCCTTTTCTTGCCCGGAACGGCTGCGTGCTACTTGCGCCGTTTTATGCAACGGTGTCTGACGGGTGCGCGAAGATTTGCGAAACAGTTTTACCATATTTACCTAATCTTTAAGGAAGCCAATGCCAGTAACATCAACATGACCCCCACAATCCAAAACCGGACGATTACTTTGGGTTCTGCTACTCCCAAAAGTTCAAAGTGATGGTGAATCGGTGCCATTTTAAACAACCGTTTACCGTGGGTAAGTTTAAAATATCCCATTTGCAACATCACCGATACCGTTTCCAACACAAAAAGTCCGCCGGCAATGGGCAACAGTAATTCTTGTTTGACGCACAAGGCCGCCGTACCGATAACCCCACCTAAGAACAACGAACTTGTATCCCCCATAAACACTTGGGCCGGATACGCATTAAACCACAAAAATCCTAAGCACGCACCGATGAGCGCACCCATAAACACGGTGATTTCCCCGGCGCCGGGCACGTAAATAATTTTCAAATAATCGGCAAATTGAATGTTACCCGCCACATAAGCAAAAATACCGTACGTAGCCGCCGTAAACACCATACATCCGCTGGCCAAGCCGTCCAATCCGTCGGTGAGGTTAGTAGCATTGGAAGACCCCACAATCACCAACATCGCAAAGGCAAAGTAAAAGACGGATAAATCAATAAACATCTTGCTCATGTACGGAATAATCAGCGAAGTCGCATATTCACCGTTAGGCGGATTGATGGCCAAATAACCCACCACTACTATCGCCGTAAAAAGTTGAATAGCCAATTTAATGGAAGATTTCATCCCTTCGGGATTTTTCTTTACTAATTTAGTGTAATCATCCATCACACCGGCAAACCCTAACGAAACAGTGGTAAATACCAAAAGCCACAGGTACGTACTGTCCAAACGCGTCCATAACAGTACGCTTACAATTAAACTAATAAAAATCAACACACCGCCCATCGTCGGAGTACCGCTTTTGGAAAGGTGTGAGGCCGGGCCATATTCCCGCTCTACTTGTTGAATTTTATACGAGCGCAGTTTGGCCACCACCCGCGGGCCGATTAACAACGTCAAGAAAAACGCTGTAAAAATCGCCGCGCCGGTGCGGAACGTAATGTAACTGAAAATGTTTAAAAAACTCACATCGTCTTTAAACAGGGACAAATAATATAACATAGTTTTAGATCTCCTTTAAGATAGTTTCAAAATGCATAGACCGCGAGGCCTTAATTAGACACGTTGCACCGCCGGATAAGACTTTTTTTAACGCGTCCGTCCACCCGGCAGGGGTTACATCATACTGCACGGTAATACCCGGCGCCGTCTTTAAGATTTCATACGCGTAGCGCATTTCCGGCCCGGCCAAAAAAACGTGCTCCACCCGGTTATCCAACACCTGCCGGGCTACTTGGCGGTGATATTCTTTGGAGGCACTTCCCAATTCTTTCATATCACCCAACACGGCAATACGCGGGGTGTTTTTTTCACGTCCTAAAATTTCCAAGGCGGTTTTCATACTGGCCGGATTGGCGTTGTAACAGTCCAAAATAAAATGCACGCCGTTTTTGGTACTGCGTTCCAAACGCATTGGCATCGGCGTAAAATGAGCCAGCCCTTGCCGGATGTGGTCCATATACAACCCCAGCGAAATAGCCGCCGAACAAGCCGCCGCCGCATTGAGTTTATCGTGCCGTTCAAAATACTGCTCAAACACATACGCTTCCCCTTTGTAGGTAAAAGCAAAATGTTCTGTTTCCAAAATCTGCACATCACTGCCGGGCGTAAATCCAAACGACAGACTTTTCCCTTTAAACTCCGTTTTCAAACGCGCTAAATTCACGTCGTCGGCATTATAAATTAGTGTGCCGCCGCAATTTAAACAGCGGGCGATTTCCGTTTTAGTTTGGTATACCGTTTCCAAGTCGTGGAAAAACTCCAAATGTGCCGCGGACACATTGGTAATAACCGCCACATCCGGCACAGCCAGACGGGCCGTTTCTTCAATATCTCCGGGATGTGAAGCCCCCAGTTCAAACACTCCGAACCGATGCTTGGGTTGGATTTCCAACAACGAAAAAGGCACCCCAAACTGGTTGTTAAAGTTTCCCGTGTTGGCTACTGTTTCTCCCGCTGCTTGGCAAATGGCACGTAACATTTGTTTAGTGGTGCTTTTACCGTTGGATCCGGTAATGGCCACTACTTTAAGCGTGCTGTTCAAACGGTGATATTTGGCTAAATTTTGCAAGGCAAGCAGCGAGTCTTTCACTAAAATAAAAGCGGCCGCGGTTCCCGCCGGAACGGTAAATCCTTTTTCTTCGGCTATTACGACCATAGCGCCTTGTTGTAAAACTTGGGGAATAAATTGGCGGGCATCAAAATTGGCCCCTTTGAGCGCAATAAACGCATCCCCGGGAGCCACGACCCGGCTGTCGGTAACGAACGAATTTATTTTTTGCTCCGGGTTGCCCCCTACTAATTTTCCGTTCATCACTTCGGCTACTTTGCGAAGTGTTAAATTTAATTTCATATAATTCTCCTTCTTCAAAAACTTTTAATTTATTCAAAATCCAATTGGTCCGGCGGTACTGCTTTGCGTGCTAAAAGCGGTTGGGCGATTTCTTTAAACACCGGGGCCGCCGCCGTACCGCCAAAAGTATATTTAGCCGGATTATCCAAAATCACCAAAATTGTAAACTGCGGATTGGAAGCCGGCACAAACCCGCAAAACGACACTACGTGGCTGCGCTTTCCATATCCTCCCTCCGCGCTTAGTTTTTCCGCCGTACCGGTTTTGCCGGCCACAGTATAACCCTCAATTTGCGCGCGCTTGCCCGAACCGTTTTCTACCACGCTTTGCAATACTTTGGTCATAATAGCGGCGGTTTCGGGTTTTTTAAACACCCGGCGGATTTTGACGGGTTTGGAACGTTTTTCCACTTTACCGTTGGCATATTCAATACGGTCAATTAAATGCGGTTGCATTAGGGTACCGCCGTTGGCAATCGCCGAGTAGGCGTTGATTAACTGGATGGGTGTTACCGCAATCCCGTAGCCATATCCTTTAGTAATCGTATCCACTTTGGTCCACTTGGTATGCGGCGCGACGCTGCCTTTGGACTCCCCGTTAAAGTTGATATCGGTTTTGGAGCCAAACCCAAATGCTTTTATGTAATAGAACAGATCTTTAGCCCCCAAATCAAGAGCGATTTTGCCGGCACCGATATTGGAAGAAAGTTGCATAATTTCCGGGATAGACAAGAAATCTTTTTTATGTTGGTTATCGCGCACGGTAAACCCTTTGACGGCTTCCCATTTGCGTCCTTCCATATCTATACTATCGGTAATCCGCACCGCCCCGGCATCCAACGCCGAAGCAATCGCAATTGTTTTAAACGTAGAACCCGGCTCGTAGGTAAATTGAAACGCCAATGATTGTCCGTCCTTCACCGGATACGAGGCCGCCGCCAAAATACGCCCGGTATGCGGTTCTTGCACCAGTGCCACGCCGCGTTCTGCGCCGACATCCTCCACCGCCTTATACAAGGCCTTCTCGGCGTAATACTGGGCCACGGCATCCAACGTCAAATACACATTTCCTACCGATAATTCTTCCCGCAGTTTACGCTCGTAAATGACCGCCCCGTGCCGGGAATGTTTAGCCCGTTTTTTACTGATATCTTGGGAAAGTTCGCTGTTGAGCATTTGTTCCACGCCGGAGAGTCCGAAATTTTTGGAATTGGCCGTACCGATAACGTCTAACGCACTTTCTCCGTACGGGTGGATACGTTCGTACTCCGGCGTCAGTTCCAACCCCTGGCCCAGCGGGATACGCAAAATACCGGCAATTTTAATATACGTATCGGGCTTGATCTTTTTAGCCACAAAAAAGAACGGGCCGGTTTTATTCCATTTCTCTAAAATTTGGTGTTTGGGCACTTGTAATGTTTGGGCTAAAAATTCTACGGTTTTGTCTTTATCCGTTACGTAGCGTTTACTGATACCACACGAATGCGTCCGCACCGATTCGGCCAATACACGGCCGTTGGTATCTACAATTTTCCCCCGCAAACGGTCCTCGGCCAAATAATTGTAAATAGAACGCTCCGCTTTGGAAACAAAGGCCTCATGCAAGAAAGTTTGCATATAAAATAAACGGACAAAAATAATCAGCGGAATAAACAACATCAACAGCCCCATCACACGCATACGCTTTTTGATGTTGAATACAACCGGGGAAGAAACACGCTTACTTAACATACTTATTTTTTATCTAACACAATCACCCGGGTGGGGGCAATCGGTTCCAAACCAAATTTTTCTTTCGCCTGGCGGGAAATAGTATCCGGGTTAGACAGGCGTAAAATTTCTAATTTCAAATACTGGTTGCGGGCTTCTTTGATATCCACTTCATTTTGCAACTGGCCTATCGTGCGGCCGGAACGATTGACTTCTATTCGTATCCACACCACCCCGAACGCCAACACCGCTACCAGAAAAATAATACGAAAAACAGGCACTTAGTTTATCCTCTCTATCACGCGCAATTTAGCACTGCGGGCCCGGTGGTTCTGACGGATTTCGTCGTAACCGGGGGCCAGCGCATGCTTGTTGACTAATTGAAATTCCCCGCTTGCGGCCAATACTTTGAACTGATTTTTTACCATTCTGTCTTCCAGCGAATGGAAGGTTAACACCGCGGCCCGGCCCCCTCGTGCTAGCAAGTGCGGCAAAGTTTGTACGGCCTGGGCTACGATTTCCAACTCGCTGTTACATGCCATACGCAAGGCCTGAAATGTTTGCGTAGCCGGGTGCCGTTTGCCATAGCGCGGAATAATATTTTCCACCAGTTGACGCAGTTCGTGGGTCGTTTGTAACGGGGCTTGTTTGCGGGCCGATAAAATAGCCAACGCAATTTTTTCCGCCTGACGCTCCTCGCCGTAATCGGTCAGAATACGCACCAGTTCTTGCAGCGGCCAAGTATTAACGATATCGGCCGCCGTCAACGTAGCCGATAAATCAAAACGCATATCCAGCGGCCCGTTTTGCAATAAACCAAACCCACGCGCGGGGTTATCCAGTTGATACGAACTGAGCCCTAAATCCAATAGGAGTCCGTCTACTTGTTCCACCCCGGCCGACTTCAAAATTTCCGGTGCCTGGGTGTAACTGGCATGAAAAGTGTACAATCGCCCGTCGTTTACGCGCGCACGCGCCAAAGCCAGGGCTTCTTCGTCTTTATCAAACCCAAAAATCCGCGCTTGGCTGTTTAATTGCGTTAAAAAATACGCCGTATGCCCACCCAACCCCAACGTACCGTCCACGTATGTTCCGCCGGGATTACGCAACAACAACTGTGCAATTTGTTCCACCATAATGGGGATATGCGTCCACACCGGTTGCATTAACTTCCCCCCCAATAGGCCCGCGGGTCTACTGTTTGCAGTTTATTGATTTTGGTTTTCTGCGTCGCGGGTTTAGCAGACGACGGGACCGGAGCCGATTGAGCCGCCGGTTTAGTGACAGGCGCCCTTCCGGACGTTTCTTGAGCCCCCGGTGCAGGCGGTTGAGCCGCCGAAACAGCAACTGCCGGTGCAGGTGTAGCCAACATGGAGGAGGCGGCCGCGGGCATCATACCATCGGCCGGAGGAGTTTGTTTCACCATGGCCGAAAGCGGTTGCGAAACCAGGATTCGTCCTTCCTGATATGCTTTTTGTAAATCGTGCAACCACACGTTTTGCAACACGCTGACTTTATTAAACGGCATGCCGTACGTATGATACAGGGCTTGGTGCAAGGGAACTTTATTTTTCAGTTCCGTACACAATTTATAAAATTCGTCACGTGTGCGGCGGTTAAGCAAATAATCTACCAAACTGTATGCTTGCGTATACCACAACTCCGCACGGGAAGTATCGTACGAATTTAAATCCTCCGTAGTCGTCATTTCGTCAAGCGGGATGATATCCCCCGATAAAATACGGCGCAAACTGTGGTCTATCCAACCGGGTTTCTGCTTGGTAGCATAAATTTGCATATAGACGGCCATTCCCTCGCTTAGCCACAACGGAGAAATCGTCGGCAAAAAGTACCCGTCAAAATACAAGTGTGTTAGTTCGTGCACCGATAGCGGATAAAAACTATTTCCTTCCACCACATACATCGTATCGGATTGCAAATCGGAAGCCGCCCCCGACCAATCCGGCAGGTGTGTAAAATCGTGATAAGTGGTGCGGTTCTCAAACAACATGACTAAAATTTTATTCGGTTTAACCACCAGTGTAAACGGCGTTAAATCCAACATCAAATTCCCGTGAATGGTATCTAACACCGTTTTGATATTAGCGGTAACGGGATTGTCCTGCCGATAGATTAAATAATTAAAGGTGTCCGCCGTCAAAAACCCGGGCGGCGGTGGCGCCCAACGCACTTTGCGGGCCGAATCTTGCGGCCGGATGGCCTGTGTGGGAATAGAATCCACCGTAGATTGCCCGGAGGCCACCCCCGCTATACGCTCTAAGCCGGTAATGAGTTGCCCGACTTTTTGTTCATCTTGATTTTGGGGCTGTGGAGATACCGTTGACGGGCCCGTCGGTTCTGAAGGCGTTTTCTTACCGGAAGTTTTGGAACGCGGCTTGTCGGAAAACATAATTTGCACTACATCGCGCAAATCCCACGCTTCACCTACCGCCAACCCAATGCCGACGATTAACACCAACACCACTACTACTTTTAAAAATGTTTTATCGCTCATACACGTTGTTTTTCAAAATACACCAAGTGCCGTTTTTTATTATCCGACGGCAACGTATACACCGGTCCACTTTGTGGGACGGCCCCCAATTGGGCCGCATTCCCTGTTGCCGCCCCCTCGGTTTGATACGCCACAAACACGCCGCCGGGTTTTACCGCTTGAAAACAAATCGGTAAAATGTCGGTCAGTTGTCCCATGGCCCGCTCGGTTAGCACATCGGCTTGTAAATTTTTTTGTTCTCCCAAACGGATATTTTTAACGGATACATTTTTCAAATTTAATTTTAAAATAACCCAATTCAAAAAAGCACACCGCTTTTCCAAACTTTCCACCAACGTAACCCGGGCCTGCGGCAAAGCAACGGCCCACGTCAGCCCGATGTACCCCGCGCCGGAGCCGGCATCTATTACTTCAAAAGTATCAAGCGCGTGCTGTTGTACCCACGTTTGCACCCACGCCGCGCCTTGCAAACCGTCGCAAATATGGCGGCGCAAAATTTCCTCCACGCCGGACGCACTGGTAAGGTTTAACCGGTCTTTTTTCTCCCACACCAACTGAGCATATTGCACGAGTTGTTGGGCCTGCGCTTGCGAAAGCGGCAACGAATTTTTAGCCGCAAACTCACTTACCAGTTGCCACATGTTTAAGTCTCCTAAACCGCTCAATATGCACGGCTAACAGTTGAATATCCGACGGCGTTACCCCCGGAATCCGGCTGGCCTGCCCGAGTGTTTGCGGCTTGACTTCGCGCAGTTTTTGCGCGCTTTCAAACAGCAACCCCCGCACGCCAGAAGGGTCAAACCCTTCCGGGATTTTAATAGCGTCCACTTCGGCTAATTTCTCCGCGTCTTTTTTATTACGCTCGTAATATCCCTCATATTTATGGTGGATTTCCGCGTGCGCGCGCGCTTTGGCGAGCGACCACGGAAACAAATCCGGCTCGTCAGTAACAGGGGCGTTTAAATTGGCTTTTAAGGTTTCGCACAACGCTTGGTACTTTTCAAAAGCGTGCTTGTACGAAGCATCCAACATCCCCAATTTAAATGCGTGGGGCATCAGGCGCAAATCGGCATTATCGTTACGCAGTAAAATGCGATACTCCGCCCGGGAAGTAAACATCCGGTACGGCTCATTGACGCCTTTAGTAACGAGGTCATCAATCAGCACCCCGATATACGCTTCGTCGCGACGCAGGACAAACGGCTCCTTGCCTTGCACTTTTAAAGCGGCATTGATACCGGCGATAAGCCCTTGGCCGCCGGCTTCTTCATACCCAGTGGTACCGTTAATTTGGCCCGCACAAAATAACCCGGGTACCCGTTTACTCTCCAGGTCAGGATATAAGTCCATCGGATTGGCGCAATCATATTCTACGGCGTAACCCATGCGCGTAATAGAGGCATTTTCCATACCGGGCACGGACGCAATCAGCGCACGCTGGACGTCCTCGGGCATGCTGGTAGAAAAACCCTGAATATAATATTCTTCCGTATGCGCGCCTTCGGGCTCTAAGAAAAGCGGGTGGGAAGTAACTTCCGGAAATTTTTTAATTTTATCTTCTACCGACGGGCAATACCGCGGTCCCTGGCTGTGGATATTACCACCGTACATGGCGGAACGTTGGAAATTTTCGCGCAAAATTTTGTCAGTAGCCAGGGTGGTATGCGTAATATAACAACTTAAAAATTTCCGCTTTTGTTGCTCATGAACATCGGTAAAATGGGAAATGGGTTGCAGCGGATTGTCAGACGGTTGCAAACGGAATTTGGAATAATCCAACCCGCGCGCATTGATACGCATGGGTGTGCCCGTTTTAAAACGCATGAGGTGTAAGCCCAGTTCTTGGCTTAAATTTTTAGACAGCAAATTAGACGGCATATCGTTATACCGTCCGCCGGGCGTCATGACCGTGCCAATATGAATAGTCCCTCCCAAAAAAGTACCCGTCGTCAAAATAACGGTTTGCGTAGAATAAAGCGTATTACGCAACGTCACTACGCCGTTTACCGCGCCATCTGAAGTTGCAATTTTAACGGCCTCGTCTTGCATGATATCCAAATTGGGTTGGAGTTCCAAGAAATGTTTAAAGGTAAACTGGTACACTTTTTTATCGCATTGGACGCGCGGCGAGTGTACCGCAGGCCCTTTGCCCGTGTTTAGCATGTGATAGTGCAAAGCGGCATAGTCGGTCACGCGGCCCATCGCTCCGCCCAAGGCATCAATTTCGCGCACGATTTGTCCTTTGGCAATTCCGCCGATAGAGGGGTTACACGACATTTGGGCAATCGTATCTAAATTTTGGGTCAAAAGGAGCGTCTGCGCACCCAACTTAGCCGCGGCCAACGCGGCCTCGCACCCGGCGTGCCCGCCGCCAATTACAATAACGTCATATTTTTTACTGCACGTAAACATCGTTTATTTCCCCATACAAAATTTGGAAAAAATCACGCCTAAAATATCATCCGGCGTGACTTCTCCCAATAAATCTTTTAAATGCGCGAGCGCACCGCGCAAGTGTTCGGCGTAAATTTCACCGCCTGCGTTTTTAGTTAGTTGCAACTGCGCACTTTCCAGTTCCGTCTGCGCGCGCAATAATTCTTCGTAGTGGCGTAAGTTGGAAATCATGAGCCCGTCTTTTTCCGCCTCGTTTACGGGTGCGGTAAGCGCGTTTTTCAACACGTCCAAGCCGTCGCCTTTTTTACACGAAACGGTAAATTGCGTATAAGACGATAAATCAGCCAAATCAGGCACGCCGGCGGAGGGCTTATCGGATTTATTTAGTACGATCATCGTGCGTTTATGCGCCGCTTGAATATCGTGCCACAGTTGTTTTTCTTCCGGCGTAACGGCCCGAGACAAATCCAATACAAACAAAATGACGTCGGACTCTTCCATCGCGCGTTTACTGCGGCGCATACCTTCCTGCTCGGCTACATCTAAAGCGTGCGCGCGGATACCGGCAGTATCGGTCAAAATAATTTTTTGCCCGTTAACTTCTAACGTTTCTTCTACGGTGTCGCGCGTCGTACCGCACACGTCGGTAACGATAGCGCGGTCAAAACCGACCAGCGCGTTTAGCAAACTGGATTTGCCGCTGTTGGGCGCGCCGACAATGGCCACTTTAATACCGTCTTTAATAAGCCGCCCGACGGAAAAAGTGTCCGTCAGACTTTTAATGTGGGCTAAAACAGCGGAAATTTCGTGCGTGATAAATTCAGTAGACAGCGGCGTCATTTCTTCGTCCACATCATCCAAGCGCACCTCAATTTGGGCGAGTAGTTCGGTCAGTCTGGCTTTGATTTCATTGAGCCGCGCGCTTAGTTTACCGTCTAAAGCACTCATCGCCAAGCGGTGGGCGGCCTTGTTTCCGGCGGCAATCACATCACAAAGGCCTTGTGCCTCCACTAAATCCATTTTCCCGTTCAAAAAAGCACGCTGTGAAAATTCCCCGCGCTTGGCCGGCACGGCCCCCGCCTGGCAAAGCCGCTCTAACAGCCGCCCGATGATATAGGGCGAGCCGTGCAAGGCAAACTCCACGACGTCTTCCCCGGTAAAGGAGTGCGGCGCTTTGAAATACGTTACCAGGGCCTTATCCAGCACGTTTTTCCCGTCGTAAATCGGGCAAAACGTCTGACGGCGCGGCTCAAAGAGTTGCGTCTTAGCGGTAAGCGTATGCGTGATGACAAGCGCGTCCGGGCCGGATAAGCGCACAAGCGCCACCGCCCCCCCCTGTCCGCTTGCCAAAGCACAGATAGTGGATTGCATATAAACATTTTATCAATTTTAGGGCGTAAAAACACCCCTTTTTGAGGGTGATTAGACAGTATTATTTTATATAATCACAGGCCCAACTTTCGGGGGTTGTATAAGAATAGTGACTACAACCATCCCGAGTTTTACCCGTTTCCTGCAAACATACCTGTAAGGCAGTTTCATTATTGGCCGCACAAGTCCGTTTGCCCTTGGCTGTTGTGGAATAAATAAACCGTTTGGCATAACCAATACCTGCTTGAGTATGTTTACATTCTGTAAAATTATTGTTATGGTTAGGACTCCAAAAAAGAGCACAATTGCCCCAAGGATATTGAGCCCTAAAATATCCGCTCCCACTTCCCCAACCGCTATTGCCTTCCGTTTCCAAACTTGTACTAGTTGGCGTTGGAAAATCAATATCTAATTCATCAAAAGTTCTGGGATAATCACCCGTAGCCATGTAGTACGCTTCCGCTGCCTGATTTGTACTTTCCACTAAATTTTTAAGTGTGGCTAAACGGCTTTTGGTTACGGCTTTTTGATATTGCGGCAGGGCCACCGCCGCCAGTATGCCGATGATGAGAACAACGACTAATAATTCTATTAGCGTAAAACCACCTAATTTGCTTGATATTACGTTTTTCATAACAATCCTCTCTTTTTGTTAGATTTTAACTATACGCAGATTCTAGCAAAAAAAAAAACGAAGTCAAGCCCTTGTAATTTCCCGACGAAAAACAGCCAAAAAAAACACCCCGGGCAAAAAGCCCGGGGGTGTATAATGGTTAGGCCAACAAATAATTATTGGCCGGTCAATTTGCGCATGGCCTCGGCTTCCAATTGCTTGAGTTGTTGCTCTCTTTGCGCCGGGGTCAAATCTGCATTTTCCATAATCACTTGGGCCCGTTCGTACATATCTTTTAATATCGGGCGCGCTTGTTGTTCCAATTCGGCGCGTTCTTGCGCGGACACTTGCGCCAAGGCAGGATTTTGGAACATTTGCGTAAGTTGCTCGTTGACTTGCAATTCAACTACTTCCGTCTTATATTTATCATTCATTTCCCGGTTTACTTGCGCCAATTGTTCATTTTTCCGGTCCACGGAAGTTTCTTTACTAGCCATAATATCCGCCACGCGTTGACGGTATTCTTCTACAATGGGAGTCAGCCGGGTACGGCCTTCTTCCCCGAACGTCTGTTGCACGCGTTGCAACATTTCATCGGTCTGCGCGGCTACTTGATTGTTGTAATTGTCCTGCTGTTGTTGCGAATAAACGGCGGGAGGGAGTTCCTCCTCGTTTTCTTTGGTTTGCTGATTCGGACGGCGCAAGTTCAAATACGGCCCGACCGGCTGATTATTTTGCAACAATAAATTTTTGACATTTTCGTCACACTTGGCTTGAAGTTCCAATTGTTGTTTGAAAAAATCTTCCGCATTTAAATCCGGCTGTTGCAACAAATCCAACTCTTGTTGGCGGTACTGCGCCAGCACATCGCCGATTTGTCCGGCAAGTTCTTCGCCGTACGGAGTGGCTAAATTACGTTGTAGGGTGGCGTCTTGCTGTTGAGCGTCTGATTTGAATTTCTCCAGCCCGCTTTGCTTACCGAGTTCTTGCAATTTATTATTATATTTCTCACTGATTTGCCGCGCTTGCTGTTGGAGTTGCTGCGAAGTCAGCCCCTCGCGGTTAAGCGCCGCTAATAGTTCATTTTGGTATGCGTCCATCAACTGCCCGGCTTGACGGGCGGCTTTATCGCCAAAGGCCTCCTGCATACTTTGCATAATGCCCGCTTTTTGACGGGAAATTTGACGCGCCACGGAAGCAAATTTGCCCGCAGTTTGGGCCGTACCGGTCCCCTCGCTGTGACGGGCCAAATACTTTTCAATGTTTTCTTCCTTTTTACTTTTGGGTGCCAAGGCACGCGACACCGCGGCTTGTATTTTATCCGTAAGCGTATCCAAGCGTTTGTTAAATGCCTCGGCTTGTTCTTTGGAAAGCCCGGCTAAATAAGGTACCAACGAAGACTTTTTATCTTTTTGAGCGGGTACATTTTCCCCCGACACGGCGCGCCCGGCCGACAAAGAAGCCGTACGATTTCCCCCCTGCGCACGCATAGAAGTCCGCGTTACCGTGGCGGCGGTAGACGACGGTGTAGCGGGCGCATCCGAAGACGCAAGATACGGCTTTTGCCCGTAAGTTAAATGCGTGTGCGGGTACTGCCGGGCGGAAACTTCCGCCGACGCCTCCGCTGCTACGCCACGGGCCGAACCCAAGCGGGAAGAACGTCCTGATGCGGCGTCCAAAGGGTCCGAAGCAACAGACCCGGTGGCTTGTCCGTCCGAAAAATGTACCGGCGCAAACGGCGCGGCGGGAGTCGCGCTGTCCAGGCCTAGAAATTCTTGTGCTTTCATACGTTCCAGCCCTTCATTTTTGGGGGCCGAAGTTGCTTCTTGTACGGTGCGCGCCAGTTTGCGCTCGGCGGGCTTAAAAGTAAATAACACCGCACCCACCAAAACAAGCACGGCGCAAATTCCTAAAATAAGCGGAAAAGAAGATTTATTTTGACTCATACCATTATTATAGCACGTACAAAAAGAAAAAGCCCCGCCAGTTAGCGCGGGGCATAGCAATTATTTATCCGTAATGGCGATACCGAGTTCTTCCAGTTGTTTATCGTCCACTTTGTTGGGCGACTCGGTGAGCGGGCAGGCCGCCTGTGCCGTTTTGGGGAAAGCAATCACTTCGCGGATGGAATCTTCCCCGGCTAGTAGCGCGGTAATGCGGTCCAACCCCAGGCCAATACCGCCGTGTGGCGGCGCCCCGGCTTCCAGCGCGTTCAACAGCATACCAAAGCGGATAGCGGCGTCTTCTTTGGAGTGTTTCATCAGCGCCAAAATACGTTCTTGCACGTCGCGGCGGCAGTTGCGCACGGAACCGGAGGCAAGTTCGTTTCCGTTGAGTACTAAATCAAATTGATACGAACGCACAGCCCCCGGGTCTTTTTCCAAGTTTGGCAAATCTTCTTCTACCGCCGCCGTGAACGGGTTGTGGGCAGCGTCCCAGCGGTCTTCTTCCGGGATGTATTCCAACAGCGGGAAATTGGTAATCCACGCGAACGCCCAGTCGGTAATTTGCGAAAGTCCTTTGACCAGTTCTTTGCGTAACGCGCCCATAAAACTTTGGCACGTACGTTTATTTACGTCGCTACCGACTAAGATCAAATCCCCGTCGTGCGCATCTACCGCTTTGGCAAGCGCACTCAATTCTTCCGGCGTGAAAAATTTAGCGGCAGGACCTTCATATTTACCGTCTTTTACTTTGAGCCACACCAACCCTTTAGCGCCGTTTTTCTTGGCCAGTTCGGTCAGTTTATCCAGTTGCCCGCGCGAATAGGCGGCTCCTTTTTCGCCCCGGAGCGCATAAATGACCCCGTTGGCGGCGAGCACTTCTTGGAACACTTTAAATCCGGTACTAGCAAAAAGGTGCACGACATTGACCAGTTGCAACGTATAGCGCAAATCGGGCTTGTCCGAGCCGTATTTATCCATGGCTTCATCAAACGGAATTTTAACAAACGGCGTTTTTAATTCTTTGCCGGCCGTTTTGAAAATTTCTTTCATCAGCCCTTCCACCACTTCGTGAATATCGCTAATTGTAACAAACGACATTTCCATATCAATCTGCGTGTGTTCGGGCTGGCGGTCGGCACGTAAATCCTCATCACGGAAACACCGCGCTAATTGGAAATAACGGTCAATGCCGCTGGCCATAAGCGTTTGTTTGAACATTTGCGGGCTTTGCGGCAAGGCGTAAAATTCCCCATGGTGTACACGCGAGGGCACGAGGTAATCGCGCGCGCCTTCGGGCGTAGAGCGGGTTAAAATCGGGGTTTCCACTTCTAAAAATCCTTGTCCGTCTAAGTAGCGACGGGCGGCTTGTGCAATGCGGTGGCGCAACAACAAATTAGCAAACATCTTGGGATTACGCAAATCCAAGTAGCGGTATTTTAAGCGGATTTCCTCCGCCACGCCGCGGGAATTTTCCACATCAAAGGGCAAAGGAATGCACGTATTTAATACTTTTAAGTCTTCTACTAAAATTTCAATTTCGCCCGTTTTCATATTCGGGTTAACAGCGCCCTCAATGCGGCGTTTAACGGTGCCGGTTACTTCAATTACATATTCGTTGCGAAGTCCGTAGGCCGTATCAAAGAAGGGGCTATTCGGCTCCACCACTACTTGACAAACGCCGCTGCGGTCGCGCACATCAATAAAAAGCACGCCACCGTGGTTACGGTAACTGTTGACCCAGCCGCATAAAGTTTGTTTTGTACCTAATAATTCAGCGGTAATATCGCCACAATAATTGGTTCGTTTCATACTAATTTTTTAACCTCGTTTGGTAAAGCGTCAAAGGAAACTTTTTGTTGGTTTCCCGTCTGCAAATTTTTCAAAGTCACTTCGCGCGCAGCCAATTCGTCCGAGCCGATAATCACCGCATACGACGCACCGCACCGGTCGGCTTGTTTCATTTGGCCTTTGATGTTTTTATCAAAAAGCCCGCCTTCCGTACGAATGCCCGCGGCGCGCAACACTTGCATTAAATTAAACGCGGCCTCGTTGCACGTTTTATCCATGGACACAAAGTACACGCTTTTGGGTTTTGTAATTTCTACGTCGCCGCGTGATAAAATCACGCGTTCGGCTCCCATGGCCCATCCGATAGCCGGCGTAGCCGGGCCGCCCATATTTTTCACAAGCGTATCATAGCGGCCGCCGGCGGCAATCGCGTTTTGGGAAGCGTCGCCCGCCTGAAATTCAAACACGGTGCGGGAGTAATAATCCAACCCGCGAACGAGCATTGGGTCCACCACGAAATTGATTTTACCCGTTAACAAGCGTTGTACTTCTTCAAAGTGCGCGGCGCACTCCGGACACAGTTGCATCGTCGGGACGCGGCCTTTAAAACGCGCACCGTCCATTTTGCAATCCAATACACGCAAGGGGTTTTTTGCCAAACGCGTTTGGCAGTTTTCGCATAACGTATCTTTTTCTTTGGACAGAAAATCAATGAGTGCCTGACGGTAAAGCGGACGGCATTTATCGCACCCTAAACTGTTGATTTTAACGGTATAATTTTTCGCGCCGAACTTGGATACGATATCCTTTAGCATTAAAATCACTTCGGCATCAGCCGCCGGAGCGGAGTTGCCAATATATTCGGCGCCGATTTGCTCAAACTCGCGGTAACGGCCCGCTTGGGGACGTTCGGCGCGGAACATATTGCCGATATAGTAAAACTTTTGAACGGGGGCTTGTTGGACGAAATTATTTTCCAAATACGCACGCACCACGCCGGGTGTACCTTCGGGGCGGATAGCCAGTTGGCGGTGTCCGGCGTCTTCAAACGCATACATTTCTTTTTGGACGATATCTGTGGTTTCCCCGGTAGATTTGACGAATAATTCTTTTTGCTCCACCGTCGGTAAGCGCAGTTCGCTAAACCCGTAAAGCGAGAACACTTCGCGGGCGCAGTTTTCTAACTGGGTAAAATTTTTGGATTGGGGTTCAAAAATGTCCCGAAACCCTCTAACAAGTTTTGCCATATAAGATATTTTAGCATTTTATACACCCAACCCACGGCAAAACTTACGCTTTTTAAGGCACGCAATAATAGCGATAGGTTGAATTGCTAGGAGCATCCGTTCCTCCCATGGCACGGATTACTTTTTGTCCCAGTGTATCGTTGATTGGGGTAATGGCTAGGTTTTTTTCAGCTTGTGCGCAAATATCGTTTCCTCTTAAGTACATTCCCAATTCTATGTGAGGATTATCCATAATTGCGTATATCAACCCCCCACTAGATACAAGTAGTATGGAGAAGTCTTTGTAATTTGCTTGTTCTCCGAATGTTGTTCCGGCCGGATTTACAGAAATGGGTGTAGGGATATCCACACTTAATTCATCAAACGTTTTAGCATAATTGCCGTTGGACAAATAATAAGATTTTTGTGCATCGCGTAACGTGCGTAAAAGAGGCTTTAGCCGTGCTATACGTGCTTTTCCCACCGCCACCTGATATTGCGGTAGCGCGACGGCGGCCAGTATGCCAATGATAAGGACGACAACGAGAAGTTCTATGAGGGTAAAGGCTTTTACGCCGTTATTAAAAAGTATTGTCATCCCCGAGAGTTTCTGTCGGGGATCTTCCACTTGTTTAATAAAACAAGGTTGTTTTTCCTCTTTTATCAACAACTTAGAAAGAGGAAGATTCCCGACTACATTCCTCGGG
>JAZRIL010000017.1:0-23309 GCA_045645285.1 Elusimicrobiaceae bacterium | reverse complement strand
CCCCCCCCCCCCCCCCCCGGTAAGGTAGAGTCATTTTTTGTTGAAAGTTGTTTTGCATAATTATCTCTTTATTATATCACTGATTTTTCTTTACATATTTTTAAAAATACTTCGTCTTTTACCAGCCACGCGGCCGCCGCATAACACAGGGCCCCTATCGCTACTTGAAGCAGTGTCTTGAAGACGGACGGAGCCAGGTGCCGGGTACTTATAAATACGACGGCAAACATCACTCCGGCCATCAAACCGTATTTGACTAACGGACCGAGCAGGGGCTTTAAGTTGATTTGTTTCCCCATCACTGCAAATTGTATAAAAACCGACAAATAACTGGCCACTAACGTAGCCACTGCCGCTCCGTAAAAATTAAATGTAGGAATCAGCAGACAATTTAATACGATATTTAGTACGGCCGTAGCCGTATAAGCCAACGTCAGAATGCTGATTTGATTGGTAGCGGTAAAGTATTGCTTGCCGGAAATCCCCTCCAGCGAATTAGCCACTACAATAGGGCACAGCAGGTACAATGCACCGATGACGGGTAAGAAATCGCGTCCCAAATACCAAGGGATAAATCCCGCCGCTACGGCACCAATACCAAATGCCATCGGAAAAGATAAAAACAGCGCGGTTTTGGCGGCGCGCAAGATAAGGTCGCTGATTTGATCCGTGTGGCCTTGCCGGTGTTCATGGGCGATGCGCGGCATCATCACCGTACTGAGCACGGTAATAAAAGTAAGCGGTATCATGATAATTTTTTCGGCATTATCGTAAAATGCCACTTGGGCGGTTTGCCCGGTGAAAAACTCAATCATAATTTTGTCTACTTGCAGATAAATAAGTGAAGCCACCGTCGGTAAAAAGAGCCATATAGACTCTTTAATATGCCGCCCTAAATTACGCACGTTGATTCTGACAGGTTCAATATATTTACCCAGTTCAGCGTATGCGGCTAAATTGGCTACTAAGATAGAAATACTTAAAATAAGCAGATACTTGCCGATATCTCCGGGCTGTTTGATGAACACAAAAATACAAATTACTCCTGCTAACTTAGCAAAAAAGTTTTTTAGTACGGCCGGGCGCATGTCTTCCATGCCCACGTACAGCCAGGTGCAATCCAAATATGCGGCCAACAAAAAGCAGTAATACTGTACAAAATAAACGGTAAATTTTTTGAGATACAACGCCACCGCAAAATAAATCAAACTTCCTATGAGTGTAATACCCAACCGAAGGAGCATCAGTTCCCAGAAAGTTTGGCTCCGTTGGGCTTTGTTGTTGCGCTCGTAGGCGATTTGGCGGTTGCCGTAATTATAAATGCCGATTAAAGTCAAAATACTGATAACATTTGTTACCGAAAAAACATAACTGTAAATACCCAAATTTTCCGGCCCCAGTACACGTGCTAAATAAGGCGCTACCACCACCGGAACGAGCAGTACAAATACCTGGTAAAACACGTTATACAAATAATTTTTAGTAATCCGGTTTAACATACTGGTTCCTTCTGATGCGGTAAATTTTTTTGTACGGCTTGAACAACTATTTCAGGCGTAATCCACGTAAAGCACTCGTGGGTGTGTTTGGGACATTCGTTGAGTAAACAGGGCTTACACGGAAAATCTCTGGAAATAATATTGACGGTATTGTTTCCGCGCGGGGCAATAAAACGCGGGTCGCCGTGACCAAATAATACCGTCACGGGCACACCTAGCGCCGCACTGATGTGCCCGCAGGAACTGTCATTACATATAATATGCGTACAAATGTTTAGAAGGGCTATATACTGCGCCATATCGCGTTTTACAATTAGTACGCGGGGTTGTAAATTTAAATCTACTTGGGCTAGGGTTTTTTGTATAAAATTATCGTCTCCCGGCCCGCAGAATAGGCATATTATAATTTGCGGATTTTCCCGGCACAGCAGATTGATTGTTTGGCTAAACCCGCTCCAACGTTTGCTGGGCACACTGGCTCCGGGGTGAATGCCGATAATCGTTTTATTTTGCAATTGGTGCTCGGCAATAAAATCCTTGCCAAATTGCAGTTGTTGCTCTGTTAATACAATTTGGGGGATACGCTCTTGCGGTTGCACCGGGTGGCCGGTATTTTCAAAAACACGCATAAGGCCGTCTATTAAATGTCCGTTAGGATCATACGGAACGGTAAATGTTTGTAATTGATGTAAATTCGTGAAATCTACACCCACATAATGCTTCGCGCGTAAGAAACTCATGAACAACAGCGCGGTTGTGCTTCCGAAAGGTTCTATCGCCACATCAAAGGTCTGCCTGCGTGCTTGTTTTGAGATCTGCCAAATATCACGCCAGTTCTTTATCATTGTTTTTGTGCCTAACATCGCACGCGGATTTTGATAACAAATAAATTCATCTATCAGATGTTGCGTATTAAGAAATTGTTTGGCCCAATCGGCGCCGATAAATGTAATTTTGGCTTGTGGGGCAACTTGTTTAAGTTTGCGGAAAAACGGAGTAGCCATGACCACGTCCCCAATTAAATGAGGATAAACTACGGCAATAGACTGGTAAGATGCCCAATCTAATTTTTTAGTCGGTTTTTTATACCATCCCAAGGCGCGTAGTTGTACCAGCAACCGGTTATAGAATTTATTAAAACGATATTTATATTTCATGCATTTTTCCTTGTCAAAAACTGAGTTAATAATTTAATGATAAAATACGGCAGTAAGATACATATCACCGAATATAATAGGGACGGCATGTAACCACGAATAATAATTTGGAATAAAAATGGATAAAAGAGCGAATACAGCACAAGAGCATGACTATCTCCTTGAGGATACAAATAAAGTTTTTTTAATTTAGCCACAAACCATCCAAACAGTAAACAAAACAGCACACATCCCATTAATCCGAAATCCATGTACGGCTCAGCCAGTCCGGGGAATGCCTCGCCATTTAAAGTAGCTAGGTCTCCGGCGGTATATCGGATAATATCTCTAAATGGGGCATCCGGTTTTTGGGGCCAAAGCGTTCTGGGTACAAACATAATTGCTGTATATAAGAACATTTCTCGCCCATATAAATAATCAATGTGCTTTGGCATAGCATCTACCATTAAATAATAGAGTTTATAAACTCTAAAATTAGAACGCATGGGAAACAAAATAGTCTCCATGTTCCAACGAGTTTCTACGTGCACTTCTCCGCCGGAACGCAGTCCCCAACGAACGGCTTGTACCGCAGCCGCAAATACTAAAAACAATGATAAAGCGATAACAATATACTGGATAGGAGGGTTTTTAGCTCGTTTTGCATAATAGTATACAACCGGGGCCGCCAAAAATATAAAAAGCATTGCTCTACCCCCGTTAAGGAGTAGAATAGCAAACGTAGAGAGGAACATAATTAACTTAAATACTCGGCTCTTACCAAAGATAAAATAATACACATAAGAGGCAATCATGCTAGTACTAAATTTCCACAAAAAACTAAACCGGGCAAAGATTTCATCCACTTGAGCGTTGCCTAATTGGCCGAATGAAAAAATATAGCGGATGCTATAGCCGTTAGCCAATAAAAATATTACGCATAGTAGGGTAAACGAAAACCATAAAAATAAACTGATATAAGCAATAGCGGCTTCTTCTTTTTTCTCTAAAGAGCGATATAAAAGGGTATTTGGCTTTTTATTACTAGTAAAAAGAGAGCCGATATAAAAGGCAAAGTAAGAAAGCACAAATACAATTGTTCCTTTTTGACAACCATAAGCCGGATTTACAAAACTGTAGTAATATACTTCGTTGTAGATAATATCCAACATGGGCTGAATTAAGAAGATACAGAAAAACAAAATAGAAGAAAACAAAAACGGGTCAAATACAAACAAGTTTTTTTCTCGCAGTTTTGTAGCAAGTAAAATAGAGCAAAAGGTAAATCCGCCTAATAAAACAGCGTAATTGGAACGATAGAGCAAAGATTCTTCTGTTGGAAAATTTAATGCAAAAAATCCCCACAAAATCGCCAAACAAAATAAAATCAATGTATTATATTTTAATCTGCTTAAAAATTTCATAAATTTTTCTATATAGGTAACGTTAACAAATTACCCATTTGAATATCTTGGTTTATGTCACCCAACGGCATCATTCCCGAACAAGGATGAAAAGTCAGTTCGGAAAAATATACTTGTTTATTAATTTCATATAAATCTACTCTTAAAAAAGTATGTCCCGCGGCTAATTTTCTGCATATTTGCAACATTTGTTCATAGCAACTTGGTTTTGCAGGCAAGGTTTCAAACGGTTTATAATCCTGCCGATAAAAAGGTGCAAATTGCCAATCTAATGTTAAGAAACTAATACGGGCTGTATCATGGTTTTCCAATCCTCCGGAAATATATAAAAATTTCGGTTCCCCGTTAAAACAGAAAAATTTATAATCTTTCAAATCATTTGTATTCGTGTCTTCCATATATTTTTCGGCGATAATGCGCGGTTTGACGTCTTTGTACGGCCATTCGCGCCCTTGCCAAAAATAATTGCGCTTTAATGAGCGGCTGATTTTCTTTCTAGCGGCCTCAATATCAAATTTGCTTTTATCGCGGCAAATCACCAGACCGCCGCTGTCATGCGTGCATTTAAGCACAAATTGACTGGGCAATTTATCAAAATCAATGTCCTCAAACTTATCCCATACCCCAAGCGTTGGGATAATGTACTGCTCGCCGATGATATCCGCCACATATTTTTTGGCTTCGTATTTATCTACCATGGTGGTATAAACGGGCTTTCGGTCATAAAGTTTAAGCCATTGTAGTTTTTCGTTAAAAGTTTGCGGATTTTTCAAATCTAACTTTTTACCCATTAGCGAGCGAAAAGCAATTTTTAAATAAGTTTCATCACTCATCCAATTAAAAACCCCCCATCCGCCCAGTTTTACAAAGGCACGCATCGGATTTTTAAGATAAGAGAGTATTTTTTGTGTATTCATATTTCTCTATTGTTTCTCTGTAATGTTTTTTAACTTTTGGTAAAAATTCTTTCGTTTTTCATTCAAAATACTGCTTTTGTACTGCTTAGCAACCTCTATATTGCGTTTGCTTTGGGCCGTCATTTGTTCGGGGTGCGTAATCAGGCGGATAATAGCATCCGCATATCCTTGCGGATCATTGTAATTGACCAGGCACTGCGGCGGTAAAATTTCGGGAATTCCGCACACCGGGGAAGCCAATACCGGGATACCCTCCGCCATGGCTTCCAAGATCACACGCGGGAGCCCTTCGGCGCGTGTCGGAAAAACGAATAAATCGGCCGCGCGGATTTTCTCGCGAACCTCAGCCCCACTTGCCATGCGGCCTAAAAAAGAAACATGCTCGCTGATTTTTAAATCGCGTGCTATTTGTTCAAATTTGCCCCGTAACGGGCCGTCTCCCACGAACCACACATCTACCTCGTGTCCGGCGGCTAATACCTTTTGTAGCGCCTGCATTAACACGGTGTGGCCCTTGCCATATCCTGTAAATGCGTTAGCCACGTGGGCGATGAGGTGTTTCTTTTTGGGGGTATATACTTTGGGCTCAGCAAATTGATCGTCCGGCAATTCTACCGACGAATACGCCCCCGTAAAATAAGGGATTTTCCCCCCGAGCAGAGCCCGGCAAGGATATTTTTGTTGCAAATAAAAGTTTGTCACGTACGACACGCCCAGCGCGCGGAGGCACATCTGTTTGAGCGAGCGCGTCCACACCCGGCGCACGAGCGGACGAATCAAACCGCCGCTGGTTCCTTTGGCAAAATACTCCCACGGGTCCACCACTACTTCAAGTGCATAGGGTTTGCCTGTTTTGGCAAATATCGGCAATGCTGTATTGGCTACTACTCCGGGAACACGGAAAATAGCGCAATCACATTGTTTTACATATTCTTTAATGATCCGGCGGTTTGTAAAATAATTTTTAGCAAATTGTTTTAAGCCGCGTGAGGGAGAAATAGGCAAAAAATGCACGTGCGGTCCACTTGCCAGTTTGCACGTTGGGGGCGCAATTTTTACATGCGCGGCCCGCACGAGCGCGTGCACTTCTTCAAATACGGACAGATAGCGCGCATAAAACGAATAGTCAAAAACGGACTCCACATAGACTTTTCCCGTTGCGTCTATGTAATAATGTCCGTCGGCAACTAGCAGTAATTTCATATCCGGTTCTATTTGCGCCACACCATTTTGTTTATAATGCCTACGTAACTTTGAATGATTTTAATTACTTTGGCACTTACATTTTTATCCGTATACGCCGGCACATCAAGGCCATCATCTCCGTTTGCGTGCATATGTACGGCCAAATCAACCGCTTGCAGCACTTGCTTGGTGGTAATACTGCCAATGGTAAACACCCCTTTATCCATGGCCTCCGGGCGTTCGGTAGAAGTTCGTACCGACACTGCCGGAAATTTAAAATAGGCACTTTCTTCCGGTAAAGTTCCGCTGTCTGATACGACACAGAAAGCATTTTGTTGTAATTTGTTATAGTCAAAAAACCCAAGCGGCTTGTGCGCAATAATACGCGAATCAAACTTAAAACCACGTGCTTCAATATATTTTTTACTGCGCGGATGGCAAGAATACAAAATAGGCATGTCGTATTTTTCTGCCATAGCATTAACCGCAGTCATTAGGGAAATAAAATTGGATTCAATATCAATGTTTTCCTCCCGGTGAGCGGATAGTAAAATGTATTTATTCGGTTTAAGTTGTAGTTCATCTAAAATACGGCTTTGTTGGATATTTTGCGTATATTGGCTTAATACTTCTGCCATGGGAGAGCCGACCACATAGGTATATTCCGGTTTCACGCCCGTTTCTAGGATATACCGGCGTGCCTGTTCAGAATAACAAAGATTCACATCACTGGTTACATCCACTATGCGCCGGATGACTTCTTCGGGCAAATTCTCATCTTTACAGCGGTTGCCGGCTTCCAGGTGGAACACGGGAATTTTAAGTCGTTTAGCAGACAAAACGCACAAACAAGAATTAGTATCGCCCAAAACAAGCAAGGCGTCCGGCTTTGCTTCTGCCATTAACTCGTAAGATTTAGCGATAACATTACCCATCGTTTGACCGATGTTTTTACCCGCTACTCCCAAGTAATAGTCCGGCTCACGCAGGCCCAATTCTTCAAAGAATATCTTGTTTAATTCGTAATCATAATTCTGCCCGCTATGTACCAAAATATGGTCAAAATACTGGTCGCATTTTTTAATAATGGCCGACATTTTGATAATTTCCGGGCGAGTCCCGACTATCGTCATCAGTTTTAATTTTTTGCAGGTAATGTTCATATATGCCCTCTATTTTCCTATAACTCGTAATGTGGATATAACTGTTTATGTGCACGCATCCAATCTGCCAGTTCTTTTATCATCTGCTCGTAGTCCGGCATAGGATAGGCAAAATCAAATTTAGTGCGTTTAAGCGATTTATTAACGGTTATTTTATCTACTGGAACGATGGATATCTTTCCATGACGCATATGCTTGTTAAATAGGCCCAGTAAATCGTACTTGGAAATATAGTGATCCGGCACGGTGTTATACAGACCATGTGCTTTTGCCTTGGCTCCTTCTTCAATAACTTTCGCTAATTGTAACGTGGTAAGGCCCGTCCATAAAGCCCCTGTAAAACCGTTCAGCGGTCCTGGCTGTTGCATAAACCAGTTCAGTAGACCAATTCCGTTGACGTTTATATCCGGCCCGATAATGGACTGACGCAGGGTTAAATTCTTATTATCTTCCAACTCGCCCAGGGCTTTTGAGCGGTCATAAAAAGTGGTCCCATCTCTCAAATCATCCTCGGTATATTGACCACGTTTTCCGGAAAACACACAATCGGTGCTAATATGGATAACTTGAGTGTCCATCTCTTTTGTCAGTTGGGCTAAATAATGCGGAAAAAAACTATTGAGATAGACCGCTTGTGCTTTATTATTTTCGGCAAATTGATTGAGTAGTCCGATGCAATTTACCACGACATCAAAAGGCTTCTGTGCTAGGGCCGATTGAACAGATTGGCAATCTAGTGCATCCCCGACAATTGTTTTGACTAAACTAGATTTGGAACGCGCAAAACCTACCACTTCGTGTCCCTGTTCTTGCAGATACACGCTTACTAAATGCCCGGCCATGCCGTTACAACCCAATACTAAAAATTTCATAATAGATCGTTTTCCTTACTGCCTTTTAACAATTTCTGCACATAAGAGGTTGTCAAGAGTTTTTTGACAGTTCCATTTACATCCAGCCGTTGGGTATTGTGGCTGGTGTAGGCCTGTTCGGCCATGGTATGCACTTTGCCTTCTATGAAGTATTTATCGTAATTTAAATCACGGTTATCGGCAGCGACGCGGAAATACTGCCCCATATCTTCCGAACGCAATCTTTCTTCGCGCGTCAAGAGGGTTTCGTAGAGTTTTTCGCCGTGGCGCGTGCCAATGATTTTAACGTCCGTTTTGCCGAACAACACTTGCACGGCCTGGGCTAAATCCCCAATAGTAGCCGCTTCGGCCTTTTGGATAAATAAATCCCCTGCCCGGGCGTGTTCAAACGCAAATTGCACCAACGAAACGGCTTCATCCAAATTCATTAAAAATCGCGTCATATTCGGGTCGGTAATTGTAATGGGGCTATGGTTTTTGATTTGTTCAATAAATAACGGGATCACCGAGCCGCGCGAGCACATCACATTTCCGTAGCGCGTGCAACAAATGACCGTCTTGCCGCGTTCGGCGGCGATGCGGGCATTGGCGATGACGATACGTTCCATCATGGCTTTGGAAATTCCCATCGCGTTAATGGGGTAGGCGGCCTTGTCGGTAGAAAGACACACGACGCGTTTTACGCCGCATTCCATGGCGGCATGAAGCATATTATCCGTACCGATGATATTCGTACGTACGGCTTCCATCGGGAAGAATTCGCACGAAGGTACTTGTTTAAGCGCGGCGGCATGAAAGACGTAATCTGCGCCGTACATCGCGTCTTTTATGGCTTGGGCGTTACGCACATCGCCGATAAAAAATTTCACTTTTTTCGCTAGTTGCGGGTAGTTGGTTTGAAGGTCGTGGCGCATGTCGTCTTGCTTTTTCTCATCGCGCGAAAAGATACGTATTTGCCCGATGTCGCTGTTTAAGAAATGCTTGAGAACGGTATTGCCGAAACTGCCCGTTCCGCCGGTAATGAGTAAAGTGGCACCATTAAAAGATGAAGTCATATTTTTTCTCCTGGGGATGTAAGTAACGCCTGTAATCGGTCTTCCATAGCCCGGACTACGTTGCGTTTAGTAAAGTGTTGTTTAAAATAAGCGCGTGCATTAGCGGAGCAATCTTTGTAATCCGTGTAATTTACAATAAAATTCCGCATGGCTTTGGTAAATTTTTCCAGGTCGCCGGCCGGCACACAAACGCCCGCCCCGGACGTGTTAATAACTTCGGCACCGTACCCGTCCAACGCACCCAAAATCGGGATTCCGGCGGCCATATAGCCCTGCACCTTGGACGGAACGGTTTGGCTGATGATGCTTCCGGGTTTTAAGGTAACCAAACATACATCGGCCAGTTTATAGTAGTGCGGCATACGTTCTACAGGTTGGCGTCCGTGGAAGAAAATCAATTTTTCAAGCCCCTGTTGCCGGACGTGTTGTTTGGCTTTTTCCAAACAAATTCCGTCCCCCACAAAGTGCACGGCAAAGCCGGGTAAGTCTTTATTTTTTTCGGCGGCGTTGATGATTAATTCCATGTCTTGTGCGTTGCCGAGGTTGCCCAAAAAAACGAAATCAATCTGTCCGTTATCGTGCGTAAAATCCATATCCAAATACTCGGAAGAAGCCATTTGGGGGATGTACGACATTTTCTCACGCGGGAATTGGTTGACCCTCTCAAAGTACGTAAAGAAACTTTTGGATTGTACGGCCAGTGCATCGGCCCGTTGGTACAGCCAGCGGCTCACCCAGTGGACCGGTTTAAAAACGAGGGGGTTGTGCCCGGGCGGCAGGGCTTTGACAGATTCGGGCCACACGTCGCAACAATACACAAAAAGCGGAATGTGTTGCTTTTTGGCTACCACAACGGCCGGGAGCATCATGAGTACCGGGGACAGTTGGTAACAAAAGACCACGTCGTATTTCCGGCGGTTCCAAAGGGCCCACCAAGAAGAAGAAAACGTATAACTCAGGTAGTTTAGTATCCGCCAGCCGATACTTTTGCGGCGGCCGATTTCAAAAGTGCGGTAAACTTCAACGCCGTTGATTTTTTCGTAGTTATGTTGACCGTTTTTATATTCCGGGGCGACGTATCCCGTCTCGTAATTGGGCAGACCTGTCAAAACGGTGACTTTGTGACCGTCTTGCACCAGTTGTTCGCAAATATCCTGATTTTGAAAGCGCTCGGGATAATAATGTTGACACACCATTAAAATTTTCATTTTTTATCCTCACTCTATTTCGTACACGGAACGGGCCGATTATTTCCGCACAGTTCCGTCGGGGATTATTTCGTCATCTTGTACGACGGCCCCGGTGCTGACAGACACCGTGCTGCCGATGTGCACGCGCTGCCCGACGCGGGCATACGTTCGGACGACCGAATTAGAGTAAATAAGCGTATGATCTCCTACAAAACTGTTGTGGTGAATTTCCACGCCCGGATTAAGCAGCACCCCATTCCCGATTTGGGCCGCGTTTTGCACGACGACGTTATTTAAAAACACGCAGCCGTTTCCTATCGTGGCAAACGGGCTGACATACGCGCTGGCGGCAATCAGGTTGGGGAACGTATACCCGATTTGCCGGGCGTTTTGATAAATGGTGTCACGCAATCGGGGGTTGCCGATAACCACGATTAACTGCTTATACGTATTAAACAGGGCCGGCAAATCGCTGATTTTACCTACCAGCGGAACGCCGCAGACCTCTTTGGTTTGGGGGTATACATCGTCTACAAACGCAGAGTCGTACGTTTTGACGGCATGTTCCATGGCAATCCGTCCGAATCCGCCCGCACCCACTAACAGTAATTTTTCTTTCATGTATTTCCGGTTAACCCTAAAATATACTTATATTCTAGCAAAAACAGAAACACCCTGGGTAATATCCAAGGGTGTTTTGGGGGCTAAACGGCCACGGGTTACAGGGCGCGGATGGCCCAGTTTTTGGGGTAAAGGTTGTTGGCGCGGTCACCCAGGTTTTTCATAAACCCTAGCGGGTGGTGTTGATATGTTACCAGTACAAAGCCCCTGGGGGCTCCTACGGGTAAAGAAAAACTTTCCCGGTGCAAATAGCGTTGGGCTTGTGGCAGGGTTAGTTCCACGTGGGGATAATCGGTCGGGGATAGAGTCAACGAAAGGGCCTGCGCGGCAGACGGGATTTGTTCTTTCCCCTTTAGTTCCGGTTTAGGAATGCCGTCGGACAGCAAATGGATAAGCCGATGTGCTTGCGCCTGACGCCGCGCCAAGTCGGGCCGTAAAACCGGGGCGGAAGGTTCCCCCTTTTTGCGGAGTATTGCCAAGAAAAATCCTTCGCTTGGCGTGGTACCGGGGATAAAACGGTACACGGGTTGCTCCCAACCGGGGAGCAGCGAACCGGTAATTTGCCACGCGGGGCAGGTGGGAACGGGCAGGATTTCCGCGCCCAGTTTTTCGGCTATAAAGCGTACGTTTTCTTCATTTTCGTGTGTGTTAAACGTGCACGTACTGTAAACCAGCAAGCCGCCCGGACGCAGACACGGCCATATATCTTGCAAAATTTGGCGTTGACGCTTTTGGCAAAAGTGTACGTTGTCCAAGTTCCACTCGCTGATGACGTTTTCATCACGGCGAAATAATCCTTCCCCCGAGCAGGGCACGTCTGTTAAAATGACGTCAAAGGTCCAGTTGGTTTTGGCAAAGTCTTGTGCGTAATTGTGTGTTATAAGTGCGTCGGGATGGCCTTGTTTGAGCATATTTTCCAACAAAATATTTGCGCGGCGGCGGTCCGGCTCGTTGCTAATCAGCATAGATCCCTCCGGCAAAGTGGCCCGCATTAAGGTGGATTTTCCCCCCGGGGCGGCGCATAAATCCAGGGCCAAAACGGGCGAAGTGACGTGCTCACGTAAAACATGGTCTAAAAACAAAGAACCGGCTTCCTGTACGTAGTAAACTCCCGCATGGAAAAGCGGGTCCCGCGTGAAGTTTGGGCGTTCTGCAAGCCAATAACCTTGCTCACACCACGGTACGGGTTTGGGGTGCGCAAAAATCGGTTCTTGGCGGTATTTCCACGGGTTAAACCGGATGCTGACAGGGGGCGGCTCCTTGAGGGCTTGCAAAAAGTGCGCCCAGCGTTCCGGACCGAACAACGCTGAGGTATATGTGGTAAATTCTTGCGGTAAGTGTTGGGGTGTCATAGAGAAAATCTTCGTTCAATTCGGCAAATACATACTAATCGGTAATATCCACATCCGGGGTAATTTGCACGTGATAATGCGGGTGGGCGGTTTGGATTTCTTTCGTTAAAATTTCCAGTGCTTTTTCCGAAGAAATATCAAAACTCAGCACCACATCAAAACGTATGGTTTTGTTGGACACATCGGCATAAAATCCGTGCATTTGTAGCGCCCAATCGTGTGCCAATACCGTCTGTTGGATATTGTTACGCAGTTGGGCGGCTTCTCCCCCCCGGGTATTGTATGCGTATACGCCGACGCCGGTTAAAATAACGCCCGTTTTATGATAGACGTTTTCTTCTATTTTGCGGGTTAAACGGTCCACTTCGTCTACGCTCATCGTGTCGGGTAGTTCCAGGTGTACGGAGGCGTAATTTTTATTCGGACCGTAGTTGTTAATCATCAAATCATACACCCCGCGTACCGACGGTTCTGCGCTGATAATTTGTTTGATTTGTTGGCTGAGTTTGGCGTCCACCCGTTGGCCCACAATATCATGGAACGGACTTCCCATCATCCCTATGCCGGCTTTGATAATAACCAGCGATATAATAACGCCCATATACGCTTCCAGGGCAACGTGAAAAATCAGGTAAAAAATAGCACATCCCAGTACCGAAGCCGATACCACCGCATCAAAAAACGCATCCGCGCCCGACGCTACCAGGGCATCCGAATGGGCTTTTTTGCCTTGTGCTTTAACGTAGCGGCTTAATACCAGTTTGACTACTACCGTCCCCGCAATAATCACCAGCGATAACGCCGTATAGTGCGGCGTTTGCGGTTGCAAAATTTTTTTGACCGACTCCATAAGCGCCGCCACGCCGGCATACAAAATAATGGCGGAGACAACCAGGGCGCTCACATATTCAATGCGACCGTGCCCCAACGGATGTTCTTTGTCCGGTGCTTTGCCTGCCAGTTTGATGCCGATAAGTGTAATAATGGCAGATAAGGCATCGGAAAGATTGTTGAGGGCATCTAATACCACCGCAATAGAATTGGCCAACAGCCCCACCGCCGCTTTGACCGCGGCCAACAGGACGTTGATAACCACACCGACAAGGCTGGTACGGACAATAGTTTGTTCCCGTTCCAAGACTATATTTTTTGTGTGCATACTAGTTTTTTTTGCGGTAAAATAGCGTTGTTATTTTTAATATGAAACAGGCCAAATCAAATTGTAAGCGGTGTGTAAAATCCAATCCGCTTCGAATCAATGCCGCGTTAAGCGGGTAGCCATTATAATCTGTATAATTTTTGCGAAAAGCCCCAATAATGTATCCCAAGAAACCATGGCGGCCCACATGGTCTAATATGTAGGCGCGCAAGTTTTTATCTTGTACAAGTTGCGTGGAATTGAGAAATCCAACTGTCCAAAACATATTTTTACTTACGTCGGGGCGGTAGGTTTCTTCGCTGCCGCGTGCGGTATGTTCGTCTCCGGAAGTTGCCGCGTCAAAGGTGCACTGGGCCATAATTTCCCCTTGCGGCAGGAAGATAAGCCCTTTCCGGTTTAAAATTTCGCTGATGAGTGCTAAATGCGGGAACATGTTGGGGATATTGTTATACATATTTATCAGCACGCCCCCCGTGATAATGGATGTGCGGTAAATCCCCGCCGGAACGAACGTGCATTGGCGGAAAATACGGGCAATGTCGCTAGTGCCCTTTAAATCGTCTTTGCGGGTAAGCAGTAAATCGTATTCGTTTGTTTCCAGCGCGGTCTGGATTTCCCCCCACGCTTCCCAGCGGAAAGAATCGTCGTCGCATACGACCCACACATACGGGGCTTTGGCAAGTTCATACGCCCGGGTAATGTTGGCATTTCCGCCGATATTTTTTTCGTGACGGATATGTTTGATGTTGGGATATTTCGCGGCAAAATCGGCAATTACTTCGCTGGAGCCGTCTGTTGAGGCGTTATCTAACACGGTAATGGAGCACGCCCGCACGGGGCTATCAGGCGCGGTCAGTTGGGTAAGCGTGCGCGTGATATGCGGTTTACGGTTATACGTCGGGATAAGAATTTCAAGGAGGCGTTCAATTTGAAACGTAGACATATTTTTATTCTACCAAATAATCCAGTTCCAATTAACAAAATTTTTAAAAAGCATCTATTTCTTTTTTCGACGGAATTTAATTTTCATCCCCAAAATATGTAGCACTTTATGGCGTCCCTCATTGCGGACAGACAAGATATGCTCCCATAAGTGCATGGGTTCTACTGTACTAAAAGAACCAATTCCCACTGAGAAAGCAGATGTTATTTTTTTTTGTTCCTCTAAAGGTAACACTTTACATACTTCAAGGAGATAATTGATATCCGTTGGATTAAGATATTGGTTTTTCATAGAATTGAAAAAATTTTCCCAACTTCCGTGGATATCTTTGTAAGGGATTGCTACAGCCATACATCTTTTTTGTAGTTGTTTATCCTTTAAAAGAGTGATAATATTGGCAAAACCTAAAATCCAAAGAGTTCGTTGGCGACGCTCCATTACCCAATTTTCGTTTGCTCCTCTCGTATAACTTAGTGATTCAGCGGTAACTTTGTCTTCAAATTGAACACCATTGAAAACAATAGGTTTTGATAAAACACAAATTTTTTTATTTTCATTTACACATTTTATAGCTACAACGGCTTGCTGAAACATCGTTAATATAGCATCATACATGTTAATCAACACATCATCGGTAATTAACTTAGATTTATAAATCCCGCTAGGCACGAAAGTGAGTTGAAATATTTGATAGGCAGGATTTATTTTGTCCGTTTCTTCGGAGAAAACATAATCAGCCACGCAAATCACATCCTCATTGGCTTCCATTCTCTTTTCAACTTCATTCCAGTTTGAAAAATCATATTTATCATCATCGCAAAGTATCCAAAAGTATTCTTTGCCGCAGTTTGCACCCATTTCAAATGCACGGCATATGTTGGCATTGCCGCCAATATTTACTTTATGTCTAATATGTTTGATGTTTGGATGTTTTATACAATAATTGTCAATAAGTTCAGATGTGCCATCAGTAGAGGCATTATCCAATACGATAATATCAAAATCTTTAATAGGAGATTTTAAAATTTCAGCAAGTGTATATTTTAATTTATTGATTCTGTTATACGTAATAAGATATATCTGTAATTTATTTTTAATACTCATTCTTTTTTCCTTATTTTAATTTCAAAAATTACGAAAACTCTATGATTTTCAGTCTTTAGATTGAAAAATAAATTTAATGAAATTTTTAAAATATAGTTTTAAATTGTAAATGAATCTTATGATTTTATTGTCAAAAGATTCAATTCCGTTTCTCAAGGCAAGATTTATTATATCTTGTGGAGTTGTTTTTTCTTTATCTTCGGCTGATAAGAACGCATTATATTTTCCAAGTAAGAAATGTTTGTAACGTTTAATGAATTTATCGTAACTTTTTATGTTTTTATTTGCATTTAAAGCTTTTTTAAAAAACAAATCCCAATTTATAATTTGTTCAATTGAAGGGGTATTTTTTTGAGTCCAAGTATCTTGTCCACTGTGCCTTCTTACAAAGAATAAATTTGGATCTTTTAGTATAGCGCTTTTCCCATAACCTGCCATTTTCACCATAAAGGGCCAATCATTAAATTTATTAAATTTTTCGTATTCTAAAGGACATTGTTTAAAACATTCCGTTTTATATATTGCAGTTGCGTATGCTACAATTTCCTTGTAATACAAAAATTCGGCAAACTCTTTCTGATGTTTAAATATGTAGGCCGCATTAGAAATCTCTTTAGAAAAGGCAGGAACATTTTCATCACAAAATTCTATATATCTTGTAGTTATAATGCTTAAATCTGGATATTTATTTAGAAGCGCAATAGCAAACTCGAGATATTTAGGATGAACTAAGTCATTATCGTGAAATAACATACAATATTTCTTGGAGGCTAAATCTTTGCATTTTTTATAATTACCTAAAAATCCGTACGTCTTTACGTGTTTTATTCCTTTATTTGCTAAAGATTTAACCAACTGTTCTGTATTATCCGTACTTTCGTTATCAAGAACAATAATTTCTTTTACTCCTATCGATTGATGTAGGAGAGAATCTAAACTTTGCGCCAAAAAGTTTGCTCTGTTAGAAGTAGCAACAAATAATTGAATATCATCAATAGTTATCATTTTAACCTCTGTATAAATCTTTAATTTTGCTACAAAGTCTGCCCAGTAATTTATTAATTCTATTCTTGATGATTTTCATAAACATATTACTATGATAGAGTTTCAAAACAGGTTGCTTAACATGACTTGAGGAGTTATGAAGTTCGCAGTTTTCTTCGTAGGATTGTAAATTGTTTTTATGCAAAAAATCTATAAAATTGTCATATAGTTCAGGATAATTTTTGTTCAATTCGGAAATATCAATTTCTTCATACACTTTAAGGATATCTTTTTTATTGCAGATATTGACGTCGGGCCGGTGTGGAATTTTAAGGAAATTACACATTTCTGTGGCCCGGGAATCTCCATTTAAGCACACCGCCGGGACGCCGGCATTAATAGCCAAAATAGATCCGTGGACACGGTACCCCATGGCAAACTTGTAATTCTTGACAAAGTTTTTCCAACCTTCCATATCGGAAAAAATATGATACGTTTGCCGCAAGAGGGGTTCTAGCGGTTGGTTCGGAAAATCCTTTTCTATAATATCAAAAGCAATGAGTTTAATCATCTCTTGCTCTTGGAAGTCTTGCATAATTTTGTGAATTTTAGGCGTATAACAGGAAGGAAGTCGTGATGTTAAAATGACATCGTCCAAACGAATGTCTTTTTGTTTAGTAATCACTCTATTCCGGCCCATTTCAAAAAAGGACGGACAACCGATTACCCGGGTGTTATCTACACCAATGTTGTGCAACACTTCTTTGGTAAAATTTCCACGGATACCGATTTCTACACAGTGGTCGGATAAAAATTTTAAAAAATCTATCAATTTCGGGTCTAATTTTTGATGGAATTGCGGGTCAAATCCATTAAAAGAATTAGCCCCCAATCCCGCAATAATAACGGGTTTGTTTATTTTAGAGATAAAATCTATTATTTTTTGATAGGGGAGTTTTAATCCATACGATTCTGCGATTCTAATTTGATCTTGTAAAATGAGAAAAACATGGGAAACTTCGTTATTGATGTAATCAATGTCTTTGGCGGAATTATCAAAATCATATTCATAAATATTCTGAATATGACGGATATTTATCAATCCACCAAAAAGTTCTTTTATTAGCGCATACGTTATGTAGGAATTACCAGTATTTCCCGCTATGGCAGTCATGAATTTTTCATAAGACGAAATGTCGTCGTATGACAAGCAAATGTTACTGTTGATGAAGAAGGGTTTAATTTTCATGGATTTTATTTTCCTCAAATTCTTTTCTATCTAAAAACGGAAACATATCTTCCAGCGTAGGGCTGATCATCGTTCCGTCGGGTAATTTACGCGCGGAGAGTTTCGGCGCAAACGTATAATGGGGTGTGCAAGCCAACTCGCACACCACGGGCCCGCGCATAGCCAACACTTTTTTAAGGCCTTTTTCCAAGTCGCGGTTTTTGCTCAGACGTACCGCAGGTAACCCAAACGATTGGGCCACTTTTACAAAGTCCGGTACTTCCACGCCGCTCTGGGCGTTACAACCCGTCAGACGTCCGTTGAAAAAGTTGCGTTGCGTTTGGATAATGGAAATATATTCGCCGTTTTTAATCACAAAGATTTTAATCGGCAAGTTGTTGGTTTTGACGGTTTGCAATTCCTGCAAATTCATCATAATACTTCCGTCGCCCTCTAAGCAAACCGTATCTTTACCGCTTTGTGCGCACACGCCGATAGCGGCTGGCAAGCCGTAGCCCATAGAAGCGTCCCCGGAGTTGAGTAAAAGGCGTTGGCCTTTTTTGCTTTCTAACGCCTGGAAAAATGCCACACAAGCCGTGCCGTTAGAGGCCACCACGGGCGTATGGTCCGGTAGGATTTTACCCAGTTTGTCCATAAAATAATAGGGGTGAATTTTATCGGCCGGTTTTATCACAAACTCCCGTAAGGGTGGATATTTGACACGCAGTTTTTGACAATGCGCTAGCCACTCTTTCCCCCCCAGCGGTTTTTTAAGTTTTTTAACTAATTGGGGCAAGACGTATTTTAAATCGCCGCAAATGGGCAAATTCGGCTTTACCGTCGGTTTTTTCAGTTCAGCGGGGTCAATGTCTACGCTGATTTTTTTCGCGTTTTTAGCGAAGTTTTCCCAGTTATAACTGACCTGGCGGATATTGTTGCGCGTACCTAAAAATAAAATCACGTCGGCATTTTGCAAGGCAAAATTTCCCGCCCGTTGCCCGACCGTACCAATACGGCCTGCAAATTGCGCGTGGTTGGACGGCACGAGGTCCATGCCGTTAAACGTAGTTACGACGGGGATTTTCGTTTGCGAAAGGAGTTCTTCCAAATAAGTCTGTGTGCCGCTAATGCGGATACCGTGCCCGGCCACGATAAGCGGCCGTTTGGCTTCTTGCAACAGTGTTACCGCTTGGGTGAGGACTTTTTCTACCGAAGCAGTTTTGGGTTTAGGCGCGCGGAATTTTTTTAATTTTTTAGGGTCAATCGGTGCGGCTTGAATATTTATTGGCACGTCCACCCACACCGGGCCCGGGCGGCCCGTGGTGGCGTGATAAATGGCTTCGTCTAAGACGGCGTCAATTTCATACGGGTCCGTTACCATTTGGGCGTATTTGGTAAGCGGTTTTACGACGCGGGTGATGTCTACTTCCTGGTCGCCCAACTGCCGCAAAGGAACTTGCGGACACGAGGCCATTGTCGTAGAAAATTTAACTTGTCCGGAAATAAACAGAATAGGCGCGCTATCCGTCCACGCCCCGAAAACTCCGTTTAAACAGTTGAGCCCCCCGGGCCCCGTGGTTACGCACACGACGGCCAATTGCTGGTACGTGCGGGCATACCCCTCGGCGGCTAAGGCAGAACCTTGCTCATGATGGTTAAAAATACGTGTGATTTTTTTGCTCTGGCCGAAACTATCGTCCAAGTGCATGGCGCCGCCGCCGGTAACCATAAACACGTGGCGCACGCCGTATTTTTCCAGTTTTTTAACTAAGTAATCGGATAGTTTAATCATTTTACAAGTTCTTTCAGTTGGGCTAGTAAGGTTTGGGCTTGCTGATGGGCTAAATCCGTAATTTTGTACATACCTTTATCTGTCAGCATTACCAACGCCAGACCGTTACCCGTTCGTTTTTTATCTTGGCCCATAGCTGCCAATGCTTTTTCCGTGTCAATGCAAGATAATTTGTCTGCACATTTAAAAATGGGTAATAAGATTTGACGTCGCCACAATTCTTCTTTCTGGCTAGACAATAAATGTTGGCTGGCGGCATAGCGGTTGGCTAAGAGCATGCCTAGCACGACGGCTTGCCCGTGGGGAATGGCAAAATCGCACGCACTTTCTATCGCATGACCAAAACAATGCCCGTAGTTGAGCATATTGCGTTTCCCGGTATCAAATTCGTCGTTTTCAATATACTCTTTTTTAATTTCCAGACACCGTGCCGTGCGCTCCAACACTGTTTGGCTTTCCCGTTTGGCTAAAGCAGGTAACGCCGCTGCGAATGTTGCCAAATCCTTAGGCCCGGCCATCAGGTGCAATTTAGCCATTTCACCGATTCCGGAATAATAATCAACTTCGGACAACGTTTTCACAAAACCGGACCACAAATAAATGGCATAAGGCGGGAAAAACGAACCTAGCAAATTTTTGTAATGTTTGAAATTAAGAGAAGTTTTGGCACCGATACAACTATCCACTTGGGCAAGTAGCGTTGTTGGAACAAAAATCCATTTAATTCCCCGATATAAGGTGGAAGCCACAAATCCGGTTACGTCTTGCGTTATTCCACCACCGATAGAAATCAATGTTAAATTCTTGCGTGGGGCAAAAGCCATGATTTTTTCATATAACGTACAACAACTTTCCAATGTTTTATTTTCTTCTATGGCTTTAAATACGATGACGCGTTCTTGTGGTAAACAAGCCAAGGCGTTCTCTTTATAAAGTTCCCAAACCTGCTCATCCACTACAAATACGGCGGGTGAAAGCGTAGATAAATGTTGAAAAAATTGAGAATTTTGTTCAAAATGGACCTGATAGGGACGCAAATTAGAATGAATAGACAGCGTGTTTAAATGCATGAAAAGCCCCCGTCAATAAATAAAGTCTGTCCTGTCATAAACGAATTTTTATCAGAAATTAAAAAAGATACCAGTTCGGCAATTTCCGAAGGTTCTGCCAGCCGCCGAATGGGTAAACGGGCCGCTAATTCGGCTATTTGTTGGGGAGTATTGTTTTGGGAAGTCATTTCCGTATTGACAAATCCAGGGGCTACCGCATTGACTAAGATATTATACGGTGCCAGTTCCACGGCGGCGGCGGTGGTAAGTCCGGTCACACCGGCTTTGGCAATAGAATAACTGAGGCGGCGGGGCTTTGAAAAAGCACACCAAATAGACGCAAAATTAACAATCCTGCCCCAGCGTTTTTGTTTCATGTAAGGAGTTACGCCTTGAATTAACTGCAGTTGTGCGTTTAGATTGACTTGCAAACTTTTTTGGTATTGCTCGTCCGTTAGTTCTTCCAAACCGGCGAGTTCGTTAATGCCGGCACAGTTAATCAGAATATCCGCCTGAGCCATCGTTTTTAAATAGGCGGCAATAGACGTTGGAGAGGATAAATCCATCTCACGCCGGGCAGGGGCTTGCACCCGGTACCCTTGCGCAGTCAAGTTTTCCAGGATGGCTTTGCCAATGCCGCGGCTGGCCCCGGTCAGCAGAGCGGTTTTCATAAATTTCCGCCGCTTTGTTCAATCAACGTTTTATAGCGGGCTTCCAGCATATCAATACGAGTGGCATCCTCTTTAAAAATCATTCCGTAAAAATCACGTTTGTTTTTCAGCCACATTAGTTCAAAACCAACGGCCTTTAAAATGCCTTTATCCGCATGCGGATCTTGAAGAGCTGTTTGGGCGTCAAAAATAATTTTGCGCGTTTCAAACCGGGTTAACGCCCCGGCGGGCAAACGTTTGAAAAACGGTAACGAATGGGCCGATACTCCCCCACCGATAATCATTTTTTTACCGAAGGGTTGCGTTTTTTCGCATAGCGTTTTGGCAATATTAAAAATGGCTTCGGAATTGATATCTTCGCGGGTAAGCCCCATGCTGCCCGTCATATCTACCCGGCCCAACACAATACCGGAAACTTCGTTGAATTCCGGGCGGGCAATCATATCCTCTAAATGTTCCATACCGCTCTTAGTTTCTACGTTAATCAAAAATTCCATTTCATCGCGTTCTTCTTTGGGAAATACAAAACGGGTGGCCTTAATGTATTTAGTCATGGCATAATCGGTTTCAATCATGGGGCCGACAATCCCTTTGACACCGATGGTGCGAGCGTCAAACATATCTTTAATGGCTTCGCATCCGCCAATTTTGATAAATAAATCTAATCCGGCTTTGGTTATTACTTCTTTTAGACGTAATGCCTCTTCCATGCGGGTGCCTTCCGCTTCAAATTCTGCCTTGATTCCCACCACATGGTGATTTTCCCGTAAGTCTTTGAGTGTATCGCACATCTTTTGTTCTAATAAGTTCATAATAACTCCTCTATTTATTGTATAAAAGTTTTTGTCTGTCTATGGTGTCTTTATTGATCTGGTAATAAGTATACAATTCCGTTATCGCTTTGGCAAGTGGGGTAAACTGTAAGTGGTTAATTTCACTTTTTAGTCGTGTATTACTGCCGGAATAATTGAGTCCGTATCCCGGGGCGGCTATGCGGATTTCATTTTTTTCCCCGGCAATTTTTTGAATGAGTTGTGCAGCTTGCAACAGTTCCGTTTCTTCATCCGGAGTTACGTTATAACTCTTGTATTTAGGTGTATTTTCAATAAAATATTCCAAAATAGGCATTAGGTCATTTACATACAGATAACTGAAACGCCGGTTTTGCCTAAGCGTAATAGGCAAATCAAAAAGCGTTTTGCAAATGGCGTTAGAAATAAAGCGGATTTCCCAATCTTCGTACTTGCCAAAAATGCCGAAGATATTTAAATCAATCACGTTGGGTAAACTCTCAATCCGTTTGTGTATGACGTATTTGCAAAAACTATGGTCATCTTGGCCGCAATGTTGTCCGATTTGGTCTTCTGTTACAAGGCGGTTGTCGGTAGCTACATCGTATACGGCTCCGCTACCGAAGTTAATCATCTTGCCGAATTTATCTGCGTGGCGCACGAGGTTTTCAAACATGCGTACATTAGTATAAAACAAGTTTGTCGGGTCTTTGGCATTGCGGTGGCCAGGTTTGGTGGCGGTGTGCAAGACAACATCAAACGCGTGGTTTTTAAAATAGGCGTCTACCGCTTGCGTGTCGGCCAAGTTGAGTTCAAAACTTCGCGGCGCGACAACATGGTACTTGTTGGCTAAAAAACTTTCCTGAATGTTTTTGCCGATAAACCCATTTCCACCGGTGAGGAGTATTGTTTTCATTATTTAGTTTTCTCTTTCACAAATGCGTGAATAACAGCCGACGTCTTAGCCAGTTGTTCTTCGCCAAGTGCCGGGAACGTGCCTACCCAAAATGTATGATTCATAATAAAATCGGTTTGCGGTAAAAGCGCATATTCTTTTTCGGTTAAATCGCACGATTTTAAAAGGGGCGAATTACCGATACGCAAATCAATTTCGTTGTCCACCATCATCGGTTGGCGCAACAGGTTTCCGGCGAATAATTGGCGCGTGCCGATG
>JAZRIL010000016.1:0-49010 GCA_045645285.1 Elusimicrobiaceae bacterium | reverse complement strand
AGAAAAAAACTCTTGACAAATCAAAAAAAAAAACGATAATAGGGTGTTGGTAAAAAATAATAAGGAGAAAAACACTATGAAAAGCACAAAAGCATTTACGCTCATTGAATTACTTGTAGTCGTTCTCATTATCGGCATTTTGGCGGCGGTGGCGCTGCCGCAATACCAAAAAGCCGTAGAAAAAAGCCGGGCCACCCAGGCATTAACGTTAATCAAAAGCGTCTATCAAGCGGCACGGGCACACTATTTTGCCAGCGGGAGTTATGCGCAATCTTTTGATGAATTAGCCGTTGATATTCCCTGGGATGAAGTAGCCCATTCCGGCGTTACAAAAGATGCGCGGGCCAATGCGGATTGGAAAATTTCATTATCTGCCAATACTGATTACAATATAATAAGCATTTTACGAATATCCGGAAAGTATGCCGGAGCCGGGTTTGAGATTGCCCTTCGGCACGACTCTTCAAACTATCCGAAAGATGTGCTATTTTGTGTAGAAGGAGCCAAGAGTTCTACTTTAAAATTTGAGCAATCCCGTGGAGATTATTGTACGAAAGTCATGAAAGGGAGGTATATTCACCAAGGAAATCCTATGGAATATTTTTCGTTGGATGGTACCCAATGGAGTAATAATTAAGGAGTTAAAAAGCCGCCTGTAAAAAGGCGGCTTTAAAAACAAATGTCATCCTGAATTTATTTCAGGACCGCGCCTTATTTCTCTTTGACAAGCCCGCGTACGAAGTTGTAGTACACATTGTTGGGTTGTTCCATCAGTTGTACTTTGAGTTCTTGCGGCGTAATAAAACCTTGTTGTAAGGCAATTTCTTCCAAGCACGCAATTTCAACGCCTTGGTTAAGTTGCATACTGCGTACAAAATTAGCGGCCTGAAGCACGCTTTCATGCGTACCGGTGTCCAACCACGCAAAGCCGCGTTCTAACGTGGTAACGTGCAATTTCCCGGCTTGCAAATACAGTTTGTTTAAGTCGGTAATTTCCAACTCGCCGCGGCCGGAGGGTTTTAATTCTTTGGCGTATTTTACCACGTCATTATCGTAAAAATACAATCCCGTTACGGCAAAATTGCTTTTGGGATGTGGCGGTTTTTCTTCTAACGATAAGGCGCGTCTGTCCTCGTCAAACTCTACCACACCAAAGCGTTGCGGATCGGCCACTTGGTAGGCAAACACGGTGGCGCCCGTTTTGCGCAAACACGCGGCTTTGAGCAACCGTTCAAAGCCGTTACCATAGAACAAGTTGTCGCCTAAAATCAGGGCACAAGAGTCCGTACCAATAAATTCTTCCCCCAGTAAAAACGCATCGGCAATGCCGCGTTTGACGTGTTGGATTTTGTAGGAAATGTTCAGTCCCCATGGGTGGCCGTCGCCCAGTAGTTTTTTGAAATTAGCGTCGTCCTCCGGGTTAGTAATAATTAAAATTTCGCGGATACCCGCTTGCATTAACACCGAAAGCGGATAATAAATCATCGGTTTATCATACACGGGAAGTAAAATTTTGGAAATTGCAAACGAAGCGGGAAACAACCGCGTTCCGGCACCGCCGGCTAAAATAATTCCTTTCATACAACCTCCTTTCGGGTATTAAACCATTATACTGATTTTAATTGATTTGGGTGAAAAATTTTTAATCGCGCCGGGCCGATAAAATTCCCCCCGCCACCGCACACAAAGCCCCAAACACCATAGCCACCCGGTAACCGACGATAAACGCCGGGTCGTGCATCCACCCGCGACCTTGCAAAAAATGTTGCACCGCCACACACAGCGCTACGGAAAGCGCAATCCCCAAAATAGTGCCTACATTGCGGCACAGCGCATTGACACTGGCCACTACACCCAGTTTGCCTTTGGGGGCCGCGCTGATTACAGTATTGTTGTTAGGTACCTGGAACGTCCCGCTGCCTATCCCCATAATCAGTTGTGCTAATATAATGTAGGAATAACTCGGTGAGGTACTGATACACGTAAACATCAAAATAGAAATAAGCAAAAACCCAAACCCCGCTGTTGAAATAACCCGGGTAGGCCAACGCGCACACAACGCGCCGGCCACCGTAGAGGCGATAGCCAGGGTAATGGGAAAGGGCAAAACGAGCAGGCCGATGCGAACCGGGTCTAAGTGCATAATATCGGCTAAATAAAACGGCAGTAAAACCGAATTGGTAAACAACGCCGTGAACCCAAGCACCGCTACGGCATATCCGTAGGAAATAGCCGGAATGTTAAAGATAGAAAGCCCGATAAACGGATATTTGCTCGTTCTTTCGCGCCGTAAAAAGAAAATTAACAGCACTAGCGAAAATGCAAACGAACCTAAAATAAACGGATCGGTCCACCCTTTTTCGGCCGCCGTATTAAGTGCATACAAAAAGGCGAAACTCATGAGCGTATAATAAACGGCGCCGCAGTAATCCATGTGTAGACGTTTATTTCCTTTAAACCGCGGAATTAAATAAATTCCACGCCACACTCCTAAAATACAAATAGGAATTGTCAGCCAAAAAATAGACCGCCACCCCCACGCCTGCACCAGCGCGCCACCGATAGCCGGCCCCGCCAAAGAGCCGCACGCGACCACCGCTCCGATAGCGCCAAACGCTTTGCCGCGCGACGCCCCGTGAAATACTTGCGCCACCAACGCTTGCGACGTAGCCATCATGGCCGACGATCCAATGCCTTGTACGGCCCGGGCCAGCAACATGGCGGTTAACGACTGGGCCAGCGCAGCCCACAAAGCCCCCAGCCCAAACGTAATAAATCCGCCCAAATACATCCACTTGCGGCTGTATAAATCGCTGAGTTTACCAAAAACCGGCAACAAGCACGTCAATACCAACAGATACAAACTGACAACCAGTTGGATACTGGCCAACGGCACGTTAAACTGTTGCGACATAGTCGGCAAGGCAATATTCACAATACCCGCCGACAACGTGCCCATAAATGTTCCGTTGGCAGTTACCGAAAATATCATCCATTTTTTGCTTAAGTGAGGCGCTTTGACGTGCATACTACTTATATTTTATGTTATTTCACACGGGTTTACAAATGCTCCGGACAAAAAACTTACCCCGTGGACGCACCGTTCCAATTTTTATAAAATATGTATTATTATTTCTAAGGAAAATGTTTTGTGCAAGAAACAATCAACGAGTTAAAAGCGTTAATCGCTTCCGCCATTGATTTGGGCGGTATGGATTTGAGCCGTTTAAACGAGCAAACGCCCTTGTTCGGAGAGGGCGGGCTTGGCTTAGACAGCATTGACGCCATGGAACTCTTGCTTTTGTTGGAAAAGAAATACGGTATTGTATTTGAAAATATACATCAGGGGCGCCAAATGCTGAGCAGTTTGGGCGCGTTGGCCCAATATATAAGTACACACCGTACTAAGTAAAATTGCCTATGCTTAACCGAAGCGATATCGTGCGCCTGATCGGCGATTTAATGCGAACCGAATTGGCCAGCCGCCAAGCCGACTCGTTGGCTGTATTTGATGATAATACGGAAGGGCTGTGGACCAATCTTCCCTCCGATATCAAAAAAAATGCCGAAGACAAAGCCGCGGCCATGTTTGGGTATATGCCGCGGACGTTTTCTTCGTTAGAGCGCATGGTGGATTATGCGTATGCGTCGTTTCTGAAAAACCAACAAATTGTTTTTTTAACTTCCGGCAGTACAGGCACCCCTAAACAATGCGTGCATACCGTAAATATGATGTGGGAAGAAGCCCGCGGGGTGGCTCCTTTGTTTGAAGGAATTGCCCGGGTGGTATCGCTGGTGCCGGCCAACCATTTATACGGTTTTTCGTTTACCATTATTTTACCCCACGCCTTGCAAGTGCCCGTTATTCACTTGCCCGCGCTTCCGGCGCAAGATTGGAACTCTTTATTACAACCGGGCGATTTGATGGTTGGATTCCCGCTGTTCTGGAATTACTGGCTGCGTTGTGAAAACAAATTTCCGCAAGGGGTGCAGCTGCTTTCTTCTACCGCGCCTTGTAAAGATGAAATTATTGAAGGCATTTTGCAAGCCGGAGCCCAGCGCTTTACCGAAATTTACGGCTCCAGTGAAACCGGTGCCATTGCTTACCGGCACCAGGCCGCCACGCCGTTTGAAATTTTACCGTTTTGGGATATTTCGCGTAAGGAAAAAGCCCCCCTTATTAAACGGTGTGCAGGTACCCAGTGGCAACCGTTGCCCGATCATGTAATTATGAAACAGGAACGGTTTTTATATCCCGTTTCCCGTCAGGATGCCTGCGTACAAGTAGCCGGAGAAAATGTTTACCCCAAACACGTAGAACAGGTGTTGTCTTCCCACCCGGCCGTCAAGCAATGCCGGGTACGTTTGATGCGCCCGGAAGAAGGCGAACGCTTAAAAGCGTTTGTGGTATTAAAAGAAAATTTCGGTCCGGAACAGTTGGAAGACATACGCACTTTCTTATCACAGCGTTTGACCGTACACGAAATCCCGCGCACATTTACCTTTGGGGAAATGCTACCGTTTTCCAATTTGGGTAAAGAATCGGACTGGTAGTATTTTTCACAAAAAAAGATTTTTCCCCCCTTTTTTGTTATAATACACACATAGCACTCAGATAGTGTCCTGTGCAGAAACCAAGGGTCCAAAAGTCCTAACACCTATTAGGTCTTTTGGCCCTTGCGCTTTTTTAGATTTAGATTCATAATGTTAAGAGCAGTTGGTATAATACACACGATTTTATGAGGAATATGTTATGAAACAAATTTACGCAAGTGCGCAAAAAATATTGTCAATACTACTTTCGCTTTCCGTTTTATTTAATAGTGCGATCCCTGCTTTTTCCCAGGTACATCCGGCGATTATTTCCAGAACGTCTGTTATTGTAAATGACAGGATTGTAAACGAACCCCAACGTTTGCAACGCCAAATGGAAACCCGCGTAATCCAAAACATACAGGGAGATCTTTCTAAAGAACAATTGTTTCGGATTTTTGAAATTCGCGATGTTTTCCTCAATACTTCCAAAGATGGAGCGGGAAAAACCGATTTTGAACAATTTCAGGAGTTATATAAAAAAGAAATAGACAACGCTTTTGCGTTCCGGAAAAATGAATTGGAAGTTGCCCGCCGCAAGGCACAAAAGGAAATAGATGAACAGGTCAGGCAGGAACGTCTGTCTTTGGTCCGCGAAGTAACCAAAACTGTTCCGGGGGAGCCACCCGCCTTACAGGCAAGCATCAAAGGTTTTTTGAAAAATACAAAAAACAGTTTGCTGGCCGATATCCAAAATTTAGCTGCCCAATATCCGGCCGATTCCGAAGCAGGACAACTATTGGTCGCTTTCGCGCAAAACGAGCAGATTATTTTGGACTGGCAAGCCCAAAATAACAATACGCTGGCCGCTTGGTATGAAGAAGGTTTGGCGGATTTAAACCGCTGGAAAAAACAAGCCCAAGGCCGCGAAAAACAAGTTTTTGAGAAAGAATACAGCGCACAACTTTTAAAAGAAAGAGAAGCATTTGTCAAACAAGCCGTAAGTGATTTATGGGAATTAAAAGACAAGACGGACCTGGCACATGAAGCGTTACTGGAAACGGCTCCGGTTATCCTACCCATGCGCACCTTGAATAACCAATCTTTTTTCTCTCAACAACAGCGCCAATGGTTGTTGAATGAATATGTCCGCATCTTGAATAAATGTACTCGTGATCCTGCCGACAAAGAATGTAATTTGATGGTTTCTGTTTTAAGCGGTATAAGCTCGCTGTCTTCTTCCAGAAACATGGCTGCGGGCATCCGCCGTTTCCTGGAAAAAATAAGTAAAACACAGCAAGCCGCTTCTTTTTTACTTACCGGTGTGGCTGCTCTGTTGGGAATGCAACAATATGACGAGGTTTCCCTTTTTATAGAACAATCCACCCGCCAAGAACACAATTTGTCTAACATAGACCTGATGAGTTTTGAAGCGTTAGTCAACGCATTGGCCAACAGTAACGGCCAGTATTTAGGGGAAGTATCCAAGTTTGGCCAGTACGCTTTGTCCCAACAACCTACCGAGCAATCTCCCCGCGCCAACATATGGGAAGACATTGCCTTGCTCCTAGCGCAAGAAGGTTCGGCCGAATCTTTATCCATGTTAAAAACTTACGGAGTACAACAATGCCGCGTCTCGTATGAAAAACAACTTTCCGGACCCAATAAGTATGTAGTACGATGTGCCGGGATTGTTCCGTTCTTACTGGGGGCACTTATCGGCGGAAAAAGCGGTGCCGATCAATATCATCTTACGCATTTTAACACCCAACCCGGTCCTGTGCTGATGGGCAATGGTTCTACGCACATTATCACCCCGCAAGAAGCCAACCGCAACGCACAACGCTTGAAAAATTTGGAAAGCAATTATTATGCTTACGCGGCCTCTATGAATTTAACGCCGGCGGCCATGTTGGCACGCCATTTGTTCCTGCAGTCCATGGGTGATTTAAATGCAGAGTCCGAACTACGCATTGATGATCTGCTTTATAAGAAAGTATACAAACCCGAAATCAAAAAGAAATCCCCCAAATCCGAGTTTGCGATTTCCCCTTATGACCGTAACTCCTCTGCTTTCCACGCCAAGCAAGCCCGCCAATCCCGCACGGGAGTCTTCCGCATTGTGGGGCGTGTGGCGGATGTTGCTTTGTTAGTATGGTGTTTAATAGATATTACCAAGTGGGCTTACTCCGGGGCGAAATTGGGTTATGCTATTACCAAAATGTCCCGCATGGCCCGCAACGGTATTTCTGCCGCCGAACGATTGGCCTTCTTACATAAATTGAACATTCCCCAGCGCAAACTCTATAATGCTACACACGTGTTTTCCAATATTCGCAACAAGATTTCCATGCCCGTATTGGCCGTAGCACCGCAGTTTGGGGTGGAGTCACTCCGGTTGGCACCGTTGGCCAAAAATACCGGCGAACTGTTGGCCGAAAACCTACGCTTTAGCCGTACGACGGGAGAATTAACCTTAGTGGGCATACAAGGGTTACGGCAGCAAGGGGTGTCCCCGCTGACTATTCACCAAACCCGGCAAACGTTGGCTACGGCTACGCTCAGAACCAACGAAACATTTACCCCGGCCGGTTGGTTTGGCAATAACCGGGCCTATAAAACCTTGCTGGCCCAGAATTTGAACCAGGCACTCATTACGTCTACCAATTTAAGACGCGCAGACATCAACCCGTTGATGGCACAAATTCGTACTTTCCCCGTCAAAGCCCCCCAAATACCCAAAAATGGCAAAAACGCCACAAAAAAACCGACTCCGTGGCCGCTGATGGTAGCAACAGGATTGAGTTTAAGTTCCGCCTCCTCCGCACTCATCGTGCCGTTGGAAAATACATACGGGGACCAAATCACCGAAACGGATAAAATGTGGATTACCTTAGGGTTGCCGTACTTACCTTCGTTGGCTTCGGCGTTCATCGTTCCGTTTGTTAAGAAATTCGGAGCCCTCAATGTATTTAAGACCTCGCTTTGGATATCTATGGGCGGTTTGGCAACGGCCGGCGCGGCCGGGTTCTACGGCAATATAGACAAAGAGAATTTACCGCCGTTATGGCCGTTGTTTGTATCAGGAACGGCTATCGGGGTTTCGGCGGCGTTGAGCCGTGCCAGTTTAAATAAACTAATTGACAACCTGGGCGGCGGTGGTTCATTACTGCAAAGTATGTTATTTAAAAACGCAGGGTCCTTCCTACTCCTGCTTCCGCCGATGGCCGCCAACTTGATCGCTACAAATACCCATTGGTTTGAGGAACGCGACTTCTCGTTTGCTTTCCCGACCTTGGCCGCCCTGTCTTTTGCCACCTTAAAGTGGATTTCCAGCAAGCACTACAGCACAAGTATTGGCCAAACGCCCGGATTTATGCCGTTGAAATCCTACCGGCGCGGACAACCGTTAACTTGGCCGGGAACCTTCCTGGCAAATACGGGCAAGGTGTTAAGCGGTGTGCATAGGGAAGGGTGGAGTTCCATGCGTTTGTTGGGTACCCGGGAAATTCTCCCCATTATCTTGGCTACTACCGCATTTACCGGTTTTGAAGCCGCTTCCTTAAACAAAGCCGGGAACCAGTTGTTTAAACTAAACACCCGTCCCGTAGCGGAAAAATGGGGAAAAAGCGATTTAGGAAAAGACAATTGGACGTCCTTACTTACGACGGGCGGCACCATGTTGGCGCCGTTGATAATGCGTTATTTCGCTCCCAATATTTTAAAGGGAATCAGTTCCTCCGCGGATCAGATGGCACAATACCGCCGTATGCTGGCGGGTTCGTATGTCTTGAATATTACCGGGGCCGGGTTGCTCTACGCCAACGGTACGGTCAGAGAAGGTCCGGACGGGCAGAGAACTCCCAATTGGATAGGTCTTGCCGGATTGGGGTTATTGGGATTAGGCACCGCCAACGTGACACAATCGTTCCAAAAAATAGCCCAGTATCAAGTCGTACGTAGCCGTTATTTGACTAAAAAAATCTCCGGATTAACAAAAACGGCTCAAGCCATTGAAAGAGAGGCCGCTCATACCAGTATGATGACGACTTTCTCCACTTCGCAAGTGGGGCTGGCGTTGGTACCGTTAATCGTAAGTAACTATACGGACCACCAAAAAGAAGACGGCGTATTGACCCGCGATGACGCGCCGCGCAGTTCGTTGTGGATACCGCTATCTTCTATTGGGTTGAGTTTCCTGTTAGCGGGTCCTTCCATCAAATTACTGCCGCGCTTTTCTCAAATTCCTACGGGATTAATCGGTATTTCAAAGGGCATTTTGGGGTCCTATCCGCAAGCGTTTAAAAATACGACCTCGTTTGGGCAAGATATACTCCAACGCTGGAACCTATTGCCCACCCCCCAGCCCAATTTCCCGCAAGGATTTGTACCGCTGCCCAACTTGCCCAAAATGCCGGAACCGGAAAACTTAGAAGACAAACGAGAAAAAATAGAAAAATAGTAACCATTTTTCCTTGTTTGGAACGTTCAAAAAGGCCGCCTTGAAAGCGGCCTTTTTGGGAATATTTTTTAAGAGGAAAATTAAGTATAAAAAATTTCGGAATTTTGTTATAATAAAAGGGTCAGATAATGTAAACGTTCTGGACGGTTTGTCTTTTTTTCGCCGCCGTATTTGTGTGAGTATAAATCCGGCGTTGGAAAAAAGGCAGACCGAAAATTACAAACAGGAGATTATGTGATGTCTAAAATACTGGATTGGTTCAAACCGTTGCCCGATGCGCAACCGTTGACCGATGAACAAGAAATTAAAAGATTGTATCGTTCATGGCGTATTAAGATGTTCTTCTCCATGTATTTCGGGTATGCGCTTTTTTACTTTACCCGCAAAAACTTGGATATTATTAAACCGGTACTGATTGAAAATAATTTATTTACTATTGAACAATTGGGTACAATTGGCTTAGTAATTTATCTGATATACGGTATTGGTAAATTTATAAGCGGTATGCTTGCTGATAAATGCAATATCCGTGTGTTTATGGCCACAGGGTTGTTTGCTTCTTCCATTATCAACCTTTTATTTGCGTTTTTACCTCAAATTGCTACTTATGTACCTGTCTCACTCGTCTTTTTGGCCTCTTTATTGTGGGGGTTGAACGGGGCGGCCCAATCTATGGGTTTTCCACCGGTGGCGAAAGGGCTTGTATATTGGTTCTCTCCTTCGGAACGTGCCACCAAATGGACGTTGTGGTCTTCTTCCCATACGTTTGGTGCTTTCTTTGTGGCGCAGTTAATTTCGCTGTTGGCATGGCTAAAATGCGGTTGGCAGATGTCGTTTATCGTGCCGGCCCTGTTAGGCATTATATACAGTTTGTTTATGATCTATTATATGACGGATAAGCCCAGTTGTGTGGGTTTACCCCCCATAGAAGATTATCGCAAGGATACCGTAGCACCGGTCAAGAGTAAAGTCGGTATGACCCGTTGGGAAATTATTGTAACCTATGTGCTTAAAAATCCTTTCTTATGGGCATTGGCTGTTTCGTACATTTTCATTTACTATGTGCGTTTTGCCACGTTGGATTGGGCAACCACCTTCCTCGTGCAAGACCGCGGGTTTGATATGAAAATGGCCGCGGCGGCTGCCTCTGCCATGCCGTTCTTAGGGATGCCGGGCGGTATCGTGGCAGGATATTTGGCTGATAAATGGTTTGGCGGTCGTTGTACGCAGATCAACCTCATTTATTTGGGGATTTTAGCGGCCAGTTGTTGGGGATTCTATAAAATTGCTTCCGTGAATGCGTTTTGGATGACGGCTGTGTTTGCGGCTTTAATCGGCTTCTTTGTGGATGGTCCGCAAAACTTAGCCGGCGGAGTGCAGGCCACCCGTGTTACCGTTCAGGATGCGGCTTCGGCTGCGTGCGGATTGACGGGCATGTGCGGTTATTTCGGGGCTATGTTAGCCAGTAAAGGGGCCGCCTATATTAGTGCTCATCATGGAGGGTGGCGCGGCGTATACATCTCTTGTATTTTTGCCTGTATAATTGCGGGGCTGTGTATCGCAACCACCTGGAAGAAAGAGCAAACTCCTACCAAATTGCGCATTAAAATATCCAGAAAGAGAAAAATGCGTCGGGCTTACTTAAGGTTTGAAAATTTCTTGTTTCCCAGTGAAAACAAAAAAGCACAACCGTAAGCGTTTGATTCGTTAGACATTAAATAAAAACTCCCCGAGCGTACGCCCGGGGAGTTTCATGGAGAAATGATATGAAAAAAATATTGATAATAGTGTTGTGTGCGTGGTGTGCGGGAAGCGCGCTGGCGCAAGACGGAAAACACGGTTGGCAAGTGGAACTGAAAAAATTTGCACTTGATTTGACATCTACCGAAGTAAAAAATGCCCAGGATTACCAAGGTTTTTCCGATGCGCGGTTAACCTCCGATTCACAAACGTACGTGCGCGGCAGTTGGGATTCTATCGCCAATTATCACGCCGAGCACTTTTTGTGGTCTAACGAACTGACCATGGATTACGGCCGCACCAAAATCCGCCCCGTAAACGGCCAGCAACTTACTAACGAAAATGCCGATAAAATTTTATTGACCAGCGGCTACACACAAAAAGTATGGGAAGTAGATGATTTTTTAGGCGGTTTTGATGCCGGCCCATTTGCTAACATCGGCTACGAAACCGAATTTACCAAACCCGATAATGCCCCCCGTACCCGCATTTTACGCGGCATGGCCGGGCTCAAAATGTTTGAAGGAAAATACCTGAAAAGTTTATACGCGGCCCTGGTAGGGGAGCGCGATTTTACGTACCGCCCGTATGCCTCCAAATCGGCCTGGGAAACCGGCGTAAAATTGGAACTGCCCGTGCGCGAAGGCGTCATTTTTAAATGGGATGCCATGTACCGCGATTACTTGACCACCACGCAAAAACATCCGACGGATTTGGATTGGGAGTTTGAAACCAACGCCCGCTTAGACGTGCAAGTATACAAAAACTTGTTTGTAGCGCCGTTTATCAGTTATTACACGGCAAAAGGCAAATATATCAGTTCCCGCGGCCAAAACGTATACGTGGGTGTTTCCTTCTCGTTCAATCACGTTTTTCACGCCGCCAAATAAAACAAATTCTTATAATTATTTTCCCCCGGTTTAGGCCGGGGGATATTTTTATTCTTTTGTCTCAAACGGAGTAATGATAAATTGTCCGTCTTGATATTCCACTAAACACCAGGTTGGCTTGCTGTCTATATTGAGTAAAGCAAATACAGACTCTATCTGTGACGGCGCAATATCGTGGCTTATTTGCACGACGCTACCATAATCTTCGGCGCCAGTGACGGTTACGACGACCGGGATTCCGTCTTGAAACGCTTTTGCATTACGCAACGCATAACTAACCGCCCTGGACGGTTGGTGTGTCAAATTCGTATATTTGACGCCGGACAACGCCGCCGCGCTGTGGGGATTACTTGCCAAGGCCATGGCTAAATAATTGGAATTTTGCCCCACATCTTGTACCCGCAGTCCGTTCTGAAAGATATTACGCAGTCTTTCGCCGTCGGCAGATAACCCGAGTCCGCGGTATAAATAACCCGGACGCTCTACAAAAGGCAAAAGCGGAATTTCCTGTTTTTCCACAACGGGCGTACGGACTGTTAGCAAATTTTCTACTTGAAAGCGTTGTTCTTCTACCAACCGCGGCAACGCGGCCATCTGTTGCGCCAGGACCACCATTTTAGCGTGTTGGCGTTTTAATTGCCACGCTTTGATATCACGTAATTGTTGTTCCAACCAAGAACGTTGACGGGTAACGGGTTCTGTTTCGTAAATACGACTACGGCTTACCCCCACTTGGGCCGGAATCGGCAACACCGGATTTAGGGCAATACTTTGATACGCCGCCCCGTACATGGGCCGATAAGCCGCCAAATGTGCCTTGGAAAAGGAACGAGACATTTTGGCATGCGGTTTTAGACCGCGTTGGGCCTGTGCCGGTAAAACACAGGCAAGACACAGCAGTACAACCAGTTGAGTGATGTTTTTCATTTTCTCCCATAAAAAATCACCCGGGCTTATTTTGTTCAAGTCCGGGTGAAGTTGTATTTATTTTAATTAAATCTTATCAGCATACATACATTCTTCCGGACTCAACTTTGCGTTTAAATAGCAAGGCGGCCAAGGAAGAACGCAACGCAACCATCCCCGCCGCGGTAATAATCACCGCGTCGGTAATCAAGGTAATAAACAGGGTTACGCTTTTTTGCATACGTATTATTATAACTATTTTGAAAAAAATGTACAAGTATTTTTTTTAATACAAATTTTTCTTTGTAAAATTTTACTTGACAAACCAAAAAAAAAAACGATAATAGAGTATTAGTAAAAAACAACAAGGAGTAAAACAATATGAAAAACAAACAAGCATTTACATTGATCGAATTATTAGTGGTTGTGCTCATTATCGGCATTTTAGCCGCGGTTGCATTGCCGCAATATCAAAAGGCCGTCATGAAAGCACGGCTTACACAAATGATGGTATATATGGATGCGCTTCTCAAAAGTGCCGAAGTGTACTATATGGCTAACGGGAATTATCCCAACGACGTATCCGAACTGGATATTGACATTAGCGGAACAGCGGTAGAATTAAAACAAGATATTTACATCACCTCCACTCCCACCAAAGCCGCCTTTTTCCCGGATGGGACGGAATGTATGATAGCCAAATCCAGCACGAGTAATTTTATAGGTTGTTTTAATGAGAATTTTGGTTTAATAAGAAACCATGATACAAATTATACCTCCTGTTATGGCTGGAATAAAACGATACCGACCTCCATTTGTAAGTCATTTACCGGCAAAAATATCGGAACGTATGGCGCTTTTGGACAGGGATATAGAATTGGCGGTTAATTTTCTTTTTCCTCACAAAAAACCCCCGCTCTAATGAGCGGGGGTTTTTCTACCAAATGCTTACGCAAACTTATTTGTTCACGCTGGCCATGTGGGCAATTAAATCAAGCACTTTGTTGGAGTAGCCGATTTCGTTATCGTACCAAGAAACTACTTTGACGAACGTGTCGGTCAAATATACACCGGCATTGGCGTCAAAGATAGAGGTGCGTTTATCGCCCAAAAAGTCAGAAGATACAACCGCATCTTCGGTGTAACCCAAAATACCTTTCAGTTCGCCTTCGGCGGCTTTTTTCATCGCGGCGCAGATGGCGTCTTTGGTGGCGGGTTTAGCCAAGTTAACGGTCAAATCCACGACGGACACATCCAAGGTCGGTACGCGCATGGAAATACCCGTAAGTTTCCCGTTGAGTTCCGGAATTACCTTACCCACGGCTTTAGCAGCACCGGTGGAAGAAGGAATAATGTTGCCGGAAGCGGCGCGGCCGCCTCTCCAGTCTTTCATAGACGGGCCGTCAACCGTTTTTTGGGTGGCGGTGGTAGAGTGCACGGTGGTCATCAAACCGTTTACGATACCGAAGTTATCGTTCAATACTTTGGCGATAGGAGCCAAGCAGTTGGTGGTGCAGGACGCGTTGGAAACAAATTGCGTACCTTTGACGTACGTTTTTTCGTTTACACCGACCACAAACATCGGGGTCGTGTCTTTAGACGGAGCGGACATCACTACGTATTTAGCACCGGCTTTGATGTGCGCTTGCGCTTTTTCTTGCGTCAAAAATAAACCGGTAGATTCTACCACATATTCGGCACCGACTTTGTCCCAAGCCAAGTTGGCGGGGTCTTTTTCGGCGGTTACGCGGATTTTTTTGCCGTTGACGATAAGTTGGTTGTGTTCTACGTCGGCTTCCACGGTGCCTTCAAATTGTCCGTGCATCGTATCGTATTTGAGCATATAAGCCAAATAGTCAACCGGGCACAAGTCGTTAATACCGACGATTTCAATGTCTTTGCGTTCTTGAGCCGCGCGGAACACGAAACGACCGATGCGGCCAAAACCGTTAATACCTACTTTAATCATATTGGTTTGTCCTCCTAGATTTTTTACTTCCTTTATATTTTACAATTTTTTTAGAGAGAGTACATCCCCCGGCCACTCCTTTGAAAAAAGGTATAATAATGCTTTGGTGTGCCAGAGGTACCTGTATGAGTATTGAACGAACCAAACAAGAAAAAACACAAATTAAGGAAATCCTTAAACAAGTACAAGAAAACAATATCCAAATCATTAAATTATGGTTTGTGGATATTTTGGGCAATTTAAAATCGCTCTCGGTTTCCCCCCGCGAGTTTGAGTATGCTCTCAACGAAGGCATGGGCTTTGACGGCTCCTCGGTAGAAGGATTTGCCCGCGTGTACGAGTCCGACCTGGTGGCTCTGCCGGATTTAAGTACATTCCAGATGTTCCCACCCGATTTGACCGGCGCCCCGATTGCCCGGTTTTTCTGCGACATCAAAACGACAGACGGTAAACAATTTGAAGGCGACCCCCGTTATATTTTGAAAAAGAATTTGGCCGCCATGCATAAAGCCGGCTTTGACCAATTTATGGTCGGGCCGGAGTTGGAGTATTTTTATTTTCGTGATGATAAACATACGGAACTGTTGGACTCCGCCGGATACTTTGACACCATTCCGTTGGACACTTCCTACGCGGTGCGGCGCGAAACTATGCAAATGCTGGAAAAATTAAATATCCGGGTGGAATATTCCCACCACGAGGCCTCCCCCTCCCAGCACGAAATTGATTTGCGCTACACCGAAGCCCTAAAAATGGCCGACCAAGTAATTACCTACAAAACGGTCGTCAAACAAATCGCCACTAAATACGGCATGTACGCGACTTTTATGCCTAAACCGATTGCCGGCATCAACGGTAGCGGCATGCACGTGCACCAATCGCTTTTTAAGAACGGAAAAAACGTATTTTTCAACGGGAAAGATGCGTATTTCTTGTCTAATACCGCCAAACATTATATCGCGGGCATTTTGACGTACGTGCGCGAGTTGTGCTCGGTAACAAACCAATGGGTCAACTCCTACAAACGCTTAGTGCCCGGGTACGAAGCCCCCGCCTACATTGCCTGGGGCCGCAAAAACCGCAGTACGCTGGTGCGCCTACCGCAAGCCAAGGCAGGCAAAGCCGCCGCCACGCGTATTGAGTGCCGCTTTCCGGACCCGGCATGCAACCCGTATTTGACGTTTGCGGTCATGTTAGGAGCCGGATTGGAAGGCATTAAGCAGAAACTTCCGTTGATGCCCATTACGGAAGAAAACATTTTCCTAATGACCCCGCAAGAACGCAAAGCGCGCGGCATTGAAACGCTGCCCGCCTACTTGTACGAGGCCACGAACCTGACACGTAATTCCCAACTGGTGCGCCGGATTTTGGGCACGCACACCTTTGAAAAATTTATCGCCAACAAAGATATTGAGTGGGAAAATTACCGCACCCACGTGTCGGATTACGAAATTAAACATTATTTATCCGTCCTATGACCTTATTGTATCCGCGCGCGAAAAAATCTTCTTCCCTCATCACGCCTAAAGCGTACGTGGAAGTGGTTGCGCGCGGACTCAAACTACCGTCTAAAGCCGTAGTCTGCCCGATTACCCCGCTTATTCAAACACTTGTCAAACAAGGTTGGAAAAAGCGGTTTTTATCGGCGGATATATATTGTAATGAGGCCGCGGATTTTTGTTTTATTACCGGGTTTGGGTGCGGCGGCGCGGCCGTTACGTTGGCGGTTGAGCAAGCCGTTGCGCTCGGAGTGAAAGAAATAATTTTTGTAGGACTGGCCGGGAGTTTACAAGAAGAAGTTTTGCCCGGCGATGTCGTGGTATGCACGGAAAGCGTTTGCGCCGACGGCACTTCCCCCCATTACACTACTAAAGAACTCGCGCGCGCAGATAAAAAATTAACCGCACGTTTGATGCAAACATTACGCGCGCAAAAACTTAATTTTCACATCGGTCGCAACTGGAGCACGGACGCCATTTTCCGTGAAACGAAAGCGGAAATTAAACATTGTCAAAAAAATCACGTATTGACGGCAGATATGGAAACTTCCGCATTGTTTGCCGTGTGCACGTACCGCAAAATCCCGTGTGCGGCGGTGTACACAGTGAGTGATTATTTGGGCGGCAAGACGTGGCAACCCGATTTAAAAAATCCTCAAATTTGGCAAAATTTACGCCGGGTGTTAGCGGTATGCCAACATTTCCCGGCGTAAAGAATTTCTTAGTTCGGATTTAATTGATAGGATCGTGTCCCCCCGGTATCCAATTGCGACCCACTAGCTCTGTTGCATTGTATTGTAACAACACATTTGCTTTCCAACCGATGTACTCTTTTTCGTCCGCTGGATTTGAAGAAAGATTGCAATTGTAATACTCAATAAACGGCTCAAACACAATGCGCAAGTTTTGTTGTAAAACGCGGATGTGCGCAAAATTTTCCGGTGTTTTTTTCAGTTCAGAGGAAAATTCATTAAAGGCACGTAACGCCCGGTCCAAGCCGTCAAAGTCCGTCATTTCCACCCCGCCCATCACGGCATCTAAAACAATTAGGTGGGTAATATCTTCATTTTCCAGTGAAGCAAACTTCTGCATTTCAGAAATGACAATCGGCTCTTGCCCTTTAATCATTCCCTTAATAGTGCGATACAAATAAGTATTTTTATAGTTCGGATAGGCCTTATAACCAACTCCGGCCTTTTTGGCTTGCGTGTACGGAATAGTGTGCGATTCTAAGCGGTTGTACGCAATTTCAATTAAATCACGCGGCGTGGGATTATTAGGGATGGCCTCCCCGGCTAACCGGGCCGCGAGTAATTCATCGGCGGCGGCGTGTTCTTCAGGCGTTAAAATAAACGGCGTGTAGTTGGCCCCTTGTTGAGTGTTATTAAACGCACCGAGTTGGTCACGGTTAGAAAGCATTAAATAATTATCCAAAATACGTGCCGCCTTGGACTCTTTAGTTTTAACGGGGATACCTTCCTCATTTAACGTAACATGTTTGGGATAAGATTCCCGGTAAAATTTGGCTATTTCCGCATACGATTTTACGGGCATATACGGATCTTGCAGATACTCTAAAAATCGCAAAGAAGGCAATTCTTCCGTAAGAATAGATGGCGAAAATTGTTCTAGGCGTCTGCGACTTTCATTTAAAAAACTGGATGTATACCCCTTTGTCAACATAATATCATCTGGCCGCTGTACTGGGAACACAACATCCTCCGGTTGGGCTATGCGATATAAATAAAACCCCTCGGCCAGTTGCGGCGTAGAAATATCTTTCGTATGCGTAAATGCCTGCAAATACCTCAAAGGCGATGTCGCCGGATTTAAAATAGGTGCAGTTTGAATAAGGCGTCCGTTTTTGCCAAAAAAGTCAACGCTACGAATATCCGCCGAAGTGACGGGGTGTACTGTCGCAAAATCTTTAGATAAAACAGGGGACGTATACCCAAACACCGGGTGATATGTATGTCCAGGGGCTACTTTACGGGACACTTTATTTCTAATCGCATGGTTGGATTTGGCTTTGGATTTTCCCCCCAATTTGCCGCCGCGTTGCGCGTAGGACGGCAACGAAATACAACAAGCCGCCAATACTAAGATGATGAGTTTACGTATGTTCATTTTTTCCTCCAAAGAAAAAGATACTTCCATTGTAATGAAATCAATACAAACTCCACAAGGGCCAAAAGGCCTACCTGGCATTGGGTCAAAGGGCCCAAATAATGAATTAGTTTCCCAAAAGCACTTGACAAACCAAAAAAAAAAACGATAATAGAGTGTCAGAGAAAAAATTAACCGCACGTTTGATGCAAACATTACGCGCGCAAAAACTTAATTTTCACATCGGTCGCAACTGGAGCACGGACGCCATTTTCCGTGAAACGAAAGCGGAAATTAAACATTATCAAAAAAATCACGTATTGACGGCAGATATGGAAACTTCCGCATTATTTGCCGTGTGCACGTACCGCAAAATCCCGTGTGCAGCGGTGTACACAGTGAGTGATTATTTGGGCGGCAAGACGTGGCAGCCCGATTTAAAAAATCCGCAAGTGTGGCAAAATTTACGCCGGCTGTTGACGGTGTGCCAACAAATCCCGGCGTAAAAATTTGGCAATGTGTTTTAGAAATAGTGGCTTTCTTGTCTAAAATCGCGGCCGACTAACTCCCCCGCCTTGTATCTTTCCAACAACCACACCGCGTCCCACCTTACATCAGTACCCCGGGCTTCCTTGGGATTTCTCGGGATATTGCGGTATTGATTAACGACCGGTGTAAACACAATACGTAAGTTTTGTTGCAAGATACGGACGTACTCAATGTTTTCCGGCGTTTCTTTAAGCGAGGCGGAAAAAGCATCAAAAGCACGTAATGCCCGCCCTAGCCCGCTCCAATCGTTTGACTCTATGCCACCCATCACGGCGTCCAAAACAATTAAGTGGGTAATATCTTTATTTTCCAGTGAAGTAAACACTTCAATGGTGACAATCGGCTCTTGTCCTTCAATCATCCCTTTAATAGCGCGGTACAAATACGTATTTTTATAATTCGGGTACGCTTGATAACCCGCCCCGACGGTTTCCGCTTGCGTGTACGGAATCGTGTGCGATTCTAAGCGGTTGTAAGCAATTTCAATTAAATCACGCGGCGTAGGATTATTCGGGATGGCCTCGGCGGCTTTCCGAGCGCTTGCTAATTCATTGGCGGCGGCACGTTCCTCCGGCGTCAATGTGAACGGCGTATATTTTTCCCCTTGTTTTGTATTATTGAACTTACCAAATTCTTGGGGATTGGAAAGCATTAAATAGGTGTCTAGTAACCGCACTGTATCGGCCTGTTCGGTTGCAACCGGAATGCCCTCCGCATTTAGTGTAACATGTTTAGGATATTGCGAAAAACGGGCGGCCAGTTCCGCGTATGAATTCGCCGCGAAAGCCGGGTCTTGCAAGCGGGCCAACAACGATACCGCCGGCGCATCTTCTAGCCAAAACAGATAGCCCGAAGCATCTACTCCCGAAAAATCTTTCGCTTGCTGTAACAATCCTTCCAGGTATGGATTCTCGGCGCTTGGAGCCGGATTGGCTAACCGGTATAAGTACAACCCTTCGGCCATTTGCGATGCTGTGATATTTTTAGTATGCGTAAAAGCCGATAAATACTTCAACGGTTCTGTCGTCGGGTTTAAGATAGGGGCCGTTTGAATCAGCCGTCCCTTGGGCCCGAACGGAAGTTGATGTACTTTGGATGAAGTAACGGGTATAGCCGTGGCAACATCCTTAGACAAACGCGGGGCTGTATATCCAAATACCGGATGATACGTGTGACCCTGCGCTACTATTTTATGAGCAAGTTGGCTTTTACCAATGACCGGCTTGCCCGAAGATTTGCCCGACATTCTAATTTGAGCATACGACGGCAACGACAAACAACAAGTTGCTAGTGTAAGCGCGACTAATTTACGTTTATTCATTTTTCCTCCAAAGAAAAAGATACTTCCATTGTAATGAAATCAATACAAACTCCACAAGGGCCAAAAGGCCTACCTGGCATTGGGTCAAAGGGCCCAAATAATGAATTAGTTTCCCAAAAGCACTTGACAAACAAAAAAAAAAACGATAATAGAGTGTCAGAGAAAAAATTACAAGGAGCAAACAATATGAAAAACAAAACTAATAATTTGTCATTCCCGCAGGCCGCTGTCCGGGATCTTCCGCTGGATGAGTCTGTTACCGTTATTAAACAAGGGTGTCCCGCCCCCTCGTCACCCCGCAGTGTCGGAGTGCGGGGTATAGGGGCGGGCACCGCGCTATATCCCGGATTACAAACCTCCGGGATGACGAGCGCGGTGTGGGGATTTACCCTCATTGAATTACTCGTGGTCGTACTCATTATCGGCATTTTAGCGGCAGTAGCCCTGCCGCAGTATAAACGGGCTGTACTAAAGGGACGATTGACACAAATGTTAGTGTACATGGATACACTTAAAAAAGGGGCGGAACTATATTATATGGCTAACGGGCAATATCCCAATGATGTAACGGCTTTGGATATAGATATTACCGGGCAAGCGGTAACGTTGGGACAGTCACAAAAAATTACACAAGGAACAACCGTTGCGGCCACTTTCGCAGATGGTACGGAATGTGCCGTATCGGTGGCTTGGACGGCGTGTCAGGATAATGATTTTTTTCTTTACCGGTTACACGATTCCTATACTTCATCTAACAATCTTATTCCTCACGGTTTACTTTGCCACGGACGAAAAGCAGATGCAAAAAAGATATGTGCCTCGTTGTCTAGTGAACCTGGAGTTGATCTAGACAACAACGGAAACTTATATTACCGGATAGGGAATTAAATCATTGTGCCTTTCCAATTCTAAAGCGATTTGATATAATATATGAGTCGTAACGATTTGGAGAGGTGGCCGAGAGGCTGAAGGCAGCGGTTTGCTAAACCGCCATACAGGTTAATTCCTGTATCGAGGGTTCAAATCCCTCCCTCTCCGCCAGTTAAAAAGCACCCATAAGGGTGCTTTTTAATTGGCGGAGAGTGGAGCGGCATAAACTGCTTTATGCCGCGTCGGGATTTGAAGCCCGGAGCCTTATGCGAGTTTGAGTGCCAAAGGCACGAAAGGCGAGCATGGCGAGGCGGGGTCGCGAGCGCCGCACGTCAGTAAGGCGACTTGTGACCAAATCCCTCTCTGAAAAGCAATTTGACATAGGGCAAATCCTTTCCTAAAGGAAAGCACCCTTACGGGTGCTTTTTATTAGACTACTCAAAACTTTTTTCCAAACCTTCTTTAAGCGGCGTAAAAGTTTGGCCCGTCAGTTTTACCCATTTATCTCCGGAACAGATCCAATGGCCGGGGATGGTGGCTTCTGTAACTTTGTCATAATTTAACGCCGGTTGCGTACCCGTCAGCCGTGCACACACTTCATACCCAAACGCGGCCACGCGCATGAGCCACTTAGGCGCACCGGGCATAAACGGTTTATGACAATGCATCGCTTGCGCCATTTGCGTGATAAAATAATCCCAACTGTACACGGCGGGCTCCGTAATAAAATACGTTTCCCCGGCGGTATCTTTCCGCTCGCATGCTTGCCACAAGGCATTTACTAAATCGTCCACATGTACAAAACTAAACATCCCGTTACCGGACGTGTTAATCATAATGCCGCGCTTGACCCACAACGCAATTTTGGACACGCCGGAGTCATTTTTTCCGTACACAATCGGCGGGCGGATAATCGTCCATTTTACACCGGGGCGCAATGTTTTTACGGCTTGTTCTCCCCCCAGTTTCGTGCGTCCGTAATCAGAGACCGGGGCCGGTTTCATACTTTCCGTACGCGGTTTTTTTACATCCGCGGCAAACCCGCTGGCTGCTAAACTGGACACGTGCACAAACGTCGCAATTTCCGGCGTTTCGTTGACGGCTTTGACGACATTTTGCGTATGCAACACGTTGGCTTTTTCAAAATCCTTGCGGTTAAAACCGAAAATGGCCGCCGCCAAGTGAAATACCCCCACACACCCTTGCAGGGCCTGCTTGAGCGAGTTAACATCATCATAATCGGCCTGTACTAACGTAACGGCCGGATTGGCGGGTTGCACCCGGGGATTTTTGCGCGTAACGATACGCACCTTAAAGCCCTTTTGCAATAGTTTATTGGTCAACGCCCGACCGATAAAACCGTTCCCGCCGGTGATCAGTAACGTAGGTTTCATTTAATCTTCCAGCAAATTATTTTTTTCTTCATCAATAATTTCAATAAAGGAATCTGTTTTTTCCTTTAATGTTTTGGCCGCCTGTGTTGCTTTTTTTTGGACGTTTTTCAGGTCCTTCTGATTGACAAGATTTTCATCACTGCGGGCGTTACGGTGGACGAAATCAAAATTGAAGGTTAATTTTTTAATACCTTTTTTGGCTTGTTCCATCGTCGGATATTCGCCATATTTTAATTTATTGACGGGTGAAACTTTATCTTCCTGCGGGAAAAACCACAACAACGTATACATAATACCGCAAAATACGGCCAGGGTAAGCAAGCGGTTAAACCAGTCCAGCCGGTCCAACGCAAACACATTGCAAATAAGCGAAATGAGCATAGTGGCGCCCGTCCACATCAGGAGCACCAGCCCGATAAACGACCACCCCATGGCGCCATAATCCGGAAAAAGCACCATAATAAAGAAACAACATGCCAGTAAAATACCGAATCTTTGCCATCCGTTCATATTCATTCTCCTTATTTTTCTTGTTTAAACTCTACCGTAACGGTCAGTTCGTCTTTTTCGTAATACATCGGCAGAGGCGCAAACGGCCCCGCGTTAATGACAGCCGAAGTGGCTGCAAAATCAAAAGTATCATCCCCGGATGATTTTTCCACTTTTAAATCTTTAATTTTACCGTCGCGGGCAATAGCAAATGTAACCATTGTGCCTAACGTACTACCCGCCGGACGGCGCTTTTCCCATTCCCCCCACAGACTGTTACGCACTTGGGTAATATACCACGGATACGGGAAATTGGCAAAATCGGTTTGAATGTTCCCCCCGCCAAACGCATTGGGCTGTTCGCCACTTCCCTCCTCGTCATCTTCCTCCTCGGCCAACATACTGGGGGCGGCTAAGGGCACTTCCTGTGCTTTGGCTTTTTGGGGTTTGGGTTTAGCCGCAATTTCCGCCTTGGCCGTATAGGCCTTTTTGGCCGATTGTTTAGGTTGAGATGGCACTTCCGGTTTGGCTACGGCGGCTTGGGCCGGTTTAGGGGCTTGCACACCGGGGACTTTGGCAGTTTCTTGCCCTTGTGTGGCCACCACCTTACCCGTACCGATAAAATCAATCGTGTACGTGGCCGATGGTTTTTTGGCTCCGGGCCCTAAACACACCAACAATAATACTAGCGCCAGCGTATGAAGCCCGCCGGAAAAGGCAACATAACGGATCATTCGCTTTTAGACAATACACCAATACCCAACTTGGCCGCTCCTAATTTTTTGGCCACGTCAAACACGCTGACCACTTGTTGTATCGGCACTTCTTTGTCTGCCTCTACTAAAATAGTTTTTTTGTTTGCTCTACCCATGCGCAAGATAAGTTCGCGCTCCAAATTAGCAAACACCAGTTGTTTATTCTGCACGGTAATTGTACCGTTTTTTTGCACTTCAATGCGGATTACATCTTCTTCAGCTTGCGTATTAACCGACTCCGATTTGGGCAAATCCACGGTGAGTTGCATTTGCACCAACAGCGGACTCATCACCATAAAAATAATCAGCAAAATTAACGTGATGTCAATAAACGGCACCATGTTAATTTCGGCCATGACGGTTCTTGTTTTACGTGTACGCATAAATTAGTGCTCTTTGGGTTGATAAATAAAATCGTGCGCGGCGTTTTCCAATTCCTTGGCAAAATAGTTGGTTTTGGACAAGAAATAGTTGTACGCGATAACGGCCGGAATTGCCACAAACAAACCGGCAGCCGTGTTGATTAACGCCTCGGCAATGCCCGCGGCTACAACAGACGCCCCACCGGCAGAGGCCGTGTTGGCGGCTAAATCTTTAAACGCATGCATCACCCCGATAACCGTACCAAATAACCCGATAAACGGCGTAATGCTACCCAGCGTACCCAGCACCGTCAAGCGGTGTTGGAGTTTGGAGGTTTCCCAGTCAATAACCGTATCGGCTATTTTTTCCAAATCGGCCGCCGGACGCGTGCGCGCCGCCACCAATTCACCCAATAAATGGGCCGCCGGGGTATCTTTCACGAGTTCTTTTTTGCAGGCCTCCTCTACTTTCTGATAATTTTCCGAACGTAACGGGTGATGACAATAGGCCAACAATTTATGGGAAAGCGATATGGCAGAACGCAACCGGAAAAACCGCTCCAAAATAACCGAAATAGAATATATCGACAACAGCACCAGTAAAATGAGTACCGGTCCACCGGCGGCAATAAGTTCACGTAATGTAGATGCTTGCATATTTTCTCCTTGGGCTAGGCCCGTACAACAAAAATAATAAAAAGTTGAATTAAGATGTTCGCCATCAGTCCGGCCGCCACATCGTCAAACACAACGCCAAACGCATTGGGGATACGGTCAAACGTTTTAACAATCCACGGTTTAAGAGTATCAAACGTGCGAAACAGCACAAACGCCGCCACCAAATACGGCCACGTGCGCGGCAAGAAAGCCATGGCGGTCACATAACCGGCAATTTCATCAATAACAATTTTGGGGTTATCGTGTCCGGTAAAACCGGGGAATTGTACCTTTTTACACACCGTCACCGCCCCTACCCACACGGCTAACATACAAATAGCATACAGCAGGGTATCCGTCGGTAAAACAAGAACCAGCGGCACAGCCAGCAACGTCCCTAAAAAGCCGGCCCCGGTATTTTTTTTAAACGGAAAAATCAGCGGCGGCAAATAACTGATATAAAACCCCGTCGCCAAACAACGCATTATTGGTTGCATTCGGGCAAACTCCACGATTTTTTAAGTAAATCCCAATTATTACGTAAATATGAAATCATGCTCACCCACGTTACCGCCGCCGCAATAACCGTAATAGCATAGGGAATGCGGCGTAACAATACAAACAAAAACACACAAACGGCTTGCGGTACGCCGCCGATTAAGCGGTACAAATGATACATCAGCAACACAAAAAATATAGTCCCAATGGCTGACATTTGTACAACCGTTTTAAATTTCCCCCACCGCTCCGCGGCCATTACTTTGCCTTCCAAGGCGGCGATGGCACGCAAGTTGGATACCATAAGTTCGCGCAGTAAAATCAAGAACACGGCCCAAATCGGCACGTTGAGCCCGCGTATCCCCACAAAAGCAAAGAACGCCGCGATAACCAAAATTTTATCTACAAACGGGTCCACAATCGCGCCAAAGGGCGTAACGGTATGGGTTTGGCGCGCAATTTTGCCGTCCACCCAATCGGTACTAGCGGCCACAATGAAAATAAGGATTGCCACGATCCGTGCCCAGGCGTAGGGCATTAAAATAAACAGAAACATCACGATAGACATCGCTGCCCGAATGAGCGTGATTTTGTTAGCCAGTGTCATCATTTAAAAACTCCTCCAAAAACCGTTTTGGATAACGGTTCATTTTTTTGTATATTTTTCAAATCTGCTTGCGTGGACATACCGTCCGATTCCAACTTAATAGACGTCGGAAACGCATCTTGCGGGGAGAGCGTCAAATACAACGTATACGTTTCCCCCGTTTTGGGTGTTAACGCAAAATAATTGGGACGCACGGCCCGAACCTGGTGACGCGCCAAAAGTGCCGTATAATTGCCAAAGTCAAATAGGGCTTGGTTGGGTTGGTTCTGTTGCCATTCGTTCCACGATCCTTTCAACACCGTCCGTCCGGCGTCATCTAAAATCACTAAGTCTTTTTTATCCGTAACGGCGGATTGTAAAATTTCGTCTGTCTCGCCCAACGTATCCAAGCGTAATAACTGGCGGTCTTTATCGTAAAAAAGCGTACCGTGCGAGCGGCTGATTTCTATCCCGTCGTACGACGTTACCTGCGTAAAAGAAGTTTTTAAAAAGAGTAACTTTTCATCCCATGCTTTTAACTGTTCAATGACTTCATCCGGGGACGGCACATACGCTTTGGGTTTCGGTTTTACCGGTAACGCAGGTTCTGCCTTGACCGATTTTTCGGTTGGTTTTTGCACCGTTACGACCGGGGCCTGGGCCGCGGCCGGGTGGGGTGTTTGCTCAACCGTTTGCTCCGAAGTAGCAGGTGCGGCCGATGTGCAAGCCGCTAACGTCACAAGCATCATCCAGCCGCTAATAACTTTATTTATAGACGCTTTCATAGGTGTTTTCCTGATAGTCCTTCTCATACGGCGGATTTTCCAGTTCTTCAATGGCTTGGTCAATCAAATCGTAGTGGATTTCCCACCGGTTAGATCCTTCCGGCTTCGTAATAAACCCACGCATTTCCAGCACACTAAGCATATTCGTAGCCCGGGCCGACGAACCGAAATGGGCTTTTAATAAATCTTGCGAAACACGGCGGCGTTCTTTAATTAGCCGCAGGGCTTGGAGTTGTTCTTCGGGGGTTGTTCCCAACCCGTCTTGCGGGCGGACGCCGCTGGCCGGCTGTTCGCTAACTACCTGGACAGGATAATCCGGTCCGCCTTGCGCGCGTAAGAAATCGGCCACTGCTTTAATTTCGTCCGGAGCCACATACGCCCCCTGGATACGAATTGGCGTTTGTGTGGACGAGTCTAACAAAAGCATATCCCCGCGCCCGAGTAAATCTTCGGCGCCGACACCGTCCAAAATAACTTTGGAATCAATGCCGGAGGCCACCTGAAGGGCAATTCGCGAGGGCATATTGGCTTTAATAATACCCGTTACTACTTTTACAGACGGACGCTGCGTGCATAAAATCAAGTGAATCCCCATCGCGCGGCCCATTTGTGCCAGGCGTTGGACGGAGTCTTCAATGGACGCTTTCGTCTGCAACATAAGGTCAGCCATTTCGTCAATAATAACAAAGATATAAAACATTTTTTCTTCGTTATTTTGCTTGGCCCATTGGTTATATCCTTCAATGTTTTTGACCTTGGCAAGTTGGCATAAGTCCAAGCGTTTTTCCATGACCTTTACGAGCATTTGCAAGGACTTAGCCGCATCGGACGCTTTGGTAATAATATCTGCGTCGTCGCACGAGGTTTTGGGGTCATACAAATAGGGGATGCCTTCGTAGAGGGTTAACTCTACGCGTTTGGGGTCAATGAGTAAAAATTTCACTTCGTCCGGGCGGTGCTTAAACAAAATGGACATGATAATCGTATGCACACAAATAGATTTACCGCTGTTGGTGGCCCCGGCAATTAACATGTGCGGCCATTTTTCCGCTACTGTTCCGGCGGGGTCGCCGTTGGCGTAGCGGCCCAGCGCAATGGGCAGGACGGCTTTGGACTGTGCATAGACGGGCGATTGCAAAATTTCTTTCATCGTTACCGTTACACTGCGGTCGTTGGGGATTTCAAACCCCATGGTACTTTTGCCCGGAATCGGCGCTTGTACGCGGATAGAACGGGCTTGCATACTGGCCTGGATATCTTGCGTAAGGGCGGTAATAGATGACATTTTCACGCCCGCGTCGGGTTGGATTTCGTAGCGGGTAACCACCGGGCCCGGCGACACGCCCGTTACGTGCGCGCCGATATCAAAGTTTTTAAGCGTATCTTCCAACCGCTTGGTGGCTTTGGCAATTTCGTCATCGGTCGGACCGACGACGCCGTCACCTTTGGGGTCGTGTAACAAATCTAAGGACGGCAGTTTAAAAGTAGCCGGGTCAAATTTTTTCACTTCACCGTTTTCGTCAAGCGGTTTTTCGTTGATTTTTTCCGCGGCGTCCGGCTGTTGTGTGGACGGTACAGACGTGACGGGCTCAGCACTTGGGCGGCGCACAACGGGTTTGGCGCGGTGGATTTGCGGCATTTGATGGATCTCTTCCGCCACGGCCAAGGGCGTTTCGGACAAGGGTTTTTCCTGCTCGGCTTTGATTTTAACAGCGGCGCGGCCTTCGCTTACTTTTTGTTTGAGTTCGGCGCGGGCGTCCAACCAACCGCTGAAATCGTTACGGATAAATTCCACCGTTTTTTGAAGTACAGTTCCCCACGGAATAGCCACTAAAATTTGCAGTCCGATAAGTAAAAACGCCAGGGAAAATAGCGCGGCGCCTACGCTCCCCATAACTCCTTTGACAGCATAAAAAACACTTTCCCCTACCCGTCCGCCGCTGAGGTGCGAATCGGTAAAAATGAGCCGCAAACACGTAAGCAAACTGGCACACGCACTTATGAAAATGCCACCACCAATAAGAAAAAGCAGGAACGAGGCGCTTTTTTTACGTATGGTTTGCACAAGCCAATACGTCAGCAGCACCGGAATAAGCCCGGCGGCTTGCCCTAACACTTGGGACAAATAGAAAGAAGTATTTTGCCCGACGGGGCCGCCTTTGCCGCCGGTCCATAAGATATAAAACAGCCACACACACAACGTCCCACCGAGAATATAAAAGGCGGAACGCACCCATGCGACAGAAGAAGTTTTTTTCGTTTTCTTGCGTGACTTTTTAGTGGCGTAGTAGTATCTGGGCATATAAGATATTTTACTTTATTTTACGTAAATTTTGGGCGAGATAAAAAAAGACTTGACAAATCAAAAAAAAAAACGATAATAGAGTATCAGTAAAAAATAACTAAGGAGCAAACAACATGAAAAACAAACAAGCATTCACGCTTATTGAACTGTTAGTCGTCGTACTCATCATCGGTATATTGGCGGCGGTGGCATTGCCGCAATACCAAAAGGCGGTTAATAAATCTAAAATGACCGAGGCCATGGGTGTTTTAACAGCAACAGCCAAAGCGGAACACGTCTATTTTTTGGCTAACGGAGAATATACCGCCGATTTGTCTCTGTTAGATTTGGGGCCGGAAAATCCAACCTTTAGTGCAAATTGGACGGCATTGTTTTTGGACTCTAACGGCGGTCGTCCACATTTAGAAACAAGAGCTAAGTTCCTGCCATCAGATGTCTACTTGATTTATCAGTTAGATGAAGAACAACTGTATTGTTCACAAGCAAGGACCGCCAAAACAAATAAAATTTGTCAAAAGTTTTATAGCAATGAAAATAAGATTATTGACCCGAGTAATGCTAACTATGAGATGTATTTAATTTCGCAATAAATTACAATTTTCTTTTGCTATAATAGGACTATGCAAACTCGTTTTAATAGTCCTTTCTTTAATGAAATCGCCAACGTGCTCGCGCGGCTGGAAAAAACCCAACAGCCCGTCATGCAAACTGCCGCCAAGCATATCGCCGAATGTTTAAAAAACGACGGCATTATACACACGTTTGGTTGCGGGCATAGCGGCAGTGCGGCGTTGGAGCCGTTCCACCGCAGCGGTTGCTTTGCCGCCGTAGATGCTATTTTGGACCCGGGACTGATGTTCCAACTCGGCGCCCACACGGGGACCGACTTAGAACGACAAGAGGGTTATTCCCCCAAAATCCTCGCCACGCATGATTTGCGCAAAGGCGATATTTTACTCGTTTTTTCCAACTCCGGGCGAAACCCGGCGGGTATTGATGCCGTGTTGAGCGCGAAACAAAAAGGACTTTTTACCATCGCATTTACGGCGGCGTCTGCCCACACCCATAGCAAAAGCCGCCACTCGTCCGGGAAACTTTTAAAAGACGTAGCCGACCTGGTTGTGGATAATTGCGTGGGACAAAACGAAACGTGTTTGACGTTGCAAAATACGGGCGTTGCTCCCATTTCCACGATTGCCTTTGCCGCAGTTTTACACCATATCTTATATGAGGCCGCGCGGATACTGGACGAACAAGGGGTAATGCTCCCCGTTTACAAAAGTAGTAACGCCGAAGGCGGCGACGCGCATAATAACGCGCTGGCCAAAAAATACGCCGCGCGCATTAAACATTTGAAATAAGGTGGAGATTCCAAATCACTATTACCGGACCCCGCATACCAACCCTGCGGGGCGCAGCCAAAAGGTAAAGGCCGCGGTTTGGAATGACTTTATGAAGAAAACACCCGCTCGTTCAGGGCAGGTGTTTTGCTGTCTAAAATTTCTTTTTCTTACTAGCGCGCTTAGTTGCCCTGGCGCGGTCAATCCACTTGCCTGCGGCAGTCGGATATCCATAACGGTAAGGCCAGCGACTCAGATCCGTGCTGATTTGCTCTAAATCTATATCGTATGGGAGCAAAGCGGTTGGCCGGTCAAATTTTTCTCTTCTTAACATATCAATTACGATGTTGGTGCGTTCTTTTACGGACATATCCCGCAACAATATCGGTAAAGTAGTTTCATTGAAAAAACCGTACAATAATACCTCTTTAACAATTTCTTCAGTATCTTCGGGGTAGTTGGGTAAAAATTGTTCAAGAACTTCCGGATACTCACCAACTCCCGCAAACACCATTCTCTTAAAATTACCGTTTTCAATTTCCAACAAATTATCAGTTAGTTGCAGACGCTGCGCCGGATCGGCCTCTTGCATGGACGTTCTGATAAATGTAATTATTCTTTCGCGGGAAAGGGTGTTGATGACAGGTTCCGTTGCTCTTTCAGCTTCTTCTGCTGCACCGGCTATTGACCAGTATCCCTTTTTTAGTGCCACATCTACACTATGTCCAATTTCGCCCATACTTATTACGGCCTGTCTGGTCAAGGCGATGTGGCCCTGGACCGCGTTGTGATTAAGTTGGGTTGCAGCAATAGTGCGTTGTACATGGTTTTGTAATGAGCTCGCGGAAACATGTTCTTGCGGCACTAACGGCGCGGTTGGTACACGTAATGTTGGTCTAGTCCGTCTGGAAGTATGCGTAGAGATATTTTTTACGGCCTTGAGGCCTTTTCCTTTTTGTCCGAAAGACGGGAGCACACACAAACTAAAAATAATAGTTGTTAGAATAGATTTTTTAATAAACATACTACCTCCTTTGAATTTTATTGTAACAATATTGTTGTACCCAAACAAGGGGCAAAAGACCTAAGGCGGTTTAGGCCTTTTGGCCTATTTATAATGATGTTTTTCTTGTTGTATATCAGAAAAAAACCGGAAGAAAACACCCGCTCGTTCAGGGCGGGTGTTTTATAAATATTCGGCAGAAATTCTACATACTTTCCGCTACGGACGCCGCAGGGGCTACGGCCTCAGCCGGCTTTTTCCCCCACGTTACGTGATAATCAATTCCGTCGGCTTCTAGCGTGATTTTGCCTTGTTGGTACAAAGCACCCAACGCTAAATAAAGCACCGAACTGGACACTTTGAGTAACACCTTTAACTGCCACGCAGTTACTTGGTTGTTTTTCGCCAAATAGTCGCTGATTTGGTTGATAGTTAAATTGATATTTTCTTGTAATGGAGTCATACTTACACCCGTTCAATGGCAAAGAGCGGCTCGCCTTGCTTAACCGGTTTACCGTTTTCTACCAATACCTTTTTAATAATGCACGGAAATTCCGCGCGCATTTCGTTAAACACTTTCATCGCTTCAATTAAACAAATCACATCGCCTTTGTTGACTTGGGCACCTTCTTTAACAAAAGGCGGCGCGCTGGGTGTGGATCCGCGGAAAAAGATACCCACAAGCGGGGCTTTTAATACTTCTTTATATTGTTCTTGCACAGCCGTTACGCTGCCGCCGTTCACAGCCGCACTGGCCGCGGCGGAACCTGTCAACACCGGCACCGGCACCACCGCCGGGCGCGATTTAACTAAGCGCACATACAAGCCCTTTTGGTCGTACTCAATGGTATCCAATTGGTTGTCTTGCATGAAACTGTACAATTGCTTAACTTCTTTTAAAATGGGAGATTCATTTTTAGCCGTTTTGGCCGTCGGCTTTGCTTTCTTAGCCGAAACATTTTTTTTGGTGGTTGTTTTTTTCATAGTCACCTCACTTAGAAACATTGTACATAATTTTAGTGCGTTGGTGTATCCTTGGTTTGAAAAAGTTGCGGTTGGCTTTCCAGTTGGGCCACGATATCATCCAAAATTTCTTTTATATGGGTTTGGTACTGTTGGCGTAATTGTTCCCCTTGCAACTGCGTATACAGCGGAATTAACACCGCAGAAAGTATGTAAAGAGAAGACTTGTTCACCCACCGCACGGTGGAAGCCGCGCCCCGCTTGGCAAATACGCCCCAGCGTTTGCCCGAAAACGAACCCAACACGGTTTGTTCCCCGCCGCGCCGTAACGAAAGCATCACTTGGGTACACAATCCGTCTTGCCGGGCCGCCAACTGGGGCATACTGCCGGTGCAATCGGCCCGGGTCAGCCCCGCTTCCACCTGCACATCTACAACAAAATCGTACGTTTTTTCCAACCGTTGCGGCCCGGCATCGGCGCGGGTTACCAGGGCACTCAACGCATCGGTTACCGCCACGGCCGTACCATCCCCAATCGTAAGGGTAAAATCATACAACGCCGCGGAAGTAGGGTCCGTAATCACAATTTCCGGCGGAATGTTTTTATCCGAAATAACAAGTAACGAAACGTCGGCACGTTGCGGCTGTGAAAGAGGATGATAAATGCCGCGGGGCACCCGCCCGTGATAAGCACACCCGGCCAACAACAGTCCCGTTGCCAGAACCAGCAGCACTGGCTTGAAGTTAATACAGGGGAACATACTTTTATTATACTTGTTTGACGCCTCTTTTGTAAAAACAATTTGCCACTTAGACCTACCCAACATCTAGGTCCAAAGACCCTTGCACGAAAGGTGTTTTTAAGCCACAATTTAAAGTGATGAAGAAGATTTTACCTTTTATCTTGCTTTGCTTTTGTGTTTCCGCTGCGTTTGCCCAACGGCCGTTCCGCCGTGCAGGGTTTACTAAGCGCGCGGCCTGCCGCCCGGCTTGCGAAACCAAAATACAACACCAAATTGAGCACGTTACCCGCACCCCCTCGCATATTCAGATTGTCAATTTACCGCAAGCGCCGCTGGTACGCGTGCAAACCCCGCGGCTAGGAGAAAAAGAAATTTTATCCGCCCGGCTGTTGAATAATAAACAAGCGACTCCGCAAATGTTTCCGGGCGGGGCAGGTGCCATGAGTTTGTTTATTCCGCCTGTTTTAAACAGCCCGGAGCCGGTAGGTTACCGGGGATTACCGTTAAGTAATACGGAAGAACTAAAAAATATTTTAGAAAACGGGTTAGAAACTAAACGCACGATAGAAGGGAAAATATTTTTCTCCGGTTGGCTGCCTACGGCTTTGCGATTTAGCCAAGTGTCAAAAGAAAAAATAGTTACGCTCATCCAATTCCGTGTACCGGAAGATGCCCTGCTCTACGAATATAATGATAATTATTACACCCAACAAGATATTCCGGCTTCCTATATTAAACAAGTGGTGGTTTTTTTGGAAGTAGACGCAGAAGCCGGTTGGTATAAGGTCACCTTAGAAAACGGAGACTTAGTGTTTACCGCACTGCCCGGGCAGGTTTTTAAACATGCGGAATTACACGAACATATTTTTGAAGTGCCATTTGAAAGGCAAGAATCTTGGTGGTAATTTATGATAAAAAAACTAATAGCATTATGTGTGGTAAGTTTATGTATTTCTTCTGCGTTTGCCCAACGGGGGCGCATTTCCCGCCCCGTAGGCCGGCCCACCGTCTCGCAGACGTTGCGTCAAAAAACACACCGTCAGTCCCCCCCGAATGTTAATTACTATTTGCGGAAAAAAATTCAACCACGTACACAACCCCCGTTAAAACGCTGTGAAACTACGTTATTAAATCTTCAGGACCATCCCAAATTGATCATTTACACCCAACACAACGGACCACTAACGGCGCGGCTTTTGTTCCCGGACGAAATAGACAAACAACTCCATGCCTTCTTACCGAAACATTATATAAAGGACAGGTACACCCTTTACCGGGGGATGGTACTAAACTCCCTGGAGGATTTGGAAAATATTTTGCAAAACGGATTGGAAGTGTACCGGACCCGCCAAGGAACTGCCGTTTGGACGTCCCCCTCCATACATACGGCACTCAATCACGCCCTGCCGCGTTTTACTTTGCGGCACAACGGAGAATTTCAAACTGAATTGCCGGTGATGGTCCGAATCTCACGCACGTCGCAATTACTGGCAGAAAATCCGCCCGAAGACCTGGGGTACCGTCAGCCGTTTTCCCGCGATATTAAACCCGAGTATATCGCCGAAGTAAGTGTGTTTTTGGAAGTGAACGGTACGCCGGACTGGTATACCGCCACTTTAGAAGACGGGCACCTTGTCTTGCGTCCGCAAGCCGACCCGGCCGATTTGACTAAACCCAACGCCCCGACCAACCTGCGCATATTGCCGGACGAGGAGTTGTTTAAAGCCATTAGCAACGACGACGAAATGAAATTGTTTGTTCCGCAACCTTTTACGCAAACCGAAAATGTGTTTTACCGCGGATTGCGCTTGCAAAATACCGAGGAACTAAAAAACATTCTTGCGCGCGGTATGGAAATTGACAAAACCCACCACGAAATGATTTTTGTTTCGCCCAACGTCAGCGTGGCGATGGAATATATGTTCCCCCGTTGGTGGGGCGTGGAAACGAGCGAAGATGCCTTGCCGGTGTTAGTAAAAATCCCGGCTACCGAGCAGTTACTCACCGAAAATCCGCCGGAAATTCCCTCGGAAGATTTTGGCGGCCGGCGTATTTTTTATAACAATATTCCCGCGAATAATATTTCCGACGTGGCGGTGTACGCAGACGTAAACGGCACGTCCGGTTGGTATACGGTTACGTTAAACGACGGGGAATTAGTATTTACACCGGCCCCGGCAGAAACGATCCGCGGCTGGATATCCCGGTAAAAAATTATGAAAAAATTATGGGTGGTAATTTTAATTTGTTGTTGCATTTCCCCGTTATACGCCCAACGGTGGCGCGGAGTGACGCATTGGAAAAAACCCGCCCGGACACATGTCCTACGAAATAAAATACAACACCAAGTTCGGCCGTCTGTTCCTGTTCCTATTCCTCAGGCGCAACATATCAAAATCACTAATTTACCCGGTGAGCCGCTTGTGAAACTGGGGGGCCCTTTGTCAGCGGCGAATAACGGAGTTTCCACAAAATATTTAAAGGCTCATGTTTTTGGGTCCGATACTAGGGCCAGTACTCTCTTCCCGCAAGGATGGTTAGGAAATACGCTATATGTTCCGAGTTCTTGGCAATATCGTGATAAAAATTTTTGGTACAGGGGTATGCTTTTACACCACACAGAGGAATTAAAAAATATTTTAATCAATGGTTTAGAATTAGACAAAACTCGTCATGCAGGAATTTTTGCTTCATCAGAAATACTCACTGCGTTACTCTATGCAGCGAACGATGTTCCTACATTCATGGCACTTCCCGTACTGATAAGAATTCCTAAAACCTCACAATTAAGCACCCCCGCTATGCCGTGTGGATTGGCGCTCTTTAGCCAAGATATTCCGGCCAACTTCCTAACAGATGTAATGGTATTTTTGGAGGTGGGTGGTAAGCCGGGTTGGTATAAAGTGACGTTGGAAAACGGGGAACTTGTTTTTACCCCGGTTTCCAGCCGTATATTTGCGGATGATGAACTGATTGAACACAAACTTGATATACCGAAAGAAAATAGAGATTGGTAACAAATTATTATGGGTCAAGGATAATTTCAATATATGAAAAAGCTATTGATTTTAGTTTTGATGATTTTGTGTTTTTCCCCGTTATACGCCCAACGGTGGCGCGGGCTGACGCCTTGGAAAAAACCCGCCGTGCGCACGCACGTGCTTAGAAATAAAGTCCGCCGCGCCGCTGTGCGGCCTGTTACCCAAACGGTTTCCCTGCCCAAAGTGCGAGTTGCGCAAATTACAAATGTGCCCGGGAAACCGATGGTAAATGTGCGGCTGCCGGAGACGGCTGTTTCTAATTCCCCGGTTTTATCTGCCCGAATACTCAAACCAATTGAACTACACCGAAACATTAGTTTGGAGAAATCTTTACAGCTCTATATGCCGGAAGCGTTTTATTTACCGGATGAGGCGGCTTACCGAGGAATGCGGCTAGACGAATGGGATGAGTTGAAAAATTTACTTATTAACGGTTTACAAGTAGGCCGCACGCATTATGGCATGATTTATACGGCAAAATTTGCCGCAGCCGCATTAAGTTATGCTGTCCCAGATCACGAAATGTGCGTATATGAATCGTTGTTAGAAGAAGATGAATTTCGGTTGACGGTAATAACAAAAATTCCCTTAACGAGTGAAGTATTGTCACTTTCCGTACCCGATCATCGTACGGGTTGGCTGACATTTGGCAAAGACATTCCCGCTTTTATGATATCGGACGTGATGATATTTTTGGAAATTAACGGAAAACCGGATTGGTATAAAGTAACATTAGAAGAAGGAAACCTGTTATTAACGCCAGCTCCCAGTAAAAAGGTGCCGGGTATTTTGGATAGTTATTAAAGGTTGTTATAGGTCAGGTGTGAGTTTGACGTAAATAATAAAAATGTCATGCTGAATTTATTTCAGCATCTCCACCTTGTTTCTTGTTCCGCTATATCCCGCACAGAAACCCTGCAGGATGACGAGCGGAACAATAAAGTGGTTGAGATACTGAAACAAGTTCAGGATGACTTTATTAAATTTTCCTATTCCAAAACATAAAAACACCCCCGCTCTAATGAGCTGGGGTGTTTTTCAAGCTTGCAAACTACAAACTATTTGAGTAACGCTTTGCGTGACAAGCGCACTTTTCCGTTATTGTCAATTTCCACGCATTTTACTTCTACAATGTCGCCAAGGTGGAGTACGTCTTCTACCTTGTTAATGCGGTGTTTTTCAATTTCGGAAATGTGCAACAGTCCGTCTTTGCCGGGCAAGATTTCCACAAACGCGCCAAAGGGTTGAATAGAAACCACTTTGCCTTTGTAGATTTTGTTGACTTCCGCTTCGGCCGTCATCATTTCAATTTCGGCTTTGGCTTGGTCCAACTTATCTGCGTTGGCGGCGGCAATCGTCACGGTACCGTCCTCGTCAATATCAATCTTGGTATCGGTCGTCTCGGTAATGCGTTTAATGTTTTTACCGCCGGGGCCGATTAAAGCGCCAATCTTATCCACCGGGATGCGCAGTTTGTAAATAACCGGCGCATAGCGGGAAACATTTTTGTTCGGTTCGGCAATGGTTTTTTCCATGTGGTCCATGATGAACATGCGGCCTTCGGTCGCTTGTTTAATGGCTTGGCGTAACACATCAAGCGGGATACCCGTTTTGAGTTTTACGTCCATTTGGAACGCCGTAATACCTTTGCGAGAACCGGTGAGTTTAAAGTCCATATCGCCGAGGTGGTCTTCTAAGCCCATAATGTCGGAGAGCACGACAAATTTACCGTTTCCGCTAATCGCCCCCATGGCAATACCCGAGCAAGCCGATTTCATCGGTACGCCCGCGTCAAACAAGGCGAGAGAACCGCCGCAGACGCTAGCCATAGACGAGGAACCGTTAGATTCCATAATATCAGATACCACGCGAATCGTGTACGGGAATTCTTCTTCCGACGGGATAAGCGGAAGCAAAGCGCGGCGCGCCAATTCCCCGTGGCCGATTTCGCGGCGGCCCGGAGAGCGGTCCGGTTTGCATTCACCCGTAGCAAACCCCGGGAAGTTATAGTGCAACATAAAGCGTTCGTAAGACGTTTCGTCCAACCCTTCTACCATTTGTTGGTCGTCGGGTGTGCCGAGCGTAGCGACCGCCAACGATTGCGTTTGACCGCGCGTAAACAAGGCAGAGCCGTGCGCGCGGGGCAAGAGTCCCACCATGGAACTGAGCGGGCGGATTTCGGTCGGTTTGCGGCCGTCCACACGCACGTTTTCGTTGAGTACCATATTGCGGGATTCTTCGTACATAATGTTTTCTAACGCAATCCCGGCATAAATAGCGGCGTTGTCCGCATACGTAGCCGTGAGTTCTTCCGTGAAGGATTTTTTCAGTTCGGCTACTTGTTTATCGCGGGTTTGTTTGTCGCTAAAAGCGTGCAAGATTTGTTTGGCGGTTTCGCGGAATTTGCCGTTAGCCAGGTCCGTTACTTCTTGCGGGAGTTTTTCCACGACATATTCAAATTTCGGTTTGCCGGCCAGTTCGCGTAATTTCAGTTGCGCATCGCACATTTTGTCAATTTCCGGCTTGGCGGTTTCCATCGCTTTGATGATGGCTTCTTCTTCTACTTCTTTCGCGCCGCCCTCTACCATCAAAAGACCTTGCTTGGAACCCGCAATAACGAGGTCCATATCACATTCTTCGTGTTGGTCTTTGGTGGGGTTGACGATGTACACGCCGTCTTTGCGGCCGATGCGTACAGCGGCTACCGGCTCGTTGAACGGAATGTTGGAAATCACAAGCGCCGCAGACGAAGCGAGTACGGAAATAATATCGGCATCGTGTTTATCGTCGCTGGAAACGACCATCGCGGTAACGTTGGTTTCACAGGCAAACCCTTCCGGGAAGATCGGGCGCAACGTGCGGTCAATGATGCGGGAAGACAACGTTTCTTTTTTGCTGGCTTTGCCTTCGCGTTTGAAAAAACCGCCGGGGATTTTACCCGCGGCATACGTTCTTTCTTTATAGTTGACCGTCAAGGGCATAAAGTCGGAAATGCCCGGTTTTTGTTCTTTAGTGGAAACGGCGGTAGCGAGGACCATGGTTTCACCCAAGGTAGCCATCACAGCCCCGTCCGATTGTTTGGCAATCAGGCCGGTTTGCAATTTGATAACTTGCCCGCCAACATTGACTTCCACCGTTTGGATGTCAAATTTGTGGTTAAAATTTTCCATTTAAAAATCCTATTTTCTGAGTTTTAATTCTTTGGTAACGGACTGATATTTTTCAAAATCAGAGCGTTTCAAATAAGCCAACAGACGTTTGCGTTGGCCGACGAGTTTGTTGAGGCCTCTTTCGCCCGCAAAGTCTTTCGGGTTGGTTTTGAGGTGGTTAGAAATATAAGCAATGCGTTCAGTAATGAGCGCGATTTGCACGGCAGCAGATCCGGTATCCGTCGGATTGGATTGGAATTTGCTGATGATGTCTTTTCTGTCTTTCAATGATAATACCATTGTTTTTTACACTTAGGGCTGCAACCTAACGACCAAGCCGCATTTATCCTAAAAACGACCGAGCCGTAGCGGAGCCCTTCTCCTTTTTTAATTTTTATCGTACTAAATGTACAGGTTTATTATACCAAATTATCCTGCGTCAATGTTGGAGCGGGTGATATTGTAAACTGAAGGAAATCATATCTTCGCTCATGTATTGGCTAAACAATTCGCGGTAAATCTTCAAAATTTGGTGCGGTTTTTTGCCAGCCACCAGTTCGTGCAATTTCAAATCAATTATATAACTAACATCAAAGTCGTCCAGCCCGTTCGGGGCAATTTTTTCTATATGCAAGTGAAGTCGCCCTTGTTCAAAATTAAAGGTCGTTTTATCGCTCTCAATACCAAATTCATGTACACCCATACGCACTGTGAATCCGGGGGGTATTAAGGTCTGCACCACGCGGTCAATTTCCTGCGGGGTAACCCCCGGATGCAAAATAAACCCGAATAGAGAAAGCCGGTTTTGGATAAATTCTATATGGGGAATGTCCGTTAATGCAAACGCCTGCTTTGCATGACTCTTGCGAATGCCGTCTATCTTAATCATTTGGTGAAAATCTTGGGCCTGCGGGATAGCCGGATTTTTCCCGCGATAAAACAACTGCACCAAATTACCGTTCTCTAACGGGCCTAACGTCATTTGAAGTAAATGCCTGACCACCTGGTAGGTATTATCGTCCGGAGTTCCCCCCTGCACGGCCGACAATACGGCCTCCATGGCCAGTTTGGTATCCGACATAGTCGTAAAATGACGGCGGTTCTGTTCAAACCACTTCGGAAATGCCAAAATAACGTCCCATGCTTCCGGGTCTTCGCTTACGTACGCATGATCGGCTTGCCACGGTGGCCTGCCCGATACCAACACATGCGGTTGCATGCGGGCCGTTTCTTGCAATTGTCTGATTTGCGCCCCCAACAGATTGGTTGGAGAGTCATCCCGTGCGGCTTGTTCCAACCGCTCGGCCAAGTGAACTTCAAAACATTCTTCGGCGCTGTAATCCACAGGTTCTTTATCCGGAATGGTTTGACGCGGCAAACGCCCGTGGCGGTACAGAAACAACATCAATTGCTCGGTTATTTCTTCCGAGGATACATACTGCATCATAAACGCTTGCAAGCGGAGCAAATCCGGGTCTTGGGCAAAATCTTTTCCGGTTGCGTTACGCAAGCGCAAATAAACCTCTTGGCGCAGTTGGGTTTCCATTCTTTCTTCGGCCGTGTAGTGGGAAAGGCTTTGTTTTTCCCTAATAGTAACCCGGGGCAACGCGCCCGTATGTTTTACAAATTCTTCCATTTGCCACAACAAAGCGGCAGTAGTTTCGTTGGCTTTGGGATTGGGCGTATACCACCTATCCAAATTATTCCATACGTTCACATAGCGCGCACCTTTTAACCACGTTGGCAGAGTGGCCGTGACTAATTCCCTACGCAATTGATAAATGGGTTGTACCGACGCACCATCTACCCGTAGCAAGGCAGACATATCGGCCACGGACACAGGAGCAACCGGTCGCCGGAGCGAGGGCTCCCGGATCTGGCGTTGCATCTGACGCACAATTTGCTGTATTTGCTTTTGGGAAATGTGCGGGTTTTTTGCTTTCAGAATTTGTACTTGCCGCTCCGGCGACAAATGCCACACTTGGGAAAGCCCTTTTATTTGTGTAACTGTCCGGCCGCGGGATTGGGCATATCCTTTTGTACCGGTTACGCACACCAGAACAGCCAGTAGAGTTAAATATAAGGAATAACGTTTCATTTTTTCTAATAACATAAAATTTTTTGTTCCTTTTTTCAACCTGTTAATTCACCGAACCAGGTGAAACAAAGAATGTCCGCACCAGGGGATCCTCCGGATATTTCTTTTGCAAGTGGCGGAGTTTTTTATACAACCGGTGTTCGGCACGGTCCCTTGAACGGGCGGACGGATAAGCCCCGTTGTGTTCTTCGCGAAAGACACGTAACTCTTGCGCAATTTGATTTATTTCCTCCGGGGGAACTTCCCGGTAGAGTTGGTTGTTTAGGCGGTTATTTTCTTTGGCCGTTTGCCGGAGTATTTGTAAAGTTTGCACAGCCGGCTCCTCGGGATAGGCGTTCATGAAATAGTACAAACGTCTGTATAAAAGACGCTCGGCGTCCGCTTGCGCTACGGGAGAAGGCCAACGGCCTTGGTTTTCTTGTAAAAATTGGGTTACTTGCACCAACAAATTTTCGGCCCGTTGTTGAGTAGAGCCCACCGGGCTTCCCACACGACTTAAGTAAACGGAATTTTTTAGTTGAAAAAACGGAGCCACGGCGGGGTGCTCGGGATAACGAGTCATTAATTTATGAATTGAACTATACAAATATTGTTCGGCCGAGTCCGAAGAAGACGAGGCGGGCCACAGGCCCGGATGTTCTTGTAAAAAGGCCTCCAATTGCGCAAGCGTCTGCTGAGCCCGGAGTGCCACCCCGGGACGGTGCGTAGACTGTTCCGTCTGCTCTTTTAATTCACGCAGGACTTGAACAGCCGGCTCCTGTGCATAGCGTTCAAGCGCATGTACACTTGCCTGATACAATTGCACCTCCACCGGATCGGCGGAAGCACGGGAAGGCCACGCCCCTTCATGTTCTTGTAAAAATTGTGTCATCCGGGTCAGTAAATTTTCCATCCGAAAGGAGACATCCTCGCGCAAGGTAGTTCCGTTCGTTCCAAGCCGCAAATCCAACAAGTCAGCCGCGGCCGGATGATCCGGATGAGTCTTAATAAACAATCGTATTTGACCGGCCAATTTACGTTCTTCCTCGTTGGCAGCAGATTCCGTAGGCCACCGATTTTCATGCGTTTGCACAAATTGCCTCACTTCCTGTACCAATTGCGCGCCGCGAACAGAAACCGATTGGCGCAACGAACTGCCTACCGAATTTTGTTTCCATGTCAGCAAATCGCGCACGACCGGGTCCGATTCATAGCGGGAAAAAAGGTGATAAATGTCCGTATACAGTTTGGATTCTTCGGATGATTTAGGCAAAGAGGCCGGCCAACGGCCTTGCGTTTGGGAAAGAAAAACTTCCAGGGTAATTCCCTTTAGATAATTTTTAAAAAAAGCGGGATATCTCCCCCGTCCTGTCACTAAAAAATTCCACTGCGCCACAGTAAGCGCAAGATTCCGTGCCCGCAATACAGCCGCCAGTTCTTCTACAAAAAAATCTTCGTAATTCCATTCTTCCGCCGTAATAACTTGTGTTTCCCCCGTGGCGGATTGCTCAAAAAACAAGTGGTCTGTGTTTTCAAAGGCCTGTTCTATCGCCGCAATTTCCAACGACGAAAAATGGGCCATTAAATCCCGGCGCCAATTGGGACGCCATTGGGCAAGCAACTGTTGTCCTGTTTGTACCCGCAGGGAAGACGGATCCGGAAACGGCTTATCTAACCGAACCCGGGTCAATTGGGCTTGGATTTTCGCCGGCGTTGGCTTAGCGTGGACCGGACGCGTTACCGGGCTATTTACAATATGCGTACGCAACACATGCGGACGCGACACCTTTTTCCCACCGGGCAAGGGGGCTTTAATTTGGGCACACAACGTGGAAACCCCCACTATCATACATAATCCTGTTAAATAAATTTTTCGCATAACCGTTATTTCTCATTTAGCAGCGGGTATTTTAAGATTAAATTTCGTCCACAGTTCCAGAATCGCTTTAATGTACGGGTCCTCCGGATTCCCCTTTTGCAACAAACTACGTGCGGCGTAATACACCGGGTTAACCGATGGTAACGTCCGGTTGCCCTGTTGCCAAAATTCATATAACTCTTGGTATACTTGCTCAGGAGAACGTGCCACTTTCACCCGGCGGGCATGCCATAATTCTATCACGGCTTGCACATCCGGGTCATTAAGGTCCCCTCTTTGGATAATTTTATGAACGGCTTGATACAATGCGCCGCCATGCGGGGAATAAGTATGTGTAGTTAAATAGTCTTTCAGTTCCGCAAGGACCTGTTTAGGGGAACGCGCTGGCGGAATGACAATTTTAGGCCTAGGATGTTGCTCTACGATTTGGCGAATGATAAGCGCATCGGGATTATCCGGATAGTTTTTGAGTATCCTTTTGACGGCCTGATTTAATCTAGAGTGAGACGGCGGCATTTGGTTGTCATGCTTTTGCAGATATGTTTCCAATTCTTGACGCACTTGCCCGGGCGTACGTTTGGTATAGGGTGCCTTTTTAGCCACCAATATATTGCGGATAATTAACAAATCCGGGTCCTTGGGTTCCCCCCAAATTAAGCCAAGCCGGTATTCCGCCGTAGCCCGTATGGGATGATGTTGATAAGGAATTTCCCCGTTATGTTGTTCCATGTATGTTTCAAGCGCCACACGTAATTGGTGCGAAGTTAAAGGAGTCTGTCTGGACTTTACCGGCCGGCCGTTCCATAACTCCCGAATAGCCGCCACATCCGGGTTTTCATCGGAATGATTTTTTCCAAGTAGCCGGCGGACGGCTGTTCCCAGAGCAGAAGAGTAGGGAGGATAATTGCCGTCGTGTTCGCGCAAATAGGATTCCAATTCCTCACGGACGCTTTGGAAATCACGTTTGACTTGCAACGCATGCTCCTCAAACAGTTTTAAAACGGCTTGTACATCCGGGTCATTGGGATCCCCGGTCGTTTTAACTTGTTCCGCCCGCCGCCGCAAAGGGGTATTGCTTACCGGCAAACTTCCGTGTTGCTGTATATACATTTCCAATTCTTCACGCACGGAATGCGGCGTACGTCTGCGTTTCTGTATGTGAGCAGCCAGCAAGGCAGATATGGCTTGCACGTCCGGGTCGTTGGGGTCACCTTTTTGCCGGGCATAGTTAGCCCGTTTGCGTAGCGAAGTACCGCTATGTGGCAAACCTCCGCCGTGATCCTGCACGTATCGCTCTAATTCTTCGCGCACAAGATCATAATGATAAACACGGGTTTTGGGCTCTTGTTTAGCCGGACGGCGCATAGCAGTTATTGGCAACAATTCCGGTTTCTCTACCTTTTTAGGACGGCTCCTTTTGGCAACGCGGCCAACGCGTGTTGATTTTTGCGTTTTTTTAACACGCGGCGTGGCCGGTTTGGGCGCTAAAATTGTTGGGGAAATCTCCAGGTCCTCCGCATTTTCATCCGGTTCCGCTGCGGATAAATCTTCATTACGGGCGGGAAGAGAAATGTCTTCCGGGGTGTCGCCGGAAGGTACATCTTCGGCGATATCTTCCGTTTCCATCGCTATTTCTTGCGGCATATTTTTCACCGTTGGTTCTATTTCTATCCCTTGTGCCTCATCGGCTTGGGCAAACAGTTCATCTAATCCGGCGCGCAGGGCTTGCCAATTTTGTGTCACTTCCAAGGAGCCGTTGCCCAGCAAATAGTTAAACGCGTGATGAGTCAACAACCTTCTTTGTAATACTTCGGGAATATCCATATCCTGTTTGGCTATCGCACCAGGTCGTATAGATAAGCGATGACCTTGTTCTTGGGCCACGGTGATAATTCCACGCCAAACCGCCGGAAGGAGTTCTCCCTTGTGTTCGGCCTCTTCCACACGCAACTGAGCCAATGTTTTTAATTCATTATAGGCCCCTATATTAAGCAATGCGCGCGTCACAAAATCATCCACCAAAGGAGTAAGAATACCGAAATCCGTTTGGGCCACCCGCATCAACACGGGCGCGTGGGACACATTACCCAATAATCCCAGGTTAGTCACAGCACTCATTTTTTGTTCAAAATCATAGTTGGAACTAGTTAACACGTTTTCATAATAATTTAATGCGTAAGCCATTTGATCGGAAGTAGGCAACACCACGTTATCCTCCGCTTCCAACAAATACGTCACAAGCCCCGATTCCAACAGGGCCATTCGCTCCGGCGAAGCCATATCTTCCCACCCGGCCGCATACCGCGCATTGAGGATTAAATCTTCGGTGCGTTGTTCGGTCCGGTGTAGTACATCTATGGCCTGCGGAACAAACCGTGCTCTGTCTTGCGGATATATAGACGCATGCACGAATAATATATCGTGTATATTCAGTTGCGCTACACCCGTCTCGGTAAGTATTTTACGGTTAGTACGTGCAAAAAACGGCCCATACCCCGGCACAGGGGTGCGGACCAACCGGTAGATACTTTGCTTCAGTTCCGGCGTACGATGCACCGATAAACGGGCTACATTTTTGCGCACAACCGCACGCCCCCGCCCACGTTGGGCATATCCTGGCACCGGGCTAAAAAACAAAACGGCTAGCAAGAAAATAAAAATACGCTTAGCAATTTTTGGGGTTACATACATACTTGTATTATAGGCATAAAATAACAAAACCCGCCAGGGCCAAAGGACCTATAAATCACCTAGCAAAAGGCCCAGAAAATTCTGGGCCTTTTTAAATTTCTTCTTTTAGTAACTTATCAACGGTTTGACCCGAGCGGTGCAGTTTGAAACTGCCGTTCTACGTTTCTTATCATATCGGCATAATGAGACTCAACCTTTTCTCTCGCCTTTGTCAGCCAAGGAGTTACAAGTTGTTTCAATTCTGCATCGGCCGCCGACAGTTCCTGCCGGAGCTGTTCATACTGCTCGGGCGTAGGAATGGCATCCAATTCTGCTTTTATCTTAGTTGCTTTGTCCGATTCCGTAGCAAGCGCCAGCTTCTTCCGTCCCTCTTGACGATTCAAAGAAGAAACCTTGTCTTCAAATTTTTTCACCCTTGCCTCGGCTTCTCTCAATTCACGTTCAACGGCAGGCCGTGTATGATAATCGCCCTGATTCCATTTTTTCTTCAAGGCATCCACGGACTCCTTGGCCTCCCGGTGTTCCCGGGTAGCCCAGTTCAATTCATTTCTAACATCATCCAATTCGCTTTGGGCTCTACGCACCCGTTCCTGGGCTCTGTTAAAGTTCGCCTCCACGTTTACGCGAACCTCCGGCTTGTAATTCACGCTGTGATACCGCTTGTACGCAGTGATACGGGTTTGCGCGGCTTTTTCCAACTCCTTAAACTCGGCCGTCGTTATGCCCGGGAGCAGGTTGTCATCAACAAGCCGGTCCAAAACAGCTTCCGGATTTATGTTTGCGTTATATAATTCCATAATTCGGTCGTCCGCTCGCTGCAGGGCTTGGGCTTGTTCTCTCTTCAGCAGGTTTATCTCTGTTTCCATACGCTGCTCGGCCCTGCGAAGTTCTTCTGCCTTGCGTGCCTCTTCTTTCGTGCGACGCAACTCTTCGGCCCGGCGTGCCTCTTCTTGCATGCGACGCAACTCTTCGGCTCTACGAAGTTCTTCTGCCTTGCGTGCCTCTTCTTGCGTGCGACGCAACTCTTCGGCTCTACGAAGTTCCTCGGCCCGGCGGGCCTCTTCTTGCGCGCGGCCGGTGTTTTCCGCTACGCGGCTACCTTGGCCGGTCGTCCCGCCGGTAGTTGCTCCTCGGAGGGTTTGTCCAGCAGAGCGCGGATTTTGATATATCGTGTTCGTTCTTATATCTATCCAATAATTGTCGCCGCGCTCAAAGGCCTTTTGGGCCGCATCCGGCAGCGGACCTTCGCCGCGTCTGAGCGTGGCGTTAAGGGCATCGGCTTCCCGGGTAGAAAATACCGTTTGGCGTGCGGGTACATACCGTCCGGTTTTGGGATCAAACATCGGCATCAGGTACACACCACCTTCCGCGGCCGCTTCCACATTTTTGCCTTCCCGGGCGGCCGTAACAACATCACGATACACCCTGGCGGTCTCGGTACGTTCCCGTTCCGCGCGGGCTAAATCGGCTTGGAGTTCGTCTATTCTTGCTTGGCGACCTTTTTTGCCAAACATACCCGATAACCCTTTGTTTTGTTCTTCCAACGCACTGATTTCACGCCGAATATCATTACAGCGCGTGGAGGCCTTATTCATTTTTTCCGTAGCCGTTGCAATGTGTTTTTGTACTTCCACCGCTACTTCCGGGTCTACATCTACCGCCCCTAAACTCGTTTGGATGCGCGTAGTTTTGGTTTGCGGTCTAAAACCGATAGAAGTGCCATGATACGTTCCCGCACTTGAATTACTGCCCGACGGCACCACGAGGTTATCGGTTCTACTGCCGTTCATCGGTTGCGGTGTAGCAGATAAATTCCCGCCCGTCCCGCCGGCCATATCCCGCGGTGCATTCCCACGGACAGAACCGTTAGGTGTGTTACTCGTGTTGGCCGCTACGCGCGATGATTGCGGCGCGCGGATACCCGACCCGGACACCGTTCCGGCACTACCCTTCGCGCGCCATACATAGGTAGGGGGCTCCCCGTTCAGGCGAAACCCGGCTTGCATGACCCACTGGCCGCTTTCGGCGGTTGCGCCCGGCGGCAAAGCGGTAGGGGCTGTATTGCCGCGGTAGATGTACGAATTTCCTTTTTTTACAATTTGTGTATCGGCTGCCCCTTTCACTCCCCCGGCGGCTTTCGGAACGGCCGCGCCTTTCCTGACCGTCTTTGCCATTTTATACACTTCCCGCATCGGTTTACCTGTTTTGTTGGCTAATTTAACGGCACGAATTGCTCCGCGGCCTGCCCTGGCCACCGCCGTAAAGGCGAATCCCGGCGGAATGACAAATAAAATCACTTCTTTGAGGGCTTTTTTGGATAAATCATCCAGTACTTCCTGAGGAGCGACGTTCTGCTGATACTCTACCGCACATTTGGCACCGGTTCCCGTTTGACGCACCACCCCATGCTGGACACGTGCCCCACCGTAGTAACCAAGCGAAATATCACGCCGAGCCAGTTTTTTATCTTCGGCATTACCGCCGATATTGTTGCCGTATTTATTACCGATGTTGCAATAAACTTGTTCCAAAAATGCATGCACCGTTTGGCGCATTTGCTCCGTAAATACATTTTGACTCCGGTAGCGGCCGATTTCTATACTGCCGCGCAATTTAAGCAAAAACACCTCACTGTTAGACCAATCCGCTAACAGGTACGGCGTGGTATAAGCATTGGTTTTGGTGGTTTTGGCAACCGGATATTTTACCGCCAGTTCCGTTAATTTAATCAAAAAAGCATCGTGGGGATGGGTGGGCACATAGCGTTTGGCCTTGCCGCCGTATTTATTCACATAACTTTGCACTGCGGTTTTCATACCGCCGGCACTCTTTAAAATAGCCAACGCCGGAATAATGTGCTCGCCGATAATTTTATCCGACTCAAAACCGCCGTAATTATTTTTAGCCGCCCCCACAATACGGTTTGTAATTTTGGCGGAAAGTTCCGGTTTCTGGCCGTACCGTTGTACTAAACCGGGCATCCCGGCGGTTGCAAGTAACAACATGCTCGCTCCACGCACGTAGCAGGTTTGGTCTTTACACGGCTGGTATAAGTTTTTATACACGGCATTAACGGCACGGACGTAATCTTTATCGGAAATTGTGCCCTCGGCAAGGTGCCCTTCCAATACCGTTAATTTGTAGGCTTGATTTTCGGCCAATAACTCTTTGGCCAGCGTGGAAAATTCCCGCTCCAGGTCGGAAATGATTAAGTTGTTTAATTCATCGGTCAGCGTTTTATATATATCGGTTTTGTTTTCTGCAAGCGCCGCTTTCATGCGGGTCAAGTAAGATGCAATGACCTCTTTGGTGGCTTTTTCTTCTTTTAAGGCAGCGTTTACGGAGTTTTGGAAAGCAACAAGATACTCATTATTCGGCGTATCGTTAACGGCTACTTTGGACACGGTGGTATGGGCCACTTTATCCGTGGCGGGTGGTTGGGCATAAC
>JAZRIL010000015.1:0-56140 GCA_045645285.1 Elusimicrobiaceae bacterium | reverse complement strand
GGGCATCCTCTCCCGCAAGGGGCGAGGTCAAACAACTTGTTAATTGATTTTCTTTCTGCATAAAATTCTCCTTATTAAATATTGTCATGCTGAATTTAATTCAGCATCTCACCTTGTTTTGTTTTAGAAAGCGGTAGAGATTCTGAAACAAGTTCAGGATGACCACTTTTTATTTTTGTTGTTTTTTACTGACACTCTATGATCGTTTTTTTTTTTGATTTATCAAGACCTTTGTTAAGGGCCCCTCGCTATATTCCGCATTAAGACGCTGCGGAATGACGAGCGAGAGGACCTTTGCCAGGCCGGGCGCGAGGCCTTGAACCTCTGACGATTAGGGACGCAAACTTCCGTTTACCGGGAATTTTGTTGTCCTGTCCTTCTTGTCAAGACCCTTGCCGGGCCGGGGCTACTCGCCGTGCGGGGCCGAGCGGTCCAAAGGGCCTAATCGTAGGTAGGTCTTTTGGCCCTGGCAGATGAACTCCAGGGAATTTATAATTTAAAAAGAGGAATCTACAGTTATGCGAAAAGTGTTCAACATTGCACTGGGATTGATCCTGTTATTGACCGTCAATTTTTCTTTAGGTGCGCAAGAATTGAAGATCGGTAAAGGTCTGGGGAAGGGAGGCAACATGCGTCTTCCTGTGCGTACCGAGATTGTACTGCGAGATATCGGTAACTACTATGGAAAATATCGTGGGCCGTTGCGGGCGCAGCAGGAAATTGCGGTAAGTGCGGCCCGGAGTCTTAAAACGCAACTGGCTTTCCGGCAACCCAGCCAACACCGGATGACCTGGCACCAAGCCGCTCAAGAAGAATTGCGCTCCCTGGGCGTGGTTACCATTTCGCCGGCCAGGGCGGCGGATGTTTTCTCCGGTAAGATTCCCTTATCCGAATTATCCCTAAAAGAACAGAAAGAGGTGTTGCTTTCGCAATTCCCCGCCATGATGTTAGAGAGTGATTTTGTGCCGTCCGGCTCCTTGTTGCGCGAGGTAGTGTCCGAGTATCGCAAACAACTTTTAAAAGAACCGACCGAAGCCGAAAAATCCGACGAAGTGATTTATTGGGCCGAACAAATGAGTTTAATTACCAACTTGGGGTTTTTCGGCGTAGTCGGTGATGAGTTGTTTATCATGGCGGCGGCCAGCCGTGAGTTTCCGCCGCAGTTTCAAGCCATTACGGATATAACCATTGTGCGGGCCTTGCTGAACTTAGGTGCCAAAGACGCCCTGGACGACTTTGTGGACATGCGTCTGCAAGAAACCGATAAATCGGGTGCTCCGATGCTATTACCTGCGGTGTGGAAATATGCTCCCAAAGAATGTTTAGTCCCCAGTATTCGTATTGTACCGGAGGAGAACGGAGCCGAAACGTTCGCGGCGTTTACCCCGTACGTGCAAGCCGTTTTGGGTTGGATGAACAGTTACAATTTATTGCATTTTGATCCCACCCATATCATGACCAACGATTTTCTTTCCTTGCGCCAAGGAATGATGGAGCGTCTTCAGGATTATACCCTCGCCCAGATGGCTTCGCGCGGTGAAGTTCGGCAAGCCCTCCAACACCGGGTGCAACGCAGTTACGAAGATGCGCTGCAAATGACCGAAGCGCACTGGTGGCCTTTTGTGGGCGGTTGGTTTCCGTTGCCTTCTAAAACGTGGGTAGAAAATTGGCCGTATGACGGCTCATTAAAAGCGGCTGATTTGTATCCCGATGCGTCTTTTTTTCTAACTGATGATTTGTTGTTGGATTATATGTTGGTTAAACATAATTTGGAATTTCGTAAATGGTTGCCTAAATTTTATCGCTACGCCGAACACTGGACCAAAATCCTGCCGGATTTGCAAGCGGCTCGTCAAACTTTTTCTCACGCTCCCGCAGAAGATATGGCTTGGCTGGCAAGGCAAATCGGCAACGAAACACAATATATGTTGCTGGGTAATATCGGGGCCATTCCCTATGAAGATCATATAACCCTTTTCTTGCGTGAACTGCGCAAACAACAACCCGAACGGGAAATTATTTTCTTAAACTGGTATGCTATGTATGACGGCCGGAAAATAGAATCTTTGCTCGCCGATGGACTGGAAGTGAAAGACGAGGGATTGCGTCTTGCTTTGTTAGAAGAAGCCGAACGCTCTTTGTTTAGAGAGATTGTAACTTCTGTGCAGTTAGAAGGGCCCTTTCGGGAAATAGACCCTGCCAGCGATCCGTTTATGCGCACCGGGAACGTTTCTTTCCCGCGGTTGACTAATAAAGAATTTTCATTTAGTGAAACTATTGAAGGGGTACGGCTTAATTCGCAGGCCTTTTTCAAACAAATCCAACAGATGCGCGCCCAACATCCCAAGGCCTTGTTTGTTGTGGCGGGGCCTTCTCGGTTGATGGATTATAATGCGCCCTATTCGTTGGGCGGTAAACTGGCGGGCCCGGGTACGTATGTGGCCCAAATCGGAGAAATGAACGGTAGTTCGGAAAGTTTCTTTGACCAGGCCATGGTGGGAGAGGATTCACTGACGGAAGAACGGGTGTTGCAATTCAAAGGCACGTTGCCGGCTTTTAAGGGCTTGCCCGCTACAACCATGAGCCGGGTGGTTGGATTTGATGTACGCATTTTAGTTCCGTCAATGGGAGAGTAAGGACATGGTGAAACCCTATTTTATGAAAAAATATATATCTTCTTTGCTAAGTGGGATTTTGCTTTTGGCTCCTCTTTGTGCGCAAGCCCAATTGGGGAGATTCCCCGGTAAACCGAGAAGGAACATTTCTTTCGAGCCCCACAACAAGGCCTCTTTCGGGCATCGGACGATAACCACCAAAAAAACAGTTTCCGAAATTGGCAAGTTGTACGGTAATTCCGAATTGGGTAATCTAATGGCCCGCCATTTTGCCAATAAACACACGCTCGGCGTGACAGCCGCCCATGTGTTGCAAATGCAAAATTCTTTGAGGAAAGGGAAATTTAGCAAGGGCTGGCATGCGGCGGTGCAATACTCCCTGCCTATGGAATATAAGGCGGATTTGCCACTTTCCTATGCGGAAGATGTTTTGTTGGGGCGGTTGCAATTGGAAGATCTGCTTCCGCAAGAAAAAGAAATATTTTTCTTGGCACAATTTCCGGCTTTGGCGTTGGAAGAGAATCTGATTCCGACCGACTCGCAATGGGGTGCCGCTTTTGCGTATTACCACGATGTATTGTTTGATAAAATCCCGCAACAACAACCCGTAGATGAATTGGACGTTTGGGCTAAAAAAATGGCCGCGGTAACCAATGTGGGGCTTTTGGGGGATGCACAGTTTGCCCCTTGGATAGCGCACGCCGCAGAAACAGAGTTTCCGCCTCAGTTGCGCCCGTTGACCGATTTGATTTTGATGCGCAGTCTGTTGACGCTACACAACGAGAAAGCATTGGAATATTTTGTAAATTTCCGTCTGCAAGAGGTAGACAAAAAAGGACGTCCCATTATGTTACCTGTTGTGTGGAACGATTTCCCGGATACGGTGTTAAACAAAATTCCTCCCGGCCGCATTATGCCACCTCCGTCAGCAAAAGCCGTACCGAAAAAACGGACGGGCCCGGGGCGGCCGCGTTGTACAGAGGCCGTTTGTATGGAATATGAAAAACTGTTGCCCAACGCGGTGCAATATGTGTTGGGCAAATACAATCCTTACAACTTGTTACATTTGGATTCTTCTCTTGATATGACGGTGTTGTTTATGTCCTTGCAGCAAGGGATGCTGGAAAAATTCTCGGATGTTGTCATGCAGCAAACCGGTAATTTGGAAACCTTGTTGTTGTATCGGTTGGGGCGCAGTTATGCCCATGCGCACTTGTTTGCGGGATTGGGGATTTTGCCCGCCTTGTTCCCTTTTGCAAGTGAATCGTGGAACTCTTGGAGCGTGAAAGGCGAAGTGGAAGAACTTTATCCCAATGCGGCCGGATTTTTGACCGATGAGTTGTTGCCGTTGTATATGTTAGTCAAACATAATTTGGAAGTCCGCAGGTGGTGGCCGCGCATTCAACATTGGCAAAAATATATATTGGCGTTGGAGCAACATTTGTCCTCTATTCAGGTGAAGGTAAACCACCCCCCGCAAGATGATATGCGCTGGCTGGCCGAGCAAATTACCCCGCAAACACAGTATGTGCTGGTGGGGGATGTTTCCGGGGCGATGTCTTATTTGCGCGATGTGTTTGATTTAGCGCGGTACTTGCGTCAGCGTTTTCCCAACCGGGAAATTATTTTGCTTAGCCAAAACGGATTTGGTTTACCGCGTGGTAGTATAGACAAAGATGTTTACGATGCCTTTGGTGATAGCCCGGTTTTTGAATACTTGGTTCAATGCGAAGAAAACGGCCTACTGGCAGAACGGGTGCGCGATTTGTATATTCAAACCGAGGAATTGGATGACCCGTTTAAAGATATGGAATCGGGCGAGATGTCCTACATAGTTACCCCCTTGGAGCCGACTGCACCCCTAAAGGGTGAACAAGTACAACTGTTTTCCCAAACGTTTGAAGGGTTGCGTTTGATTTCCGAGGCCTACAAAGACCAAATCGGTAAACTGCGGTATGAACACCCCGATGCGCTGTTTGTGGTGGCTGCGGATGCGGACCGGATAGATTATGCCGCGCCGTACTCGTTAGGACAGTCCTTAGCCGATCAAGGTACGTACGTTGCTTTGTTGGGGACGCAGCGTGATATCACGGATAAAGGTGCCAAGCGGAGTTTGTTTGAACAAACGGTATTTGCGATGGCTGTTACCCGAGGGTTGTCGCAAGGCACTTTAAACCAAAACGGTGAAGGATATGTACCGTTTATTTCCGATAGAATATTACAATTTAACAAAAGAATGCTCAAACTTGGAAAACAGCCAATGGGACCCTTGGGGCAGTTTATAGGGTTTGACGTTCGGATTAACCGACCGGAACACTAAGGATGCGTGCGTTAAAAATTCTTTGTATTTTATGGTGTTGTGGGGGACTTGCCTACGGGCAGGAAAGGCCGATGATGTCAAAGTTACCCGGCGGGCGCGGTCATTTTGCCTCGTCGGCCCGGGTTCCTAAGAAATATTACCTGCCGCGCAGCCAACTACAAAAACGGGTGTTGGATGTCTATCGCCGGGCTAAAAAAGCACAAGACCGCTACCCGTTCATAGACGATTGGGGAGGGCCCAGCAAATATTTTATGACGCAGTCCTTGGCGTCCGGTAAAATGGGACTTAATGAATTAAATCCGTCCGTTTTATATCCGCATTCTTCTTTTATATCCGCGCGGCAGTTGCCGGAATATTTTTTAGTACAGCATAATTTGGAACTGGTACACTGGATGCCCAAATTGGACGAATTGCGTATATTTGTGGAAAAAAATATCGGATTCTTCCAAGAACACCAAATTAAAGTAGACCACCCGGCTCAGGAAGATATGCGCTGGCTGGCCCGGCAGATTACGCCGCAAACCCAACATTTTCTCATTGGGGAAATTCATGATAATGCCATCGGTCAAACGCTGATTCCTTTCTTGCGTGAATTGCGCCGCACCCAACGCGATCGCCGTATTTTCCTGTTTACCGAGTTTTTACCCGAGCGGCAAATTTGGGGCCGTTGGAATCCCGAACTGTTGTATTTCCCCGACCAGAAAAATATTTGGGACGAGGCCACTTTGTTAAATATAAGCGTCGTGGGATTGGAACCGAAATTTGTGTATACAGTGCGCCAGCGCTTTTTGGAACGTAATGCGGATGAACAAGGGCGTTCTACGCCGGGAGAGGAAATCTGGAGTTCTATTGCCGGCGTACGTATGCGTAACCGACAGTGGATGGACGTGCTGAAAGAATACCGGGAGCAATATCCGGATGCGTTATTTTTAGTATATGCCGGTAATGCACACGTGGATTATACCGAACCCTACTCGTTAGGGCGCAAGTTGGCCGCTGTTGGGGATACCCAAGTGGCTTTGCTGTTTCCGGAGCAATATCAGAGTAAGTCCTCCGGCGAAACTACCACCTGGACCAGTAGATTTGACGAATGGACATACGGCAAATTGTTGGACCGGGTGTTGCAATTTGATTCGCCGGAAGTAGCGCACAAAGCCGGTTTTGATATCCGTATCCGGGTGGCCGGTTTAATTTCTGAGGAATATATTGTTCAATAGTTTATAATATGAAAAAACGCAATTTTTTGATAGGGTTAATCAGTATAGGTATTTTATTAGGATCCCCGGTGGCTTATTGCCAAAAAGGCCGAGTCGGCCACGTTCCCAAGCAGGTTGTTCACCAACGGCCCGCTGACTTAAAACCCCAGTTGCGAAAACGGGTAGCGGAAACATTTCTCCGCGCCAGCCAAATCTATAAGCAAAATCCCAGTTTGGATGCGGAAGGATTCACCGCCCCCGCCCAACGGTTTGATAACATATATTCCAAATGGGGAAGTGGCCCTTTATATTGGGCCTCTGCTCAAGAACTTTACCCCCGGGCTCCCTTTTTGAAAGCCAATGAATTACCTGATTATTTTTTAATTAAACATAATTTGGAAATTATTAAATGGGCGCCGCGTTTTCAAGCCCACCAAGAAAAATTAAAAGAGTATATTCCCCGATTACGGGATATTCGCAAAGTAATCAACCATCCCGCACGTCAAGATATGGCGTGGTTAGCCCATCAAATTTCGCCGGAGGTACATTATTTGTTACTGGGCGAAAAATGGCACGGGGTCTATACGGTACAGAAGCAAGTCCAAGAACTCTTGCGTGAACTGCACCGTCAACAACCCCAACGGGAAATCATATTATTTACTGAGTTTGTGCAAGAAAATAAATCGTGGCTGTCCGTCGTGCGGGACCCGGCGGCCTGGTGTTATGTGCCGGTGTTTGTGTCGGGGCGGATGGAACGTATCCGGGTGGTGGGCCTGGAACCTGAGTTTGTCATGTTTAACCGCTCCGTAGAGATAGAATCCGCCTGGGATGATGCGGAAAGTCACGTGTGGGCCTCGGTGGAAGGGGTGCGTATGCGTAATGAGCGGTGGCTCGCCCGCTTGAAAGCATTTCGGGAAGAACACCCGGATGCTTTATTTGTTATCTATGCCGGTGCCGGGCACGTGGATTATACCGAGCCCTATTCTATAGGCCTTTCTCTAAAAGGTCCGCAGACCCAGGTGGTGCTGTTCCACCCGAATTACCGGGTCAAAGACGGACGCTTGGTAAACCAACTTTCCACGTTTGATATCATAACCGAGGGAGAATTTTCCGACCGTGTACTCCAATTTAACTCCGACGAATTAACCCAACTGGTGGGATTTGATATTCAAATCGGTGTGCCGAAATTTTTAGAAGACGCATTTTTTGACGATTAACAGGAAATTTGGTTTTAACGAATACCCCGGGATTACTCCGGGGTATTTTTTGTGTTGTTTTCTAAAAGGCACAAAAAAACCTTGACTTTGTTTTTTTTTTTGCTAGAATTTGCACATACTCATTTTACAAGGAGGAGTACGTATGAAAAAGAAAAGTTATTTGTTGGGCTTTTTAAACGCAAAAGGTTTTACGCTAATAGAATTATTAGTGGTAGTACTTATTATTGGTATATTAGCGGCGGTGGCGATGCCGCAATATCAAAAAGCTGTAGAAAAGGCGCGTATGACCGAAGCAATTTCGCTAGTGCGTGCAATTGCCAACGCTAACCAAGTATTTTATATGGCCAACGGACGGTATGCCACACAATACGAAATGGAATTATTGGATATAGAGGTGCCCGGATCTCTTACTACGGCATTGGGTGGCAAGCGCATTAAAACGAAATATTTTATTTATTCACCGAATACGGACGGAGGGGGCGCCTTGGCCGTAGCTCAACATACGGCTCAAAACGGGAGTTCAGATGTGTATTACATCTTTATTTATCAAAATGATCCAAACCGGTTGCATTGTTCTAGTTACGGTAACGGAACGGCTACGGCTATCCAACGTAAATTATGCGCACAGTTACAAGCGACAGGCTCGTTGTAATTCAATTCATCCACCACGTACCCGCGGTTAAATACGTGGCAAACGTGAGCCATAATCCGTACGGCACGAGTAACCACGCGGCGGTGCGGTTGATTTGCCAAAAAGCGCGGAATAAAAAGCCCAGTTCCACCAGCATCGCCACAATCAGCAGTAATCCGCCAAACAAACTATGCGCCCCGAAAAATACCGGGGTCCAACACGCATTTAACGCCAGTTGTCCTACAAATAACATCATCGCATGGCCGTGTATTTTTTCGCGGAACGTCAAAAAGGCACTTGCTCCCAGTAAAATATACAATATGCCCCATACGATACCAAACAAGAATTCCGGCGGTGTTAGCGGCGGGTGATTTAGCGTGCGGTACCACGTCATATTGCCAAATACGTATTGCATGCCAAACAATCCGGGAAGTTGGCAAATTACCAGCCAAACAATCAGTTTAAATAAAACAAGTCCGTTTTTCATAGGGATATGATAAAATTTTACCCCTCTTTCGTAAAGCCGAAAAACAGATTAGTTTCTGCCCGAACCGGTTAAAAAATGGTAAAATAATCATACATATTTATCAGGCGTATAGTTGAGGATTTTATGGATACCAAACTCATTAAAGACGTAACCGATTGGTTGAAAACCACCGATTTAGCCGAATTTTGCTACGAGAAAGACGGAAATTGTATTGAGGTAAAAACCCAAGAAGCCCTGCCCGAGCCGGCCCGTTTTGACTGTTCGCTTACGGCCGTTACGGCCCCGGCTATCGGTATTTACCACGCCGCGGATAAGGGGCAGAATATCTCTTTGTCCGAAGGCCAAACGGTAGCACAAGGAACTGCGCTGGGGGTGGTGGAAACCGTCTCTAAAAAACATAAAATCACGGCGCCGGTTTCCGGCAAATTGCGCGTGATTACCGTGCAAGAAGGGGCCGTGGTGGAGTTTGGCCTGCCGCTATTTTTTATTGAACCGCAGGAGTGCTAAATGCCGACGGATTTGCCTTTTACGCCTTTTCAAAAAGTTCTTATCGCTAACCGCGGCGAAATTGCCCTGCGCATTATCCGCACGTTAAAAGAAATGAATATCAAGTCGGTCGCGGTATATTCGCAGGCCGACCGCAACAGTTTACACGTGCGTATGGCCGATGAAGCCGTTTGTATTGGTGGGGCGCGGTCTTCCCAAAGTTATTTGAATATAGACGCGCTGGTTACGGCGGCCAAAATCACCGGGGCCGATGCCGTTCACCCGGGGTATGGGTTTTTATCCGAAAATGCCGATTTTGCCAAAGCCGTTACGGGGGCCGGGCTTACGTTTATCGGGCCGGATGCCCATTCTATTTCGCTTTTGGGTGTTAAATCGGCTGCGCGTGAAATTGCGGTGAAAGCCGGCGTGCCCGTTACGCCGGGGTCCGACGGAGTAGTCGGCAAAAATTATCACACCGTGGCGCGCAAGATCGGCTTTCCCGTCATGATTAAAGCCGCATTGGGCGGCGGCGGAAAAGGGATGCGCGCGTGCTTTAACGAGGAAGATTTAGACCGTATGATGTCCATGGCCCAGGCCGAGGCCCGTGCCAACTTTGGCGACGAGCGCATGTATTTGGAAAAACTGATTTTAAATCCGCGCCATATTGAAGTGCAAGTGGCCGCCGATAATTACGGCAACGTGGTGGCATTCGCCGAGCGCGATTGCAGTTTGCAACGCCGGCACCAAAAATTGGTGGAACAGTCGCCCAGTCCGTTTGTGGACGCGGTAACCCGTGTTAAATTGCAAGAGGCCGCGTGCAAACTGATTCAAGCGGCTAACTACCGCGGCGTCGGTACGGTGGAATTTTTAATGGCACCGACGAAAGATTTTTATTTTATGGAAGTAAACACCCGCTTGCAAGTAGAGCATCCGGTGACGGAAGAAGTCTGCGGGCAGGATTTGGTGAAACTTCAAATCCAAATCGCCCAAGGCGAAAAATTGCCGCTTACCCAAAAAGAAGCCGCTGTAATCCGGTGCCACGCGATAGAACACCGCATTAACGCCGAAGACAGCGAACACAATTTTGTACCTTGCCCGGGCACAATTACCGAGTGGACCCCTTCCGGCGGACTGGGCGTGCGGGTGGACAGCCACCTGTATACCGGGTACACCATTCCCACTTACTACGACAGTTTGATTGCCAAACTTATTGTTACGGCTCCCACGCGGGACCAACTGCTCGCGCGTAGCCGCCGGGCGTTAAGCGAGTTTGTGGTGGGGGGCGTAAAAACCACGTTGCCTTTCCATAAGCGCATCGTGGAAAATACGGATTTTATTACCGGAAATACCGATACCGGGTTTATAGAGCGCATGCTTAGGCAAGAGAAAGACCATGAAAGCCAAAACTAAAATTAAAAGCCGTCTTGCTCTAAAAAAATGGGTAGATACTGCACGGGCCAACGGGCAGAAAATTGTTTTTACCAACGGATGTTTTGATATTTTACACGCCGGACATGTGAGTGTGTTGGAATTTGCGCGCAGTAAAGGCGATTTGCTGGTGGTGGGGCTTAATAGCGACGCGTCGGTTAAACGCTTAAAAGGGCCGTCGCGCCCGGTCAATTCGCAAGCGGACCGTGCCCTTGTTTTGGCCGCGCTAGAGAGTGTGTCTGCCGTGTGCGTATTTGAAGAGGATACGCCGTACAATTTGATTAAACTCGTCCACCCGGACGTACTGGTAAAGGGCGGGGATTATAAACCGTCGGAAATTGTCGGTCGTGAATTTGCAAAAAAAGTGGTACGTTTTGCCTTATTAAAAGGTCGTTCCACCACAAACATTATTAAAAAAGTAAGCAAATAACGCGCGATTCGCGTTATAAGAGGGTATCCATTATGGCTGATATTTTTGAGAAGTGCAGAAACTACAAGGACGCTAAAATTGCCATGCGTATGGGCATTTACGGCTATTTCCAGCCGATAGCGTCTGCGCAAGGACCGGAAGTCGTTTTAGACGGTAAAACCTACATTATGGCGGGGTCCAACAATTATTTAGGCCTTGCCAACGATCCGGAAATGAAAAAAGCCGCCGTGGAAGCCGTGCAAAAATACGGTACCGGGGTGGCCGGTTCGCGCTTACTCAACGGAAACACCCAACTGGCCGATAATTTAGAGAAAAAATTAGCCCAATTCAAACGCAAACAAGCCGGCCTGTTGTTTGCGACCGGATACCAAATGAATTTAGGGGTTGTGTCGTGTTTGATCAAAAAAGGTGACTACGCCATTGTGGATAAATTAGACCACGCCAGTATTTTGGACGGGGTAAAAATGTCCGAAGGCGAGATGGTCCGCTTTAAACATAACGACATGGCCGATTTAGAGCGCGTGCTTGCTAAATTACCCGCCGATGCCGGTAAACTGATTATTATTGACGGCGTGTTTAGCATGGAAGGGGACATTTGCCCGCTGCCGGAAATTGTTAAAATCGGCAAAAAATACGGCGCGCGTATTATGGTGGACGACGCGCACGCCACGGGTATTATCGGCAAAACCGGCCGCGGTACGTGTGAGTATTTCGGCTTGGAAAACGGCGAAGTGGATTTGATTGTCGGTACGTGTTCCAAGACGTTTGCCACCGTGGGCGGATTTGTAGTGGGGGATGAGGACATCATCCACTATATGCGCCACAACGCACGCAGTCAGATTTTTTCCGCTTCTATGCCGCCCTCTTGTATTGCCTCTATTACCAAAGCGTTGGAACTGATTGAAAACGATACTTCCCGCCGTGATAATTTATTCCGCTTAACCGCTAAACTTAAAAAAGGGTTGGAAGATTTAGGGTATGACCTCGGCACCAGCACGACGCCGATTTTACCCGTGCACGTGGGCAGCAACGAAAATTGTTTTAAGATGTGGCGCGCCCTGCACGAAATGGGCATTTTTGCCAACCCGGTTATCAGCCCCGCGGTGCCGCCCGGACGGGCGCTGATGCGCCTGACGCTGATGGCCACGCATACCGACGAACACGTCCAAAAAATTATTGACGCGTTTGCGCAAGCGGGCCGTTCGTTAGGAATTATTAAATAAAATATTTTCAAAACCCCGCACGAAGCGGGGTTTGTTTTTTTGGGAGTGCGTATGCAAATCAAAGAAATTTCTTCCCCATCTGATATTCAAGCGTTTATTGATTTTCCGTTTACCTTATATAAAGACAATTCCTATTGGGTGGGCGAATTAAAAGCCGATACAAAACACCTTTTGGACGAAAAAAATCCGTTTTGGGTAGCGGCCTCGCGCGCGCTTTTTATGGCGTATGAGGGGGAAAAGCCCCTCGGGCGCATAATGGCACTAGTCAACCGGGCGCACAACGAGTACCACCACGAAAATATCGGATTTTTTGGTTTTTTTGATTGTGTCCATGATGAAAAAGTTTCCGCCGCCCTGTTTCGCGCCGTCCAAGATTGGCTTAAAGCGCAAAGCGTGGAAAAAATGCGCGGCCCGGCAAGCCCGTCCAGTAATCACGTGTACGGACTTTTGATAGACGGGTTTGACAGTATGCCAGCTATTATGATGCCGTATAATTTTTCGTATTACGCGGACCTGATTGAAAAAGCCGGGCTTACCAAAGCCAAAGATTTGCTCGCTTTTTATCGCACGAAAGACGACAAATTTTCTGAGCGGTTTTTGAAAGTGTGTGCCCGGTGCGAACGCGCCAAAGGCATTACGCTGCGTCGGTTGAATTTGAAAAAAATTGACGAAGAAGCCGAAATTATCCGCAAGATTTACAACGCCGCCTGGGCGGAAAATTGGGGATTTGTGCCGCTGGACAAGCGCGGTATGGCCGACATTGTCAGAGAATTAAAACCCATTATCCGCACGGAAGGAACGTGCGTGATTGAAGAAAACGGCGTACCCGCCGGATTCTATATTTGTATCCCGAATATGAATCACGTACTGAAAATTTTGCACGGGAGTCTTAAAAATCCGTGGCGTGTGTTAAAAGCGTGGTGGACGTGGAAACATATTAAAGATGCGCGGCTGATTATGCTAGGCGTGATGCCGGAATTTAGAAAGCGCGGACTGGATTTGATTTTGATTAAACACATTGTTACGCACGGCGTAGCCGTGTGGAACGCGGCGGAACTTTCTTGGGTACTGGAAGACAACGCCGGCATGATTCGCGGTATAGAAGAATGCGGTTGCCACTCCTACAAACGTTACCGCGTGTACGAAAAAGATCTGTAGAAGTCGTTTTTTGTGAATAAGGCCCGTTTCCGATTTAATCGGAAACGGGCCTTTCGTCGTGTATAAAACCCTTGACATCGTTTTTTTTTTTGCTAGAATTTGAACATATTAAATTTCTGTGGAGGGATATATATGAAAAAGAAAAATTGTTTGTCGGGCATTTTACGTATAAAAGGGTTTACGCTGATTGAACTCCTCGTAGTCGTACTCATCATCGGCATTTTGGCGGCGGTGGCACTTCCGCAATATAATAAAGCGGTGGAAAAAGCACGGATGAGCGAAGCCATTGGTATATTATCCACTATTGCCAAAGCGCACCAAGTTTTTTATATGGCTAACGGGCGGTATGCTTTTTCTAATGACATTGGTTTGTTAGATATAGAAGTTCCGGGAGAGGTAGATAATTCCTGGGGCACAGGGCGTATTCGTACCAAGTATTTTATTTATTCACCCAATGCGGCTACAGGAAATGGTCCGGGGCCCATGTTGGCTCTTGCCCAACATGTTCCGCAAGAAGGTGTCGCAGAGATTTATCAATTATTTATTTCCCAAGCGGAGCCAAACCGGGTTCAATGTTCCTTGTATGATGGGGCCAACGCTGTACAACGCAAATTGTGTCAAAAATTAAACGCTAAAGGTACGCTATAAAAAAAGGGGCCTTATTTTTCCCACGAAATAAGGCCCCGTAATTGCTTGATTGCAAGTCCCCTCTTGCAACCAAGTCGGATAAAACATTCAACTTCCCGGTGCATAACCGGGATTTCTTTTAACAAGTATCCCTCGGCTTTGCCGAAGGATACTTGTTCATGCGGGATTTAATGGTGTGCAAACCCCGCATTATCCCCTGTGTTGTTGTTCCTTCGGATTACCCCCCGGAACAAATTGTACACATATTATCATAAAGGATTAGCCGTCAACTCGCAACCGCAAAAAGAGGTTAGATTTTTATTTTGATATATTTTGATTGTTATTTTTTCTAAATCGCTCCATTTTTGCTAAAATATAAATATGGAGAATACGGCCCTTTGTCCGCTGGACGGACGATATAGCGGCAAGTTGGGCACGCTCACGCAAGTCATGGGCGAGGCCGCGTTCGCCGCATACCGTTTACAGACGGAAATCACGTGGTTGCAAATTCTATCTGATTTAAAACTTCCCCATTTTAAACCGCTTGCCGCCGCCGAAAAAAAATTACTTGGTGCACTCGCTGCGCCTAATGCGGATGATTTGTCCGTTTTGCGCGCGATTGAATTTAATGGCTACAAACATATCCCGGCTACGCGCCACGACGTCAAAGCGGTGGAATATTTTTTGCGTTTGAAGTTGCAAAATACCTCTTTAAAAGACCGCTTAAACTGGCTCCACTTTGCACTAACCAGTGAGGACGTCAACAGCGTTTCGTATGCTTTAATGCTTTCCAACGGGCTTGGTGACGTGCTTTTGCCCGCGCTGGAAAATTTACGCCGCACGCTTTTGCAACTCGCGCGTAAAGAGGCCGCATCTGTTTTACTGGCGCGCACGCACGGGCAAGTTGCGGTGCCGACGACGTTTGGCAAAGAAATCCGCGTGTTTGAAACCCGCTTGGCGCGGCAAATTGCACAACTTAAAAAGCAACCAGTTTCTTGTAAATTCGGCGGCGCGGTGGGAAATTTTAACGCGCATACAGCCGCGTTCTCCGGCGTAAATTGGCCCAAAGCGGCGGACGGACTTGTCCGTACGCTCAATAAAAACCGGAAAATTAAAATGTACCGCACGCCCGTTTCCACGCAAGTGGACCCGCGCGACACTTACGCCGAACTCTTTGATAATTTGCGCCGCATAGATACTATTTTGATTGATTTTTGCCGCGACATGTGGCACTATATTTCCGCCGGGCTGGTGCGTCAACGCGTCCGGCCGGGCGAGGTGGGCTCGTCCACCATGCCGCAAAAAGTCAACCCGATTGATTTTGAAAATGCCGAGGGAAATTTGCAACTGGCCGGCAGTTTGTGTGATTTCTTTTCCGGCAAACTTCCCGTTTCACGTTTGCAACGGGATTTATCCGATTCCACGGTTTTACGCAATATGCCCCTGGCGTTTGGCTATATGTGTGTGGCGTTAGCGTCATTAGAAAACGGGCTTAGCAAAATTGCGTTTGACCGTATGCGCGCGGCGCAGGAAATTGAAAATCACCCCGAAGTATTAGCCGAGGCCTTCCAAACTATTTTACGCGCGGCAGGCGAAAAAAACCCGTATGAAAAACTGCGCGACTTTACCCGCGGACGTGTGATTACGTTGGCTGCGTTACATGAATTTGTTGCAAGATTAGACGTACCCGAAATTATTAAAAAACAGTTGTTGGCGCTTTGGCCGAAGAAATACACCGGCTTGGCATCACAACTGGCAAGAGGTAACCATGATTGATTTAGTATGCGGCGGGCAAGCCGGCGATGAAGGAAAAGGCAAAATTGCGGCCTATTTATCTTATAAAGGTAATTACGATTATTGTGTGCGCGTGGGTGGCCCGAACGCGGGCCATACCGTCGTGCAGGACGGCGTTTCCTACACGCTTAAAAATATCCCGTCGGGCTTTTTAAATCCCAAAACCAAACTCGTTTTGGGGGCGGGTGCGTATACCAAAACCGAATGGTTATTAGACGAAGTGAAAAAAACGGGTACGCGGGACCGCTTAATTATTGACCCGTATGCCGTTTTAATTACCGACGAACAAACCGGAGCCGAACGCGGCGCGAGCCATTTTATGAGTCACATCGGCAGCGTGGGAACCGGGCTCGGTCAGGCCGTCAAAGAACGCATTGAACGACGCGATATCAAATTTGCCAAAGACGAGCCGCTACTCAAAGATTTTATCCAAGAAGTGCCGGAATTATTGAACCGCTGTTTGGATAAAGGCGGCAATATTTTGCTGGAAGGTACGCAAGGGATTAAACTTTCGCTCTTGCACGGTGAGTATCCGTATGTAACGTCGCGCGATACCACCGCCAGCACGTTTTTAGGCGAGGCCGGACTCGGCCCCAAGAGCGTGCGGGATGTGTACGTGGTGTTTAAACCCTACATCACCCGCGTGGGCCCCGGCCCGTTAGAAAAAGAAATTTCCGACGAAAAAGAGTTGGAAATTTACCATACCAAAGGCCACGAAATCGGCAGCGTAAGTAAACGCTTGCGCCGCGTGGGCGAATTTGAAAAACGCTCCGCTTCGCGCGCCATTATGATTAACAACTGTACGAAAATTGCCATTACGCATATTGATATGTTCCCCGGCAACGACCGCGTGAAAAAAGAGGCGGATTTCACCCCCGAGGCCAAACAGTTTTTGGCTGACTTGCGGGCGTTATCGGCTGAAGTGTATCCGCATCCGAAGATTGCACTCATCTCCACCGGCCCGGACATGGAAGACACGCTAGTGTTATAGACGGAACGTTCAGGTTTCCATTTTTGAGCATCTAGGCCTTGCCTTGAACCTTACGTACTTGCGGCGCGTTGCGCCGACCTATCGGCGTACGCTACGGTTCAACTAGCAAGGCCTATCTATCTCAAAACTGAAAACAGGACGTTGTCCTTGCGTTTTTTGCGCGCCACTCCAAAAAAACGTAACTATCATTACGCCTATGCGCCCAACTTGCCCGCGCAACTTGGCGCGATTTTGAAAAATCATATAAACGTCTATAAGAGCAGTCTTGGGGCGGCGGGATATAGGGCAGGGCGTTGTCCTTGCATGTTGCTTGCGCCACTTCAAAACCTGTTTATTTCGCGGTCTCGCGGCCTGTATTAGTACATAGAATTGAAAACTAGACTATCGGTTCATGTGGTAACGATATTTCCAGTAATCAGTAGTTTCTTCTTCTTCCCCATTACCTAAACTGCGACATAATTTGCGGTAAAAGGCATCTCGGGAAAAACATCCGATTTCTCCTTTTAACGCATTGACAGCAGGACGGTCCGCAAAGTAATACCGGTAAGAAAGAACTTGCGCGTTATTCTCAAATAATACCAACTGCACATTGGAGGGGCCATCGTATACGCCTATTCTGTCATTACCGCATTGATAATAATCCCGGGCGGTTGATAATTGGCACCCATTGGCTCCTACGTCTAGCAAGGATAAATCAGAGGTGTAAGCCCCGTTGCTTAAAAAATAAGTTTCTTCGGCTTGATACAGAGAGTGCGTTAAGTTAACAAGTCTGGCTACGCGTGATTTTTGCACGGCCATTTTATATTGCGGTAGTGCCACCGCCGCCAATATGCCGATAATGAGTACGACCACTAATAATTCTATTAGCGTAAATGCTTGTGTGTTTTTCATGTTGTTTGCTCCTTTGTTATTTTTTGTCTGACACTCTATTATCGTTTTTTTTTGGTTTGTCAAGACCCTTGCCGGGGTGCTTGGCGCACGGCCACCAGACCTAGGATCTCTGGCTATTATACGCGCGAAGTTGTGTTTTTCGGGGCTTCGTTACCTAAAGCCCCTCGCTATATTCCGCATTAAGATGCTGCGGAATGACGAGCGAGGGGGCCCTTGCCAGGGCGGGTATCATGTTACGTTTTGCAAAAAGGCGGGCACAAACTTTTGTTTGTGCCCGCGGGACTGCCTTTGGGTTAGCGTGAAATCGGTAAGTTGATGCGCCTGGCGCTGAAAACAACTTTTCTCTTGCGGTGATACTATCAGTATAAATAACGCATGTGGTGAAAACTAGGGTCTTTGGGCCCACACGTTGGTAGGCCTTTGGGCCTATTTGTTTTTTTCGTCGGTAGGATGAGGGACTAAGTGGCGGGTCATTTTCTTCCACATTTTTTTAGCAATCATTTTGCGGGTGTGAACCGTCTGAATGTGGTCGGTGGCGCGGCGGCCCAAAGAGTGGCCCGGTTGCGCGGGCGCGGCCGGCATTTTGCCACTATCCCACGAGATACGCTGACTGGGATACATGCTTTGTTGGCCCGTAATTAAAAAACTGATAATGCACGACACGGCCGCATATGGGGCAATCGCCGGCCCGAAGAGTTCTATGGCCATAATACTGGCCGAAATCGGCGTGTTGGCTGCTCCCGCCAATACGGAAACTAACCCCAAGGCGGCCAGCGTAGCCGGATCCACGTGCAAAAAGCCCGATAGCATGGCTCCGGCCTGGGCCCCTACAAAGAAAATCGGGGTGACGACTCCGCCAATCCCGCCTGCGGCAAATGTGATAGAAGTGGTGATGATTTTGTATAAAAAGCCAAACGGGGAGTGCAAGGCCGTGCCGCTTAACGGCCCATCAATGCCGGCCATCCCCAAACCCAAGTACAGCGGGGACGTCAAATATCCGATAAAAATCAGCAAAATCCCACCCAATATGCACGTCATAAAAAGGTTGCTTTTGCGGGCTAAGTAGCGAAAGACAATCCGGGCGGCTTTGGAAATTTCAATAAATAAAAGCGATACCAGGCCGAAAAACATACCCGCAACAATCATCTTAAGAAAAAACTGTTCCGAAAATACCGGCACAAAATGAAGGGGATGATAAATGTAATTAACACCTAAAAAGGAGGTTACCTGGAACGCTGTTATCCCGGCTACGAGCGCGGGGAACATCACTTCGTAAAAAATATGCCCCACCCATAAGACTTCCAACCCGAACAACGCCCCCGATATCGGCACGCCAAATACGCCGGCAAACCCCGCGCTGACCCCGCAAATCATCATTTTGCGTTGGTCGGCTATGCTCATGTGTAACAAGCGCGAGAGCAAGGAAGACATCCCGGCCCCTACGTCGGCGCAGGGGGCTTCTTTCCCGGCCGAGCCGCCCGTGGCTATGGTGGCGATAGAGAGCACAAATCCTTTTAAAATAGAAATAAAAGAAATGGGTTGGTAAGCGTTAATTTTTTTAAGTACGGCATCGGTAGAATAGTCCTTATCGTGCGGGGCAACTTTGCGCGATAACACCGCCACGATGTACAGGGCTAACGGTAACCCCAGGTAAAAATAAGGGAACTGGTTGCGCCACCGGATGGAATTATCCAAGGCATGTAAAAAAATGGCATCCAACGTGCCGATGATAATCCCTATCCCGGTAGCCAAACAGAACCATTTGATAATGTTGATTACGTTGTAGGCGGAATCGTCCCATATTTTCATAGTTACATCTTACCAAAAAACGCGCAAAAGGGTATATAATAAACTGGATTAGCAAGAGACGCTAACTAAGCGGGGAACGACGATATTTGCTATACTATAAAAAGACCGTCCGGCCAACGGGCGGCGTGAGGTGTGATTTATGGATTCTTTTATTTCTTCAGTAGTTACGATTGCGTTAGTCATGGATGGATTTGGCAATATCCCACTGTTTATTGCCGCGCTTAAAAAAGTGGCCCCGGAGCGGCGTAAAACGGTGCTTATTCGTGAGTTGGCGATTGCGTTACTTATCATGGTGGGCTTTTTATTTATGGGTGAGTGGTTTTTAAAAGCGTTTGGCATACACGGCTATTCGCTGAGTATTGCGGGGGGGATTATTCTATTCATTATATCGGTAAAACTGGTTTTCAGTAACGAAAGCGAACCCAAAAATGACCCCAAAGAAGATGAGCCGTTTATCGTGCCGTTGGCCATTCCGCTGGTGGCCGGGCCGGCCGCGCTGTCTATCGTGATGATTTCCGCGGCGCAACATCCCAAATGGTTGACGCTCGGGGCGGTTATCGTGGCGTCTATTATCAATTCTGTCATTTTGATGATGTCTTTCCCGCTCAGTAATTTTCTGGGCAAACGCGGGTTGGCCGCCATTGAACGGTTGACCGGGATGATTCTGATTTTAATGTCGGTAGATATGATTATGAGCGGTATTTCTACCTTTGTGAAAATGTAAGTATGATACGGAAAATTTTCTTTTTAGCGGTTCTTCTCTTAAGCGCAGGAATTGAGGCCTACGCTGCGGAAAAGGTAGAATTTGCCTTATTTGTCAGTCCCACGTGTGTCCATTGCAACAAACTTAAACGGGAATATTGGGGGCCCCTCAAACAAAAATACCAGGATAAAGTCCATTTTACCGAGTACGATATCACCCAGGATGGCAATCATTTTATCTTCCAAGAAACAGCCAAGGCCTACGGTATCCCCAAAGATAAATTGGGTTACCCGGCGGCCGCGGTGGGGAGTGAGTTTTTAATGGGGTATCCCACGCAAATCGGTACGTATGCCGAAAACGCGATAGAAAAGGCCCTTCTCCTCCACGAAAAAACAAACGTGCAAACCGGTGCTTGCAGTGCCGAAAAAGCCGCCCGGGCTTTTGAGCAAATTACATTTTGGGCCATTATCGGGGCGGGATTGGTGGACGGAATCAACCCGTGCGCGTTTGCGGTGATTGTTTTTTTCATCTCTTTCTTGACCGTATACAAATATACCCGGCGGGAAATTATCATCGTGGGCAGTGCCTATTGTACGGCGGTGTTTTTGGCTTATTTGCTCTTGGGGCTGGGGGTATTTAAATTCCTGTATGCCTTGCAAGGGTTTTCCTACGTTATCAAGGCGTTTTATATTTTAACGGCCGGGTTGTGCTTGCTGTTCTTCTTCTTGGCCATGTACGACTTTTACATCTACACTAAAACTAAAAAATCAGACGGCATGCTTTTGCAATTACCGCTTTCTTTTAAAACGCGTATCCATAAAATCATGGGGTTCTTTTTGCGCGATAAAGAAAAAAGTACCTGGCGGCTCTTGCTGGCGGCCTTGGCGGTGGGGTTTGGAGTGTCTTTGGTGGAAGCCGTGTGCACAGGCCAGGTGTATGTGCCGACATGCGTGCTGATCATGCAAGACCCCGCTTTCCGTGCCCGGGCGGTGTTGTACTTAGTACTGTACAACATCATGTTTGTTATCCCGTTGGTGTTGGTATTTGTGTTAACGTTGTTAGGATATGAATCTAAGATATTCAATGAGTGGCTCAAGAAACATTTGGGCTTAACGAAGATTTGCCTCTGCTTAGTATTTTTGGGGCTTTTCTTCCTATTGCTGGGGAACATTTAGGAGAAAAACGTGCACACACAAAACGGTTTTACCATGCTTGAACTTACCATATCCGTCGTTATAGCCGCTATTTTAGCGGTGATGGCTGTTAGTTATTACGAACACGCTATTGAAAACATCCGTAAAGCGGATGTCGTTTCTTTAATGGGGACGGAAATCTCTGCCCAGGACCGTTACTTACTGACCAAACACCACTACACTCATCACTGGCACAACCTGGATACGGCCCCCGTGCACGTACGTACTCCCTCGGCGAATAATCCGTATGCCAATGGATTGGAGAATACCATCTTTTTTACCCGCGGACGCCGGGCTGACGGTACGCTGCGCCAGGGGTTTCAAGTGTATTTTGAGGAAATAGGGAAATCTTGGTTTATGACGGCCGACCGGGTCGGCAGTGAAAAATACGGCTATACGTTAGTGCGTCCTTTCGGTTCGGAGCAAGTATATTGTCTTCCGACCAAAGACAATGATGACAGCATAGCCATTTGTACCAATTTTATGGGCGTAGAAGATGCGGCCGACTTACCGGAAGACCCACGCTTGGATGCGGAGTGGGATGAGGACGAAGAAGAGGATGAAGACGAAGAATAAACCCGCGCCGGTGCCGGGATGGCCCGAGCCCTCCCATACGCACACGGGGACGCTTAGCCGGATAATAACAGGAACTTGCGTGGGCGTGGCGGTGCTGTTATCGCTGTATATGCTGGTTATGCGCTTTGCCCACTTGAGCAACGGTTTTCAGTACGATGAACTATACTCATCTGTTACGGCTCTTCCCTCGTTATCTTTTGGTTTCATCTGGAAAAATATATTGTGGCAAGATGTTAATTTGCCGCTTTTTAATGTTTTATTGTTTGGGTGGAATCATCTTTTCCCTTTTACGCCCACATGGATGCACTTATTTAGTGCGCTGTTGGGCGCGGGGGCCTTGGTGGCGGCATGGGGATGTGTTCCCGTTTCTTGGACGTATCTGAAGAAGTTAATTTATGTGTCTTTGCTGAGTTGTTCGTTTGTTTTGGTAACGTACGGGCCGATTGTGCGTACCTATTCGCTTTCCGTGCTGCTTAGCGTTATTTTTTCCGGTTGGGCTCTGCGGCTTATTGAGCAGTTTAGCCGGGGGGAAAAACCTACTGCCAAACACTGGTTGGTTTTTTTCGGGGTGGGGTTGTTGGGCAGTTACAGCCACTATTTTTGCTCGGGATTGTTTTTCATTACGGCGCTAGTCGTGTTTTTGTACGCTTGTTACTATAAGATAGGCCGCGCCTGGGCGTTTTGGGGAACGGCGGTGGTGTTTGCGGTGTGGGGATTGTGGGCGGTCAAGACGCTGGAGTTTTTTGTGCCTTCACAGGCCGGCGGCGGGGAAACCGTCCAATGGTGGTTCGGTACGCCCATGGCCAAAGCCACGTTTGAAACCCTGCAGTTTTTATTTGGTTCATTGACGTTATTTCAGGTAATTAGCGGCGTGGCGGCTGTAGCCCTGGTATTATGGGCAATGACATACAAAACAAAAGCCCTTTTGCAAGCGGATATCATATTGCCTTTAGCGCAATTGGTGCTGCTGGTGGGAGTGGTGGCGTTAGCGTCGTTAAAAGTCAATTTATGGTTGGACCGCTATTTCTTGCCGTTACTGCCGGCGCTATTTATATTGTGGACCGGACTGTTGGACTATTTGCAAAAGAACATGAAACTATTTTTAATCTTGTGGCCGCTGCTGCTGTTTAGTTGGGTGCAGGTATATTGGACGCAAGAATATATATGGTGGCCGGAATATACCGGTTTGCATGACGCATTCACGTATGTAACGCAAAGCCGTCAGGCAGACAAATTGTTGGTGGATACACGCAAAACCGGATACCCCGATGAAGCCCTCAAACGTATGTTGGCGTTTTATTTACCTAAAGGGTACGCGTTGGACATTATGCCGATTACCAAGGAAAATGTGTCGCTGTCGTGGACGGAAAAAACACCTATTTTGTTGCCGTTGTGTTCCCAAATACATATGATGGAATTTATGTCCGAATATCGGGTGGAAGATGATGCTCCGTTGCTTATTTTCCATCACGATACGTGTATATTTACCGTGCACCCGGTGAAAGATTGGGGGAGGAAATCCGTATGAAAAAAATATCTATCGTTTCCAGTGCGTTTAACGAGCAGGACAACATCCCGCTGCTTTGCGCGGCCGTCCGCCGGGAAATGGACAAATGGGCGGATAAATATGAATATGAGCAAATCATTTTAGATAACGCCTCTACCGATAATACGTTGGCTGTTTTGCGCGAACAGGCCGCGCAGGACAAACGTATTAAAGTGATTGTCAATGCGCGCAATTTTGGGCACATTCGCAGTCCGTACTACGGTATTTTGCAGGCCCGGGGGGATGCTGTTATTTATTTGGCTTCCGACTTGCAAGACCCGCCCGAACTGATTACCCCGTTTATTGAGGCATGGGAAAAAGGTTTTAAGGTGGTACTCGGGCAAAAACAGCAAACCATTGAAAATAAATTGTTTGCCGGCGTGCGTAAATTTTATTACTGGCTACTTAATTTAGTAAATGATTCCGGTGCGGAATTGGCCCCGAATTGTACGGGGGTGGGATTATTTGATAAAGAAGTGGTGGAAGAACTGCGCCGCTTAAACGACCCGTATCCGTATTTACGCGGGCTGGTGTGTGAACTGGGGTATGCCAAATGCTTGATTCCGTTTGTCCAGCCGCCGCGCAAAACGGGATTGACCAAAAATAATTTTTATACCCTCTACGACAACGCTATGATCGGTTTTACCAACCATTCCAAAGTGCCCCTGCGCCTGGCCGCATTGGGCGGTTTTGTGCTGGGGATTATCAGTTTTCTGCTGGCGTGTGTATATTTGGTGCTTAAGTTGTGCTTTTGGCACCGCTTTCCTATGGGCACGGCACCGCTACTGCTGGCGGTACTGTTTTTTTCGTCGGTACAGTTGATATTCTTGGGTATTTTGGGGGAATATATCGGTGCGATTTTGACGCAAATTTTGCACCGTCCGCTCGTCATTGAAAAAGAACGTATTAACTTTTAATTTGCTTTTTTGCAGATAAAATGAGATAACCCCGCCCTATTTTTAGGGCGGGGTTTTTCGTCGTAAAACTACCAAGGGCTTGACTTCGTTTTTTTTTTTGCTAGGATGAGCATATACTTAAACTCTGTGGAGGGATATATGGAAAATAAAAGTGATTGTAAAGGCAGTTTAAAAGAAAATAAAAATAGACGTCATGCTGAACTTGATTCAGCACCTTACCTTGTTTCTAATACTCAAAGCGGTGAGATCCTGAAACGAGTTCAGGATGACACTATTTTTTATAACATAAAAGCATTTACACTCATTGAACTTCTCGTCGTCGTCCTCATTATTGGCATATTGGCCGCGGTGGCGGTGCCGCAGTATCAAAAGGCCGTCATGAAGTCGCGTTTTATGCAATTAAAAACATTAGCGCACGCCATTGCACAGGCGCAAGAACGGTATTATTTAGCCAACGGACAATACAGTCTCGGTTTTGAAGAATTGGATATTGATTTGCCGGCTTATTCGAGCACAGAGACGAACACAGCCTCTTTTAGTTGGGGTTCGTGTTGGATGGCCCCGGGGGACGGTTGGGGTTCCCGTGTTGGGTGTTCTGATACCAAAGATGGTCTTACATATTATATTTACTTTCAATACTCATCTTTTCGTCCGGGAGAACGGATGTGTCGGGCATTAAATACAAATTTATCTTCCCCGCAGAATCAACTGTGTAAAGCGGATAGCGGTGGTAAAAGAGTTACAAATAGCACAGATATAGACTGGTATTATTGATAAGACTAAGTGATGATGGCCCGGCAAATAAAACATAAGTAGATTTTGCACCTAATTGTACCCGTCCTTGCGGACGGTTAGGAGTTCGATTCAGCCCTAGAAGGCATAAAAAAACGCCTTCTAGGGGCCTCGAAGTACCGTCGAGAGGGTGTCCACTATAGTGTACCATTCTTTTATTATTTATTTTCGCACTTCCCATTATTATTTTGACACTTTGGCTAGTTCGAGTTTCACCAGTGCGTAGCAAAGATTAGCGACTACCGGCAATTCTGCCTCACGTTCCAAGAATACCCTACATGTGAGAAAATTCTGGGCTAGGAACTTAAGACAAATGGGTTTATGCTATTTCTTGTCCTCTCAGCTGAATATGCTAAAATAAATAAAACACATGATAGAGGGCTTCTTATGGAACAAAAAGTACTTATGCCGGGGGAAGTAGCTGGCAATTATGATGAAAAATGGACGAAAACATTTGATTTACAGTTTTTGATTTTGTGGCTTGTGTTGTTTGTCCTATTGCTTATTTGGACAATTGTTGCAGACCCGCATTTGTTTGAAGCGCGCAGGTTTTTCATGATGACGGGCGTAAAACTGTTTGTCATGATGATGTTGGCGTTGGGGGGCGGCTTATTATGCCGTCACTACTGCCATGTAGATGCAAAAGGGTATATTATGACCTCTAAAAATGGTTGGTTTAAAGTTAACTATACCCGTAAAATCCAACACTTTGCGGCGTATTTAGTGCCGCTATTGAGCCCGCCGACAGAACCGTTGGGGATTTTGCCGCATTTATGGGAATCTTTATTTGTACTTTTAATGTTTTTGATACTGATAAAACCCATACGCGAACGCTCCACTTTTTTTATGTTGCAGTTTAACTCATTAGACCGGGTGGAAGACCGGCCCAATACACTCAAATGGATTGTGCTGGGCAATATGCTCCCCGGACTGTTGATTATTACTATTTTTAAACAAGTGTTTGAAACCTATTTAGGTTTGCCATTACTTGCGGCTGTGGTGGTTTTTACTGTAGCTATCGGGGACGGATTAGCCGAGCCTGTGGGAACTTACTTAGGAAAAAAGAAATATGTCGTTCCGTCGTGGAATATGAAAAATCGGTACGTGCGTTCTTACGCCGGCAGTGCCTGTGTATATATTTGTGCATTATTATTTCTTGTCTTATATAGGGGACAATTTGCTAGCCCGCAGGAATTTTGGACGGCGGTGGTAGTATTCCCGCCGGTAATGACGTTTGCGGAAGCTTTTTCGCCCCATTCCATGGATACGCCGATTATGATGTTAGTGGGGTTTTCGCTCTTGTTTGGAATCTGTGCCGTTTTGTAACGGGTAGTGTGGTTGCGTATGGATATTACTTATCTTCTTTGGTTGCAAGATATTAGAATCACTGCGCATGACGGTTGGACCACGTTTATGCAAGGGGTTTCTTCGTTTGGGTCCTCTTACGCGCTTTTATTGCCTATATTGATTTATTGGTGCTGGGACAAACGGCGCGGACTGTTAACCTTGGCCTCGCTTTATGTATGTCTTGCTTTGACCGCCCTTATTAAACTAACCGCTTGCGTCTATCGTCCATGGGTAAGAGATCCACGCGTAGTTCCGGCAGGTAAATTGCCGTCTAGTTATTCCTTCCCTAGCCGGCATACTTCCATGGCAACTACCATTTATTTGGGGGCCTCGGTAACTTTATGGCAACATAAAAAAACCAAATGGCTCGTTGTTTTATGTGTCCTGGCGGCTTTGTTAACAGGGTTTTCACGCAATTATTTAGGGGTACACACGCCGCAAGATGTGCTCGTTGGGCTTATACTAAGTGTGGTATGTTTGTGCGGTGTTTGGAAGTTGGGCGGATATTTGCAACAACATCCGGAAAACGAAAACCGCATTTTGCTTATCACAGCGGTATCCTGTTTGATAGCGTTGGGATATATCTATTATAAATCCTACCCTATGGATTATGTAGATGGAAAATTACTAGTTAGCCCCCGCAAAGCCATACACAGCGGGTTTGAAAGCATAGGGGGGTTGTTTGCCTTTTGTCTTGCGCGCTATATTGAGAAAACATGGATTCGCTTTCAAGCAACCGGCCTTCATATGAAGGGCATTGTATATGGAATGATTGGACTAATCCCTTTATATCTTTTACTAGAGTATACCGAAAAGCCCCTTAAACATTTATTAGGGGCCCCTATGGGCTGTTTTACCTGGGCCGCCTGTTTAACTTTCTACATGGTGGCGCTATATCCCTTGATACTGAAATGGCGCTTTGGCCAAAAATAGTATGTGTTGCCTTGAGGAAGGTTTGTTGTGGGTATAGTGCCCGCAAGTATGTAGAATGGGCACTATAAAAAGGGCGGTTCGATATTATATTGGGCATAGAACTTTTGAGTGTTATAGTGTCCAAACTGTGACCACTACTTTCATAGTTTTCGGAAATTTTTTGATACTTCATATACTTTCCTCGTCGAGCGAGTAAAATTATACATAAAGTCAATTTCCCGGGAATTTAAGTGTCACAAATAGTAAAAGCGATTTGTGCTAATATAACGGATATTTTGTCGACGAGGAATAATAAAAGATATGGACATTAACTGTGTACCATACAGGGTCCACTAACAATATACAAGATTAGCGTAATTTTGCTCATTTTGCTCAAAAAGTGTCGTCGAGGAAGTATAAAAAAACACCCACTCTCGTCTGAGAATGGGTAATTTAAATCGAACGCCTTCTAGGAGAATCGTTGTTTCCTCCGGAAACATCGGCAAAATCTAAATGTACTTCGTACAAACGGCATTAGATTTTGCACCTAATTGTATCCGTCCTTGCGGACGATTAGGAGTTCGATTCAGCCCTAGAAGGCATAAAAAAACGCCTTCTAGGAGAATCGAACTCCTCTTTTCGGATTGAAAATCCGACGTCCTAACCGATAGACGAAGAAGGCTTAAATGGTGCGCCCGGTGAGACTTGAACTCACGGCCCCCCGCTTAAAAGGCGGATGCTCTACCACTGAGCTACGAGCGCGAAATTGTAATGGATTTAAAAACGATGTTTACTAAATCCGACTTAATTATTATATCAAAAAATCAGTGAGGCGCACAACTTCTTTTTTAAATTGCTTTACAACGCCCCTGCTGACAACAATTTATTATAGCAGTTTTACGAGGAGTGCGTCAAAAAATGTTTCCCCGGCGAAGAAATGTTTGACATTGTGCTCTTGCCTTGCTACCATATACCCAGGGGCGTATCTACCATATCGCCCAAGAGGACTTATGAAAAAAGTAATCAATATCAGCAGTATTAAACCTATTGCGTGTTATTCGCAAGCCGTAGAAGACGGCGGATTCATTTTTACTACGGGTATCGTGCCCATAGACCCGGTCACGGGGGAAATTTTTAATGGCGACGTGCGCGTCCAAACCGAACTGATTTTAACCAACTTGGAAACGGTACTTAAACAAGCCGGCAGTTCGCTCAAAAACGTGCTCAAAACCACGGTATATATGACGGACCTGACGCAATTTGCCGAGATGAACGCCGTTTATAGCACCTTTTTTAAAGAAAATCCGCCCGCCCGTACCACCGTGCAGGTGGCTGCGTTAGCCAAGGGCAGTTCGGTGGAGATTGAAGCCATCGCCAAGAAATAAACTATGACGATTCAAGACCAGTTGCTTTCTTCGCGTTCGTGTGGGGTTTTGTTGCCGCTTTCTGCCATGCGGACTGAAACCGACTGGGGCGTGGGCGATTTTGCCGCCTTGCAACAGTGGACGGAATTTTTGGCGGCGCAAGGTATTAAAATTTTGCAAATTTTGCCGCTACAAGAAACCGCCCCCGGCATTACGTGCCCGTATTCGGCGATGTCGGCCTTTGCTACGGACCCGGTGTATGCGGATTTGTCATCGGTAGAAGATATCCAGCATAGTCCCCAAGCGCAACATTTCATCGTGCAACTGGCCGCGCAAATTGGAGTGTGGCGCCAGTCTTCCAAAGCCCCGTTTAATGATGTCAAACAAGCCAAACTCAAAGCGTTGTGGCTGGGTTACCAAACTTTTTTACAGCAGGAACAAAGCGTGCGTTCGCCGCGTTATTTGGCGTTTGAGGCGTACCAAAACGCACAAAGTGCGTGGTTGCGCGGGTATGCGCTTTTCCGCGCGCTGAAAGATTTTTACCATTGGCAAACATGGCTTGCGTGGCCGGAGGGGCTGCGCCAATTTGATAAAAATGCCGTGGACGCATTTGAAGCCAAAAACCGCGAATATGTGCAATTTTTTGCATATGTACAATGGATTTTAGACGGGCAACTGCGCCAAGCCAAGGCCTTTGCCAGTGAGCAAGGGGTGTTCATTTTTGGGGATATTCCGTTTGGAACCAATTTGGATAGTGCCGAAGTGTGGGCAGAACGGGAAAATTACCGCCTGGGGTTTGAAATCGGTGCTCCGGCGGATCAATTTTCCCAAAGGGGGCAAAAGTGGGGGCTCCCGGCGTATGATTGGGTCTACCAACATCAGCACAATTTGGAATTATGGCGGCGCAAAATCCGCCGGGCTACGGAGTTGTATGACATTTTCCGTCTGGACCATTTAGTAGGATTTTTCCGCACGTATATTTTTGCCCCGGAAGACCCGGTGGGCGGTTTTGATATAGAAGGCGAACAAGCCCAAATTGACCGCGGTTATGCGTTTTTACGCATGGTGCTGGAAGAAGCCCGCGGCAAATTGCCCGTCGGCGAAGATTTAGGAGTTATTCCCAACTACGTGCGCCGTATGTTGGTGGATTTGCGGATCCCCGGTTACAAGGTGCTTCGTTGGGAGCGTGAGGATAACGGCTATTACCGTGAGCCGCGTTATTATCCGATTGTGTCGTTAGCCACTACCTCCACGCACGATACCGAAACGCTCCGCGGATGGTGGGAAACGATGGATACGCGCGAGCGGGCGAATATGTGGGAAATGATTTCCGCCCAAAAAACGGATGGCAATGTGCCGTGGTGTGACGAAGTCCAGCGGGCTATTTTATACCGGGTATTGAGTTCGTCCTCCGCGATAGTCATGTTCTCTTGGCAAGACATTACCGGCACCACCGAACGCATTAACACCCCCGGCACGGTGGGCGAAGAAAATTGGACGTACCGCAGTCCCCAAACGCCGCACGAAGCCGCACAATTATATGTAAAACAATTGGCGATGCTGCGCGAGTTGTTGGCGCAAACGGGTCGCGAATAAAAAATCCGGAACAAATAAAAACGCACGGCTGTGCCGGGGGGTTTTTATTTGTTTAAATCATCGGGAGGGGCGGGCGGAAAAAACTCGGCCGCTAATTTTTCCACTTGCTCACGGGCTTGGTTATATTCGATAGTGGCTTGGGTAAGTTGCGCGGTAGCGCGGTTATTCTTATTGTTTTTAGCGATTTCCGACTCCAATTTAGTTTTTTTCAGTTCAAAATCTTCCAATGCCAAGCGCAACATGATGCGGTTAAGGCGTTGTTGGCGTTCTGGTTGTTCCTCGGCGGGTAACTGGGCCGTTAATTGGCTTAATTGTTCCAAATCTTGTTGGGCTTGCTGACGGGTGAGCGTTTGTAAAAGGTCGTTATCCAAATTCAGTTCCGGCACGGATACCGCCGACGCCAGCGACGCATTGCGCTGTGGCAGGAAACTATTTCCTATCAGCATGCCGCTTACAAACAATAATACCATCGTAAAAAAATACAAAATATACCGCATAGATTACCTATATTTTATCAAATCTGTCCGGGGTGTGTTAGCGCGTCGGTTTGTAGACGGGGTTTTGCCCGGCGATATATTCGCACAACACTTTTTCACCCGCTTCGGCGGCGATGTTTCCGTAGACGCGGATTTTACGCTTTTTAAATTCGTTTAACCAATCGGGTTTAAAACCTTCATCAAATCCGGTAATTTCTTCCACCCGTTTGGAAGTTACACCGTAAAATACGGTTTTAATGCCCGACCATAAAATCCCGCCCACGCACATCAGGCACGGCTCGGCGGTGGTATACAAAGTCAAATTGTATGGGGCCAAGTCAAACGTATTTAATTTTTCTTCGGCTTGTTTAATGGCGTTCATTTCGGCGTGATGATGGCTGCATTTTCCCAGTACCACCGAGTTGGCGGCCTTAGCAATTAGATTTCCTTTTTCGTCGTAAATAGCCGCTAAAAACGGTCCGGACCCTTTAGCAATGTACGTTTTTAATTCCGCTTGCAACGCTTCCAGGCGCCGGGTGGCTAGTTTGAGTTGCTCCTCGTCAATCGGGGCATTGGATAAAAGATGGGCAGGTGTCATAAATTACTCCTTCTGTTCCCTATTATACAAAAAACGACGTGGAGCGAACTTGGTATAATATAATTATCTTACTTCAAGGAGTTTTGTATGGCCTCGTTTTCGTTTCGCCCGCAAGGGGTGTGCTCGCAAGAAATTTTATTTGAGGTGGACGCGCAAGGTTGCGTGCATAACGTACAATTTATCGGTGGTTGCCCGGGTAATTTAACGGCAATTAGTAAATTAGTGGAAGGGGCCAACGCTAAACAAATTGCCTCCTTGTTAAAAGGCAACGACTGCGCCGGAAAAGGCACTTCCTGTGCCGACCAACTGGCCCGCGCCTTAGAAGAAGCCGTCAAGAAATAAATTTGCTTTCGGCAGTTTACAAGCATTATTTTACTGCTCAAGTATAGTGTACTCCCTAAGGGAATCTCCTTCGTAAAATGTTCCGTTAAAAAGTTTGGTACAAAAATCACCCGGATTTTTATTGAACACAACGCCCGAGTTACTTTCCAGACAGGATATACGTCCTAACCCGCGTTGGGCAAATGTAGTATAGTGCGGGGCATACATAAATCCGGCGCCCTGGTAAGGTTTCCCGGCCGGGTGGCCGATAAACAGACCCCCCGTTAAATTGGACTCCGTTGATATTTGTATGACCCATTCTCCATTGGTGTGTGCATCCGTTGTTCGGTAGCCGTAAAAATTTCCGCCGGAGGTCCACCCGGCCGGCAATTCTACAGATAATTCATCAAACGAAGTGGCATACTTGCCGTTAGCCATATAATATTCTTCTTGTGCTTGGCCGAGCGATTTTAAAAGGGTGAGTGCTTGCGTCCCTTTTGATTTTTCTATCGCTTTTTGATATTGCGGCAACGCCACCGCCGCTAAAATGCCAATGATGAGTACGACGACGAGTAGTTCAATGAGGGTAAAGCCGAGTCGTTTGGCTTCCCCCCGGGCGGGGGAAGTGGTTTGACGGACAAAGTCCGGACAAACCGATGAGGGGGTATCAGTAAAGTTATTTCCTTTTTTATCACCCCTCACCCTACCCTTCCTGGCAAGGGGCGAGGGAAAGAAAGAGAAACCCGGCCTTTCGCCCGTCCGGCGAGGACCTCCCGCAAGGGGCGAGGGAAAACCGCGCTCCGCCCCGTTCGTCATTCCGCAAGGTCTTAGTGCGGAATATAACGGGGCGGCTTTCGGGAAGGACAAATTATTATTTGTGTTTTTCATATTGTTTGCTCCTTAATTATCTTGTCATTGGGTACTTGATACGCAATCTCACCGCTTTCCACTGGCCGCGCTCGTCATTCCGCAGTGTTTTAATGCGGGATATAGCGCGGCAAGAAACAAGGTAAGATGCTGAAACGAGTTCAGCGTGGCATCTTATTTTATTTACTGCTTTTTTGTCTGACACTCTATTATCGTTTTTTTTTTTGGTTTGTCAAGTCCCTCGCCGCACAGGCAAAGCGGCCTTGAACCTTTGGCTATTGTGCGCGCAAATTTGCGTTAACCGGGATTTTGTTACCTTGTCCTTTTTCAAAGCCCCGGTAAGGGGTGTTTGCGTCTGTTGTTTCAATTTGCTATAATAACCTTGCGGGGTAGAGAAGCCCGGTATCTCGCAAGGCCCATAACCTTGAGATCGTTGGTTCAAATCCAACCCCCGCAATTTTCATATTGTGCTCGCCGCCCGAAAGGGCGGTTTTTTATGTTCTTTTGGCGCGGCGCCTTGTTTTTATGTAAAATAAGTAAAAGAGATTTTTATTGCAAAGGAGATATTTACTATGAACATTACCGTGTGTGTAGGAGGAAACAAGACGATTTCTGCCGCCCGTTTAGGCGTTAAATTGGCCGAGCGTTTACAATTACAAGGACATAATGTGCAAATCTTGGCTCCCAAAGGCAAAGCCCATGTGTTTACGCAAGTACCGTTAAAAGAGTATATTGCCTTAACTACTACTAAAAAATTGGCTGCGCTGCTTTCGCAAAACAGTGCGGATAGAGTGGTGTCTGTGATGAATTTACGTGCCTGCGAAGCCGCTGTCTTGTCCGGCGTGCCGTTTGTGTATGTAGAGTACGAAAACTTCAAAGAAGATAAGCCCGTCAAAAACAAAAAGGCCTTGTTGCAAAAAGCCGCGCGTGTGCTCGTGTTGGGCGATTGCGATAAACCGTTGAATAAAAAACTCTACGGTGCCAACGCCGTGCGTGTCAGTGCGCCGGCCGTGTGGGTGGAACACTTTAGTAACCATAAACCGGCTTGTTTTAAAAAGGAAAATAATATTTTAGCCGTCGGGCCGCTAAGTAAAGAAAGCGGCTTAGATACCTTGCTTAAAACTTGGGCCCGGCTGGCCCCGGCTCACAAAACATGGCATTTGACCGTGGTGGGGGACGGTACCCAAAAAGCCAATTTAAGCAAATTTATTATCAAAAATAATTTGCAAGACAGCACCGAAATTATTCCTTCCAGCAGCGATGTTTATAACTTGCTACGTAACGCCGATATCTTTGCCTATCCGGCCTTAAATCCGGCGCGCGCAGATGCTTTGTTGGATGCCATGGCCAGCAAACTGCCGTGTGTGGCGTGTGAATCTACGGCGGCCACCTCGTTAATCAAAAACGGAGTTAACGGTGTCATTGTTCACTGCTGTGAAGAAGAACCGTTTGCCGCGGCCTTGGACGATATGATGGTAAACTGGGGTAAACGTGTTGATATCGCGGTAGAAGCCAGTAAACTTAAAGACAAATATCCGTTTGAAACTTTTGTCAAAGCCGTTGAAGAAGTTTTTTAGCACGGAAGAAGGAATCTCGTGCGTATTACGTGTGTAATCGGGACCTTGGGCGGCGGCGGCGCGGAACGTATGATGACGTATCTGTGCAAAGGCCTGGCCGAACGCGGGCATACGGTTACCCTGCTTACATTAGATGATTCCGTGCCGGATTTCTATACGTTGCCCGCGTCTGTGACGCGGGCGCGTGTGCAATTGCCCACGTTCCGCGCCGCCGGATTTTTGGGCGGCGTGCCGCGTTTGATTAAACTTACCCGCGCCTTACAAAATACTCACCCGCAAGTTGTTATCAGTTTTATGACGCTAAGTGTGTTGGCGTCTTGTTTGCTTTTACGTATCCCGTATATTTACGGCGACCACTTGGACGTGCGTCACCTTACTTATTCGCGCAAGTGGGAAATTTTGCGCAATATCCTGTTACGTTTGGCAAGTACGGTGACGGTGTTGTCACAGCGCGATTTGCAATTTTTGCGTGAACGCCACCCGCATTGGCGGGCGCAAGTGGTGTACAATCCGGCACTTGCCCCGGCTGAAAAGACTTATCCCCGCCCCGCATTTATGCAAGCGGGTAAAAATTATGTATTAGCGGTTGGGCGTTTAACGGCGCAAAAAGGATTTGACCGTTTGCTGTGTGCGTGGCAACAAACCCGCTTACCGTCTTGGCGTTTGGCGATTATCGGCGGCGGTGAAGAGGAAAACAAATTGAAGGCACAAGCCGAACGGTTGGGTGTTTTAGACAGTGTGGATTTTGTCGCGCCGCAAAAGGAAGTGTTTTCCGCCTATGCGCACGCGCAACTGTTTGCGATGTCTTCGCGAGCAGAAGGGTTTCCGTTGGTGTTATTGGAAGCCATGGCGCACGGACTGCCCGCCGTTAGTTTTGCTTGCACCGGCCCGGATGTGATTATTCGCGACGGTGTGGATGGGGTGTTAGTCCCCCAGGATGATGTGCCCGCCTTGGCGCATGCACTCCAAGAACTTATGCAAGACGAAACGAAACGTCAGCAATTTTCCGTCCGTGCGCGCGAAGTAGTCACGCGGTTTTCACTCCAAAATTATTTGGATATGTACGAAAAATTATGCCGGCAAGCCCTCGGATAAGCATTATTATTCCCGTCTACAACACGGCCGCCTGGCTGGAGCGGTGTTTGGCGTGTATTTTTTCACAAACATTTCAAGATTGGGAAATTGTGGCCGTAGATGACGGCTCCACCGATAACAGTTTAGCCGTACTAAAAAAACAGGCCCGGCAAGAGGCCCGCTTGCACGTATACACACAAACGAATCACGGCCCTGCCGCCGCCCGCAAGAAAGGATTGGACCACGCGGCCGGGCAAACCGTTTTATTTGTGGACAGTGATGATACGTTCCCGCCGGATTATTGCGCACTTTTGTGGCAAGCATACGAACAAACCGGGGCCGAACTGGTGTTGGCCCGCGTGTACACAGAAGGAAAACCTGAAGCACAAACGCCGCTTTTCTCGCACGCGCGCGTACTGAAAGGGAATGAAAAGCGCCTTGTTTTTGATGATTTTTCGGCGGTTATGGCATTGTACGGCAAACTGATTGCGCGTACGTTAATTACCCGGATTGAATTTCCTACCGAAGTTTTAAAAAACGGAGAAGATATTTTCCCGTCTGTACAACTCATTGGCGAGGCCGATAAAATCGCGCTTGTTCCCCAAGCCCGTTACGAATATCGCAGGCGGGAAAATTCGCAAAGCCGCCGTGCCGCAGACGCGTTTGCCGGGCTTTTTGACGGATTTTTGCGTTCTCGCCGTTATTTGGTCCGGCGGGACCCCGCTTTGCGGGAAGGTTTTGAGTATGTGCGCCGGGTGGTGCTGACGAGTTTTATAGAAAAATACGGTTTGACAGATGCAGCGGAAAAATTAGTGCGTGCGCACGTGCCAGAAATAGCGGTGCCGCGCGGGCTATTTAAAAACCGTCCGTGGAAGTTTCGCTTGCGGCAATGGATTTTTGCGCTGAGTCTGCGGACCGGGTTTTCTTACAGCCGTTTTATGCGTACGTTACGACGCTTGGCGCACCGCGGTTAAAAACCGTTTTAAATCTCCGCTGTAATGCACCAGCCCGGTGAGCACAGATACAAAAACAACTCCGCAAACCGGTACCGTTATCCACGGATTATTCCCCGTTACGTAAGCCGCGCAAATTCCCGCCGGAAGTAAGGCAAGAAAATTAAACCCTACCAAACGCACCCCTTCACTAAATGCGGGTTTTAGCGCAAACTCCGGTACGTATCTGATAAAGAAAAACGCATTGATGATTAGCCCGATGACGCAGCAAACTAATTGTGTATACGCATACGCCACGGCCCCACACCTGCTTACCACCCAGGGCACCGTGACGATAAATACTAAAATTCCCGCTAGCGCGTAGGGTAAAAACGCTTTTAATTGGCGGGTGGCCGCTACCACATTGTTTTGCATCAGTATCGGTGCCATCAGCCACACAAGCCCCAACAGCGGGCGCAAAAACGCGGCGGCTTCACGTGCGTTCGTGGCGGAAAATGCCCCGCGTTGAAAGAAAATGGAAATAATTTCCGGCGCAAAATACACGGAAAAAACGACCAGCGGCGTTAAAATAAACCACAAGAAATAATGCGTCGTGTTATAGGCGGTATTGAAGGCCTCCCAACGTTTTTGGGCCGCGCATTCGGTCAGTTGGATTTTGGAAATATTGGTAACGCGTAATGTAAGCACTTCGTTGGAAGAATCAGACAGTTGCCGTGCATAATTAAGCGCGCTTAGCGTGCCGGCATTTAGACCGCTAAGTAAATAAAGCGGTAAAAGGCCGCTGACGATATTAGCCAGTTCAATGAGTTGGTTGCTGACTAAATTTTTCATGAATGTGGCGGAGTGATATACTTCGCCGCGGGTGAGTTTCCAACGGAGTTCCTTTCTAAGCATTACGCTAAAAACAACGGCTTGCACCCCGTAAGAAAACACAAACCCGTAAAGCATGCTAATCACGCCGTGTGTGCGGCCCAGTAAAAGCAAACACACCAATGGCAACAGGGCGTTGAGTGGGGTAAATAAGGCGGTGGCAAAGCGCTTATACATTTCCAAAACGGCTAACAAATACGTGACCCAAATTTGCAACGCAAAAAACACAAATGCCCATGTTACGAGTGCGCGTTGTGCGTCAATGTACGTTGGGGAAAAGCGGGAAAAAAGAGCGATGGTTTGTTGCGGTAAAAATACGCCGCACCCTATAATCAGCCCGCATATCCCTGCGTACACATATAAATATCCGTTGAGTAAGGCGCGGGATTTTTCCGGTTCGTTTACTTCTAACGCCATGGCTTGCGGAATAATGACGGCGGCATTTAAGCGTTGCAGAAAAAACCACACTACTCCCATCGTCAAAATGAGGTAAAAATACAGGTCGGTCGTGCCCCGTGCGCCAAAGTACGCTGCCAGTAAAAGTGCGTTGATAAACGATACGCCTTTCCATACCGCGGTGGCGCCGATAGCCAGGGCTGTACCTTTCCGGTACGAAGTGGGCTTAAAAAGAGGAACCATATTTGATATTATAATAATTTAGGAGACTATTATTGTGACAACTCAATTTGAACCTGTTATCGGACTGGAAATCCACGTCCAACTGGCCAGCAAAACGAAATTGTTTTGCGCGTGTCCCAACGGGGTGGGGGAAGAAACAAAACCCAACACCGCCATTTGCCCGGTTTGCATGGGCCACCCGGGCGTGTTGCCCGTTATTACCGAGGGCGCGCTGACGCTGGCCGTGCGCGCGGGGCTGAGTTTGAATTGCGAAACAAAGCAAAAATCCACTTTTTCGCGCAAACATTATTTCTATCCGGATTTGCCCAAGGGATACCAAATTACGCAATATGATGAACCGATCAATGGGGCCGGATATGTGGAAATTACCTACGGGCCGAAAGACAATTTGCAAAAAAAGCGTATCGGCATTCACCACGCGCATTTGGAGGAAGACGCCGCCAAATCGTCGCACTTTGACGACCATTCCGAAGTGGACTATAACCGCTCGGGTAGCCCACTGTTGGAAATTGTATCCATGCCCGATATGCGCTCGCCCGACGAGGCCTATGCCTATTTGACCGAAATTAAACGGCTTATGCGCTGGGTAGGTGCGTCCAACTGCGATATGGAAAAAGGCGAACTGCGCGTAGACGTAAACGTGTCATTACGCCCGGTGGGACAAGAAAAATTCGGTACGCGCACCGAACTTAAAAATTTAAACTCGTTTAAAGCCGTCAAAGATGCGCTTATTTACGAAATCAACCGCCATACCGAAGTATTAAATGCGGGCGGGCAAATCAAACAGGAAACGCGTTTGTGGGATAAAGTGGAAGGCGTGTCGCGCCCGATGCGCTCCAAAGAGGACGCGCTGGATTACCGCTACTCGCCGGAGCCGGACTTGCCGCCGGTGGTGTTGTCCGACGAGTGGCTGGCTAACGTGAAAGCCAATATGCCCGAAATGCCGTCTAGCAAAGAAGCGCGGTTTATGAAAGCGGGGCTGTCCGCCTATGACGCGGGCGTGCTGACCAGTTCGCGCGAAATTTCGGATTATTTTGAAACGGTCACCAAAAGCGGCAAAGTGTCTTTGAAAACGGCGTCCAACTGGATTCAAACCGATTTACTCGGTATGCTCCACGCCGAGAAAAAAGAAATTGAGGACTCGCCCATTTCGGCCGCGCAACTGGCGGAACTGTTGGAGTTTGTAGAAAGCGGCAAAATCAACCGCAAGCAAGCACGCGAAGTGTTTGACGAAATTTATGCCCACGGCGGTAAAGCGGCGGATATTATCGCCAAGCGCGGCATGGTGCAAGTCAGCGACGAAGGCCAACTGGAAACGTGGGCCAAAGAGGCCATGGCCGCCAACCCCAAAGCGGTAGCCGATTATCAAAAAGGCAATAAAGCCGCTATCGGCGCACTCGTGGGGGGGGTAATGAAGTTGAGTAAAGGAAAGGCCAACCCGTGCGCGATTAGCCAGATATTGGCGAAATTGCTGGGATAAAATTACTGTTTGTAAGTTCCATAAGCACGCTCTCTCTTTTCGTCATTTCGCAATGTTGGGATGCGGAATATAAAAGAGAGAGCGTGTTATTTATTTCATCGTATACATGCGGCAAGGAATATTTCCTGTCCCGGGGTTGCAAGTGGCTGTCATTCTAAATGGGCCAAGAGCCGAACATACTTTATCAAACCGTGAGCCGGCTTCATTAGTTAAACTGACACAATACGTATGTGCTCCCCGATTAACGTCGGAACTATGAGTGTAGTAAACTGTATAAGCATTTTGCAACTGGGTGGTTGCAAAACAAATAATTTCTTGTTGTCCGGACAAATGACAGTTACCCCAATCAAAAGTAGCAACGCGGCCTGAAATACTTGTTGCCGGGATGTCTATGGCTAGTTCGTCAAAGTCCGTAGCGTATTGCCCGTTAGCCAAATAATACACTTCATTGGCTTGGGCAATCGCGTTGGTGATATTCATAAGATTAGAAAATCGGCTTTTGTCCACGGCTTTTTGATATTGCGGCAACGCTACCGCCGCCAAAATACCGATGATGAGTACCACTACTAATAATTCTATAAGCGTAAATGCTTGTTTGTTTTCCATATTTTTTGCTCCTTATATATTTTTGCGTCCCTTTATTATCGTTTTTTTTTTTGGTTTGTCAAGTAAAATTTTTCAGTCCGTTAAATTACGACGGGGCTAGCGTGTTCTGATTTTGGAGAATTGTAGCCAAATAAACAACCACGCACAAAATCTATTTTGTGCGTGGTGCGTGTGGTTGTAACTTACAAAGATGCGTTTTTAGAAACTCCAATGCGGCGTGAAGGAATCGCCGGGCAAGTCCGCCAATAGGTGCGGCGCACTGCCGTCCATATCCATCATATACAACTGGCGTTTGCCGTTTCTGGTAGTGGTAAAGGCAATAAACCGTCCGTCGGGAGACCACGTCGGGTCTTCGTTGGAGCCGGCGTCCGTTGTCAGGCGGCGCAGTTGCGTGCCCGTTAAATCCACCAGGAAAATATCCATCGGATGATACGGGGCTTCACGTCCGGAAAATACAATCCATTCCCCGGTGGGGGACCATTGGGGCGTGTCCGACCAGTTGAAATCTTTAGTCAGCGCGCGCGTTTTTCCGGTGGAGAGTTCCATCACATAAATTTGCGGATTGCCCGCCCGGTTGGATACGAACGTAATGTATTGACCGTCGGGCGAATAAGACGGCGAACCGTCCACGGACGTCTTGTTGGTAATGCGTTGCTTGGTGTGTGTTTCCAAGTTGTAAATATAAATGCTCGGGTTGGAACCGCCGGAGGATGTAAACACGAGCGCTTTGCCGTCGGGCGACACACCGCCGATTAAAGACAACCCGCCCCGGATAATGACAGGTGCAATCTTTCCGGCTTTTAAGTCAATGGCAAAAATATCCGGGTTGCGGTATTTGTACGTCGTATAATAAATGCGTCCGTCTTTGGACCAGCGCGGCAAGAGGGCGATGCTTCTGTCGTTAGTGAGTTTTTGCAGGTTTTCACCGTCGTAATCCACCATATAAATTTCTTTGTGTTTGGTGGAGTTATTGGCAAAGGCAATTTTAGTGTCGGCAATGCCGCGTTTGCCGGTTAGGGCATTCGTAATTTGGTCTGCGGCAATATGGGCCAAGCGGCGCAAACTGCTTTTGGTGCCTTTAAAGGCCTTGGGAAAGACGGGCTTGCGCGTGGCCAAATCGTACACGTAAATTTTAATGGTGTAGTAGGGTTCTTCGTAAGAAACTTCCCCCGCCAGCAAGTAACTTGCTTTGGCTTTGGCCCAAGCGGTCATGGTCTGGCTGAGTTTTTTGGCGTTGAAATCGGGGCCGTCTTCGTTGATGTCAAAATAACGGGCGAAGAGTAAATCGGCCCGCAGCACATCGCGCACGAGTTGGGCCGCTTCCTGGCCTTGCGCGTCGGCCTGAAAAGCGGGCATACCAATAGCCGGTAAATGATTTTTACCCACGGAAGTAATGCCGATGTATACATCGGTTTTCGGCGCGGCAAATGCAGGCAAAACGCCTACACTTACAAGTACGGCAAGTAACGTAAGAGTAAGAAGTTTTTTCATAAATTAAGTGGTTATTTGAGTTTAGCCAAATCGGCCTTGGCTTGTTTGGCTTCGGGCGAATTGGGGTATTGTTTGACGATGGAATTTAAATATTTTTTGGCTTCGTCGGTTTTGCCCAATGGAATAATACTGCGGGCGTATTTCAAACGCGCTTCGGCAATGTGTTTGCCTTTCGGGAACGTTTGTAAGAGTTTGGCATACGCCACGGCGGCCGATTTGGTTTTGCCCAGAGCGGCTTGTGCGTCACCTAAGTACAAAAAGGCCTCTTCCACGTTTTCGCCGTCGGGGTAGTTGGTTAAGTACAATTTAAATCCGGTAGCGGCGGGTTCGTAGGCGCCCTTGTCTAAATGGTTCTTGGATTGCGCAAACAATTCCGAGGGGAGCATGGCTGCCGGTTGCGGGGCTTCGGCTGGGCGGGTAACCGAGGCGGCCAAGTCGTCTAATTTAGTGGAAAATTTAGAGAGTTGTTCGTCCATTTGCGACAAATTCTCGTTAGAGACGGACAAGTTTTGGTTTAATTCGTCCATTTTGCCGGCCAGTTCTGCCTGGTTGGCTTGCATTTGGACAATCGTTTTATTGAGTTCTTGCAGTTGCAATTTAAGCGTGCTCATGTCGCTCTGGCTGGCAACACAGCCGGACAGCAAAAAGCCCGAACCGGCCATAAAAATAAGTTTGGTAACGTTTTTCATGTGTGTTCGGGCTCCTTGCCAAAACAGCGTTATTTTACGCTAAGAAGCGTATCTGCGCGGCGGTTTTTCGCCCAGCAGGTTTGGGTATTTTCCGTGCAAACGGGTTTTTCTTCCCCGTAAGAAACGGTTTCAATGTTAGCAGCCGGAATACCCAAGCGAACATAGTTGGCTTTCAATTCATCGGCGCGTTTTTGACCCAAAGCGATGTTGTAGGAGGTGGTTCCTCTGTCGTCGCAGTTACCTTCCACGGTGATGCGGTAAGAGGCCAACGAAGCAGCCGATTTAATAGCGGCGGCATTGGCTTCTACGATTTTGCGGGCATCATCGGAAAGGGTGGCTTTATCCAACGAGAAGTATACCGCACCCAAAGCAATTTCTTGCGTCGGAACGGTAACGGATTCTTCCATGCTGGTTTCTTCCAACACCATTTCGGTACCGGCGGTGCCGGCGGTGAGATCCGCATTGGCGTCATCTTTCACGTTCTTTTTGCAGGCGGTGAGTCCGGCGGCCAAGGCGAAAACTAAAACAACTTGAAGTAATTTTTTCATGTGTTTCTCCCTTTTAGATTTGTATTTCTACCCTATAATCATACTAACTTTTGGGTGCACGGGTCAACGCGTACGGTTTACTTTTAGATACAAAATTAGGTTAGTTTTTACGCCATTGCTATTTTCGGGCTAATTTTTACTTTACGTAATTCCAAGCCGTTTCCGTTGCCACGTGGGAGGTCGGGCTAGTGAGTCCGCTTTCTTGCTTGCATATTTGGTTTTGTAGGGAGGTTAAATCTCCGTTGGTGGCAAGGCACATATGGCGTCCGGTGGACTGGGGGCTATATATTCTATAGGCCATACCAATTTTAGTATTTACGCATTGCACGTAGGACCCTAGCCCGCAATATCCCCAAGGAAAATCTTCCACGGCCGGGTTTTGGTGATAATCGTGATTTCCACCCAGATCAATTGCCAACTCATCAAAATCGGTTGGATAAGTGTTGTTAGCCAGGTAATATGCTTGGCTGGCATCGGCTAACGTTTTTGTCATATTTTTTAGCGTAGAGTAGCGGCTTTTCATAACTGCCTTTTGATATTGCGGCAAGGCCACGCTTGCCAAAATACCGATAATAAGTACAACAACTAATAGTTCAATAAGCGTAAATGCTTGTTTGTTTTTCATATTTTTTGCTCCTTGTTTTTTTAACTGACACTCTATTATCGTTTTTTTTTTTGATTTGTCAAGACCCTTTATTAGATTAGGGGGATATTTGGAACTTCGCCGTAGGCAACAAAAAACCCCCAACATAGGTTGGGGGTTTGTGAGTTATGTAGCGTAAAAATTACAGCGTTGTATCAGCCGCAGAAACCGGCACAACCGGCACGACGGATTGCGTAACGGGTTGTGTAACAACCGTTTGGGTTTGTTGTGGCGGTTGGTTTTTGTTGTTGTTTAATGCGGATTGGATGGCTACAAAGATAAGCCCGATAAACGAGGCAATAATCAAAAATAAGATGGCCAATTCGCCAAAAATTACGGCCGTTAAAATGCCAAAGTGCGTTTCAACTTCGGGCAAAGTATCCCCCGGTTTGTACGCTTTGTCTACCACGTACGTGCCGGCCAGTTTGTCGTGAAGGGCTTGTTTTTTGCGGGTAGCCCCGGCCATATAATACCCGATGTTGAGCGTCAGTCCGCTGATAATTTTAGCCAACGTGCGGCCCAGCGCGTGCCAGAACGACAGACGGTTGCCCCGTTCGTCTACTACTTTAATACCCAGTGTCATTTTGCCCACGGTGGCTTGTTTGGAACTGCTTTCCATAAAAGCGAAATAGAGCCACGGAACAAGTACTTGCACCGCTATTAAGGCGGTCGCAAATCCCATGATCGGAGCAAAGAGCGACATATCCAATTGCCCGGGCGATTTGGCGAGTTGTTGCCATTGGGCCACGCGATCCGCGTTGATAAGCGTGGCTACTTGTATAATGACCATGTTCGCTACGTAGAGAAGGATGGAATCAATCAACCACGCGGCGGCACGTTTCCAAAAACCTGCATACGGATGGATGTTAGACATAATTTCTCCTTTATTTGTGTTTTTTAAATTATACTTTTTATTCGGTGTACTGTAACATTTTTGTCATTTATTCTTTGGTTAATTGCGTACGCCATTGGGCTCATACCACGGGTAAAAATACGTGTCTTCCGGCGGCATTTCGCCCGCGTGGTTTTTGGCGCCGCATAAAATGGTAAAGCGCAAGGCAAAGGATAAATTGTCGTTGCGGTGGCGCACGGTAAAATCCAGTCGCGCATCGTGGAAGTCGCGCACGAGCCGGGCCATTTTATTAAACCCAACCACGCTCCCGCGGAAGAACGATACGTCTATGCCGAAATCGGCCTTCCATTTTTTACTGGCCGGGCGCAAGCCCCAGGTAGTGGTGGCGGTGTAGCGGTCGGCTTGGGTGGTGTAGAGGGAGCCAGGGTCGGTATAATTGGCAAAGTTGTTCAGCCCCAGGCCGAGCAGTTGGCCTTTAATTACAAAATTAGATTGAGCGATAAAGTGTAAGTTCTTTTGGATTAAATCGTACTGGTCCTGGATAAAGAAGTTAACGCTCCCGTCTGCCGAGTGGTAGCCCCATTCTACCAAGAACGGTTCCACGCGTTCTTTGAGGTGGTCCCACGTAATTTCCCGTCCGTAGCCGTTGGTTAGGTCGTAGGTATAGTCGGATAAATTAAATCCGGCCCCTACGCGTACGTGCGTGCGGAAAGTGGGGCGATAATAGTTGTTGATGTACACGCGGTTGCGTTCAATGCCTTTATCCGGCGAGAGATGATCCGAACTAACCGTGCCGGTGGAAAGGCGTTTGGTAAACTGGTAGCCGAAATCGGTCGTGCCGATAAACGAGTGGGTTTGCAAGTTTAAATCCGTGCCGATACGGCCCACCCAGGCGTCTTTGTCATGGTAGTTGTTATCGTCCAGGGTTACTTTTTGGTCGTAAAAGACACTGGGTAAAAACGTGAAATGCTTTCCCATCCGGATAGATTTTTCTGTAGTCCAACGGGCGTGGGCCTGGCTTTGGTAGGGGCCTTCTTTGTTGGGGCGGTTGTTTTGATAAACCAGCGACGAAGTGTTGTTAAAATCGGCCTCAAAGCGGTGGGAAAGTTTTAACAAGGGGTCATTAAACGGCAGTATTAAGTATTTAATTTCCGGCAGGACGCGCTTTTCGGCCATAAATTTCTGTTTATTCCAAGCAAAAATTTCTTTTTCCTGATAGGTGGCGCGCAGGGTGGTGCGGCGCGTTTGCCGCGCAACAGAGACGTTCGTTTCCTGGTCCGGCATAAAAATATAGGGGTTGCTGCGGAAGAACGAATCGTTGAAATACGGGTCAGATACTTTACGGAATTGCGTTTGTAATTGGTACAACGCGCCGCCCGGATTGTTGAAATGGTCGGATGAGTCGTACATTTCCCACCAGTAACCGCCTTGCAAGCCCCAACGTTTGTTGTCGGCCAGGTTGAGGTCATCCGCGGCGTGATCGTTGATGTAGTAATACTCCGCACTGCCGCGCAAGGTGGGCGAAGTAACGGCATTGAGTCCGGCCCCAAATCCAAAACCGGATTTGGTGTAATAATCCACGTTGAGTATTGGGCGTAAACCCAAAACCGGTTTAAAAACAGACGACGTCAAAATACCAAAACCTACTTTATTGCTTTGGGTAAAATCTACGTATGTTGTCCACGGTTTTTGGGAATCCAGCGAGCGCCAAAATACCGGCAGGTACATGACTGGCAAACCGTCCAATTTCAGTACTGCATTAGTGCCAAACACGCGTTTTTGCGGTGAAACGGTCAACTTCCCGACGGAAAGAGTATAGTGCGGGTCTTCGCAGTCGCAACAGGTTACTTCGGCATCTCGTAATACTTGTTTACCGTTTTTGGCAGAAATTTCTTTGGCGTGCAATACGCGCAGGGGGGGATATTCTGTCGTTAAATTATCGGCTTTGAAATCTTTTGTGGTATAATTAACGGAAATGTTTTGCCCGCGGATGACGCTACCCAGCCCATCTTCCACGGTTACCGGGCCGACGGAAGAAACGGTGGTGTTTTGTTGGTCATACGTTACGTTTTCGCCGGTCAGGGTGCGCTTTTTGCCGTCGGGTGTTTTTTGGATGAGGGTAACGTTACCGGTTAAGTTTACTTTTTTAGTTTCGGGTTCTACTATGGCGTTATCGGCGGTGAAATAAATAAATCCGTTTTCGGTGGGGGCAGGCAAAGTGCGTTCTTGCGCCGCCAAGCAAACGGTGCAAAACGAGCACAAACCGACTGCCAACCAAGTTGTTTTATGCGTCATTACGGGTGTGCCGGGCATAGTCAATGGCGTACAAGGCCGCGCCGACTCCTCCTACATGTGGGTTTTTAGATACGAATAACTTCAACTGTTTAAACGGAGTTTTAAATGTTTGTTCGTTGAGTACGCGCTTTAAGGCGGGCATAAAATACGTGGCCGCGCCCGATACGCCGCCGGTCAGCACTACGGTATCAATATCCAGCGTAAGCACCACATTGGCGATGCCGACGCCCAAATAGCGGCCGGTATCTTCCCAAATTTTTAAGGCGGCCGGGCATCCTTTTTGGGCGGCTTGAAAGATGACTTCAATGTTAAAATCGCGGGTGTGCGCAATTTGGCGGGCCAATTCGCTTTGCGGATGCAATTTGGCGGCGGCGCGGGCGCGGCGTTTCAAACCAATTGTGCCCACAAACGCCTCCAAACATCCCCGCATACCGCAACCGCAACGCGGAGCCGTGGCGGAGGTGGCTATTTTAGTGTGACCAATTTCGCCGGCGGTGCCATTAGAACCTTGGTATAATTCTTTATTTAAAATCAGGCCTCCGCCTACTCCGGTGCCTAAAGTGACTACCAGTACATTGGTGCCTTGGCGGTGTAAATCGGTTTCGTACACGCCCCAAGCGGCCAGTGTAGCGTCGTTGGCCACGCGCGGCAAGATGCCGGTTTTTTCGTAGAGTTGCGTGGCGATAGGCCAGTCGGAAACGTCGGTAAATTTTAAATTGGGGTTGTAGCGCAGCACGCCGTTTTTATGGTCTACGTCGCCCGGTGCCCCAACGGCTACGGCCAAGGGTTGCCCGGTATATTTGTTTTTAATCCGGTTGATAAAACCGGCCAATTCATCTATAAATCCCGCCGCGCCTTTTGCGTAGTGGGTTTCCATTTTTTCGTTATGCAAGACATCGCCTTTTTCATTCAGGACGAATAATTTAACAAAGGTGCCGCCGATATCAATACCTATTCCTATCATGGGTTACTCCTTGCATTTAGGATGCGCGTGTTGGTATACGCTTTTTAATTTTTCTACAGACACATGGGTATAAACTTGTGTGGCCGCTAAACTTTTATGGCCGAGCATTTCTTGTAAACTGCGTAAATCGCACCCGTTATTAAGTAAATGCGTGGCAAACGAGTGGCGCAAACTATGCGGGGTTACCTTGCGTACCAAATGGGCGGCGATGGCTGTATTTTTAAAAATATACGCCAGGCCGTCGCCTGTGAGCGGTTGGCCGTTTTTGTTGAGAAATAATGCCTCATGCGGTTGCGGGTTTTTGCGGCAGGCCAAATAATCTTTTAAGGCCGCCAGGGCCGCGTCCGTTACCGGTACAAGCCGTTCTTTGGATCCTTTTCCGAACACTTTGACAATCCCGTTAAAAAAATCCACGTCTTGAATTTTCAGCCCTGTTATTTCGCTGCGGCGCAATCCGCTGGAGTACATAAGTTCAAAAAGGGCTCTATCGCGCGGAGCCATTTTAGTATGGGCGGCCGTATCTAAGAGTTGTTCGGTTTCCGGCACGGTTAAAAATTTAGGAAGTATTTTTTGACGTTTGGCCGCAGGAAGTAATTTAAACGGATTGCGCAGCAGGGCGCCTTGTTCCAACAGGTAGGCGGCAAAACTGCGTAGCGAGGCAATTTTGCGCAACATGGTATTGCGGGCCGGATTGTGCCGGGTTTGCAAAGCGGCCAGAAACAAACGGATGTTGGTAGAAGTGAATTGCTCCGGGTGTTCTATATTTCGCTCGCGGCAAAATGCCAAAAACTCCTCCAAGTCCGAGCGGTAACTTTTAACCGTCAGCGCGGAGAAGTTTTTATTTTGCAACTGTAGTAAAAAGGCATCCACCCATTCTTCCACGAAAATCCCTCTATTTTTGTTTTTGTTTGGCTTCGTGCGCGGCTTTGATTTGGGCGATTTCTTCGGGGGTTACCGTGACAATCGTTTTGCATTTGGGATAGCCCGAACAGCCCAAAAATTCCCCGCGTTTAGACGTGCGCAACACAAACGGTTTGCCGCATTTTTCACACAAGCGGTCGGTAACAATGGGCCCGGTGGAGGCAACTTTGTGCCCTTCGGCGTCAATGGAATATGTATTTTTGCATTTGGGGTACGCCGAGCAAGCCATAAATTTGCCGCGCCGTCCCGTGCGAATGACCATCGGGGCGCCACATTTATCACACACTTCGTCGGTTTTTTCGGGGGCGACTTTTTCGCCGGAACTGGAAAGATTGATTTTTCCTTTACACGTTTCATCACTGCAAACAAGATATTCCCCGAAGCGGCTGCGTTTTTTAAGCATCATTTTGCCGCAGATCGGGCATTTTTCGTCGGTTTCTTGGGCGGCTGGGCGTTGCATGCCTTTGTCGGCCTCGTCCAATTCGCGTTTGAAATTGGTGTAAAAATCGGACAGCAATTCCACCCATTTTTGGGCTCCTTCGGCTACTTCGTCCAGTTTTTCTTCCACACCGGCGGTGTAGGATAAGTCCATAATTTCTTTAAAGAATCCTTTTAGACTTTCCGTTACCGTAATCCCTAAATCCGTAGCCACTAATTTGCTTGTTTTGGGCTGGCGGACGATGTATTTGCGGTCCAAAATAGTTTTAATCGTTGGCGCATAGGTAGACGGACGGCCAATGCCGTGCTTTTCCAGCGTTTTAATCAAACTCGCCTCGTTGTAGCACGGGGGTGGCGTCGTTTTGTGCGCTTTGGTGTTGATATCCAACAAAGTCAGTGTGTCGCCTTCGGTCAGTACCGGCAGTAGTGCGCTGGGGCTGTCCTCGTTGTTTTCTTCTTCATCCTGGTCTTTGTAAATAGACAAATACCCTGGGAATTTAACAGTGCGTCCGTTAGCACGTAGCACGCAAGTTTTTTCATCCCCGGCGGCAATATCTATAGCGACCGTATTAAATACCGCGTCGGCCATTTGGCTGGCCACAAAGCGTAACCAAATTAGTTCATATAGTTTGTATTGGTCGGCCGTCAAAAACGGTTTTAAGTTCTGCGGCGTTCGGCGCACGTCGGTAGGGTGGATAGATTCGTGGGCTTCTTGCGCTCCCATTACTTTGCTTTTATAAACGGGCGTTTTGGCCGGCACAAATTGGGCGCCGTATTTTTCGCCGATGAATTTTTTGGTTTGTTCCTGTAAGAGTTTGGACACGTTAAACGAGTCCGTACGCATATACGTAATTAAACCGATGGTTTGCCCTTCCACTTCAATACCTTCGTAGAGGTGCTGGGCAGTCATCATGGTTTTTTGCGAAGAAAACCCGAGTTTGTTGTAAGCGTCTTGTTGCATGGAACTGGTAATAAAAGGCGGTTTGGGTTTTTGTTTGACTTCTTTCTTTTCTACTTTAATGACGGTATTGGGGCCTTTGCGCAACACTTCGGAAAGCGGGGCCAATTTGGCTTCGGTATCAAAGACGGTATTTTTAACTTTGTAATCTTCGGCGAACAAGTGATACGTGGTGGTTTGTTCCACGTTTTTGCCTTGCCATTTGGTAACGCGGGCCCAAAATTTAGGAGCGGTTTGCGGTTTTTCAAACTGGGCGCCGATGGTCCAATAATCTTGTTCTTTAAAATCTTTAATTTCTTTTGCCCGTTCGGTAAGTAGCCGCACCGCGACGGATTGCACGCGCCCGGCCGATAAGCCGCGGGTGATTTTTTTCCACAAGAGGGGGGATAATTTATAACCCACAATGCGGTCCAAAATACGCCGTGCTTGCTGGGCATTGACGAGGTCGTCATCAATTTTCCGCGCATGGGCAAAGGATTCTTTAATAGCAGCGGGGGTAATTTCGTGAAAGAAAATGCGTTGGTAACGCTCTTTAGGGAGTTTTAATAATTCTACCAAGTGCCACGCGATGGCCTCGCCCTCGCGGTCAGGGTCGGTAGCGAGGTAAATTTCGCTGGCATTTTTAGCGGCGGCATTGAGTTCGGCGATGAGCCGTTTGGCGCGTTCCACCGGTTTATAGGTGGGGGTAAAATTGTTGTCAATATCCACGCCCATATCGTGTTCGGGCAGGTCGCGTACGTGGCCGAACGAACTGCGTACCAGAAAGTCGCTACCTAAAATTTTGCTAATCGTTTTTTGTTTGGTGGGAGACTCCACGATGACGAGTTTTTTCCCTTTTACGTTAGTTGCCATATATTTACTCCCTTATGATTTAAAATTTGCTCTTACTGTACAAGCCGTTTTCACAGGCCAAAAATCCTTGCACTTCCAATTCAAACAACAAACCGGCGGTTTCGGGCACGTCCAGTTGCAACGCCTCGGCTACTTGGTCCAAACTGCACGAACCGGAGCCGATAAATTGCATCACCTGTTGTTGGCGCGGCGCAAGTTGCTCCTGCGGTTTAGCCGGAGCGCTGTTGCCGTGCTCAAAAAAACGCGCGTCCAACCCAAAACGGGACTGCTGTGGTATATAGTCTAGTATATCTGCGACGGAAGTTACAACCCCCGCCCCCTGCCGGATGAGTGAATTGGGCCCTCCGGAGGCCGGGCTGTCTATCGGGCCGGGCACGGCCAACACATCTTTGCCCATTTCCAAAGCCAGTTTGGCTGTAATCAGCGCGCCGGATTTGATTTCCCCTTCTACCACCACAACAGGTTGCGACAAGGCCGCAATAATACGGTTGCGCCGCGGAAAGTGAAATGCGTTGGGCGGACTGTTAAAAGGCAGTTCGGAAATGACCGCCCCGCCGTTTTCCAACAGGGCTTTTTCCAGCGCGCGGTTTTCGGCCGGATAACACCGTCCGATACCGGTACCGATGACGGCGACTGTCGGTTTTTTCAGGCGCACGCAGGCGGCGTGGGCCTCGCTATCCACTCCGCGGGCCAGCCCGCTAATGACCGTTACACCGGCGCTTGCCAATTCTTCGCCCAGTTTGCGGGCCACACGCCGCCCGTAAGGGGTAATTTTACGTGTGCCTACTATACCCACACAAGCGTGCTCGTCCGGCGGTAATTTGCCTAATACGTAAATGGCGAGGGGGGGCTCCTTGCAGTTGCGCAAGGATTGCGGATATTCGTCGTCTTCCGGGATATAAATGTGTCCGTTTAGTTTAGCCGTTTTGTCCCATTCTTCTTGCGGGTTAATACTGTAGGCGGCTTGTAATAACTTGGCGGCCGTGTCCGGGTTTAAGTTGGCTTCCCGGGCGAGGGTTTGGGCGTCTTGGCGCAAAATTTCCTGGGCGGAACCGAAAATTTCAATGAGCCGCTCTAACCAATCGGCCCGTAAATACAAAAACGCGTTGAGTTGGATACGCGCTAAGCGTTCCTGGGTAGAAATAGTATGGTTCATACGTCAGCCACTCCCTTGCGGTCCAACGGGCGGTATTGCATCACTTCTACCAAATGTTTTGTTTCTATTTGCGGGGTACCTTCCAAATCGGCAATCGTGCGGGCCGTTTTTAAAATTTTATCCAAACTGCGCGCACTTAAACCGAATTTGCGCATGGCGGCTTCCAAAATAGTATCAGCTCCGGCGGGTAAGGGGCAAAATTCTTTGAGTTGTTTAGCCGTCATAAAGGCATTGGCGGTGGTGGAGGTGCCGGCAAAGCGTTGGCGTTGGATTTCGCGTGCTTTTAACACGCGTTCGCGGATTTGGGCAGATGTTTCCCCTTCACTGTGTTTGTTCCAGTCGGTATATTTAACAGGATTTAGGTTGACGGTTAAATCAATGCGGTCTAAAAGCGGCCCGGAAATGCGCGATTTATAACGGTTGATTTGCATGGGGGTACACGTGCACGGTTTTAACGGGTTGCCTAAATTACCGCACGGACACGGGTTCATGGCGGCCACCAAGGTAAACCGGGCCGGATACGTAACCGTTTCTTTAGCGCGCGAAATGGTCACTTGTCCGTTTTCCAAGGGCTCGCGCAACACCTCTAATGACGAGCGGGAAAACTCCGCAAATTCATCTAAGAAAAGTACCCCGTTGTGTGCCAAAGATACTTCCCCCGGGCGCGGATTAGAGCCGCCGCCGATAAGTGCTACGTCGGAAATGGTGTGGTGTGGGTCGCGAAATGGACGCTGGGTGAGCAGTTTGCTTTTACCCAACAAATTGCAAATAGAATAAATTTTAGTAATTTCCAACGATTCTTCTTTCGTTAGCGGCGGTAAAATACCGGGGAAGCGTTTGGCCAGCATACTTTTGCCCGTGCCGGGTAGTCCAATCATCAGCACATTATGTCCGCCGGCCGCGGCAATTTCCAAGGCGCGTTTAGCCAGGGCTTGGCCTTTTACATCCGAAAAATCCAACTGGGTTTGCGGGGCGGTTTCTTCCTGGGGTACAAAACTCATTTGTACGGTGGAAATGTCGGTCTGTCTTTCCAAAAAGGAAGTTAATTCCCGCAACGTATGCGGCGTGATAAAGGCCGTGCCCGATACTTGTCCTTCCAATACGTTTTGCGGGGGGATAATGGCGGTTTTGCCGGATTTTTGACACGAAATTAACATCGGCAGTACTCCCGCGCACGGACGTAAGGAGCCGTCCAAAGCCAGTTCGCCAAGTACCAGGAAATCGTTTAATTTTTCTATAGCGGCGGCGGAAAGTTGGTCGCTGGCGGCTAAAAGCCCCAGTGCTATGGGTAAATCAAAATGGGTTCCGCTCTTGCGTAGTTCGGCCGGGCTTAAATTAACGGTGATGCGCTTGAGCGGAAAATCAAACCCGCTGTTGCGTACGGCGGCACTGACGCGGTCTTTACTTTCGCGCACTTCCACATCGGGCAAGCCCACTACGGAAAAAGAGGGCATCCCGGGGGCGATGTCTACTTCTACGTGGACATCAAACCCTTCTATCCCTTTGATGGCGCCGGTGCGGATATTGGCTAACATAATTTAATTGAAACTTAATACGATAGACGACGGCGTCGTGCTGACTACGGTAAAATTAACATTATATTTGCGAATGATTTTGGCTGTTAATTCTTCCGAAGTTGCGATGTTGGCCGATACGTCAAATTGTGCGCTGGAGTTGGCATAGCGCACGAGGTTAAATTCTTCAATTTCGCGTAAATCTTTAAAGATGTCCTGAATTTGTTTCAACCGTTCAATGGTATTGACGTCTTTGACGGTGACGCGGAAAATTTTAGCCGAGTTGATCGCCGCGTTAATCGGTTCGGCCAGTTGTTTGGCGGCGGCTTCACACGCGGCGGAAATGGATTTTTGTGCGGCAATTTCCGGCAAGGGGTCCAAGCCGCTTTGTTGTTGAGCCCCTTCGGCCACGGTGGCGTAGTTGTTGGTGGCATACACGCGCACATTGGCGCGGGCGCGGTACGTTTTAAAAGGGGAAACGGTGGCTGTGTTTAACGTATCCAGCGGATGGGTGGCTGCGTCCGCTACAATGAGAAAACGTGCACCTTCCGTGCGGGCTTTGTCAATGGCGGGGTTGGGATTGTCAATGTTGTTTTGGCTTAAATTATCCCCGTTGACCAGTGCAAACGGTTGATTTTTTAAGGCCCGGTAAATGGCTTGTTTACAATCTTGCCGCAACGAAATGTCATCCCCTACCGTTTCGTGCGAGGCAACCACTAAAGTTGTTTTTTTGGCGAACGCGTCGGATTCGGATTGTTTGATAATGTCGCCGATGTCCTTGACCAGTACCATGGCTTTGATTTTGGTGTAAAATTCGTCGCCTTTGCGGTATGATTTTTGTACGTGGCTGTGACGGATAAATCCGGCGGATTTGGAAACAATTTTATCTTCCACCAATTGGGCCTGTTCCACGGTGGTGGCGGAGGATATAAACACGCCGGCCACTTTCTCCACGGCGGCACGTTGGGCGGCTAAAATGCCGTCTTTTTTCATTTGGCGCAGGTTGTTTTCGTCATAGGGAACGAGCGATTCCGCCGTTACATATTCCCCTTCGCCCTTGGGTCCGATGCGAAAGGTGTGGCAAGCAGTTAACGTGCATAAAACGAGCAAAAGTAAAGCGAGTTTTTTCATTTTTTATTCTCCGGGTCAAGACCGGCTTGTTTCAGCCGTTCGCGCGATAAACGCATAATAACGGTGCAACCGCCGTCGTTTAGATATTCGGTGGATACCAGTTCCATTTGTTGAATCAAGCCGGAAGCCGAGGAGTCAATGGTACTCCCGACGGAAACGGCATCTACGATTTGTACATGGCTGTCTAACTGGGCTCCGTATAACACTTCGGTCGCCCGTTGGTAGGCGTGGGCGATAGCCGCCTCGCGGCTCATGATGCGGCGTTGGGAATCGGACGAATGGGCCGGGTTTGCAGCCCCCAGACCGCGTACCCATAGGTAATCGTCCGTCAGGAGCGTATCGTTAAAGGCGGGAGCAATCGCGCCGTCCTTTACAGCGGATTTGAGTGAATGGGTACATGCACACAATCCGCAAACAGCCAACAACAAAACAGCCCATTTTTTCATAATTACCTCAATAGTTCGGAAATAACTTTTACGTACGTGCTGGGTAAGCGCAGGGCTTCGGTATTGATGATACCGCAACGGATGAGCATAATTTCCAGCATGTGGGTAAGAATATCGTAAAAGTTTTCGCGCACGGAGGGCTCGCACACCGTCAGGGCCGGGCCTAAAATTACCGCTCCGCGCAGTTTTTTGTTATCGCACAAGTTGGCAATTTTAAACGCGGAAGAAATAATATTTTCCGTAGAGTACGAAGAGCGTACGGCAATATCAAATCCGCCGCTGATACCCAACTCTTTAGCGCGTTGTTCCAGCGCATAGACCATCCAGTTCATGGCGTTGGAACTGTTGCTGGGATAGAAAAACCCTAAGCGGCCCCATTCGCCGTTTCCAACCGTGCGGATGGAAGTAATGGTAGCCGGGTCTTTGGATAACAACTCGCTGGTGGGATCTTCGCCGGTGGTAGCCAGCAGTTTTTCAAACATGTCCGCTTGCGAGCGTTCGTTTTCGTCCAAATGCGGGAATACGAGATTTTCCAATACTTTTAAGCGCCGCACACTGCGCATGATGGTGCTTAACGTCATGTGCGAACCGCCGAAAAATTGTGTAATTTGCGCATCGCTCAAATCCACCCCGTTGCCCAGCAGCATCGTTTTAACGATTTTAAAATGGGCGGCCCCGGTGGCGGCTTTGAGTTCGGAAATCCAACCCGAGTCCAAGTGAAACTGGATTAAATTTTCCAATTTTTCCAAACTTTCCGGCGGATATTTGGAAGTAATAACAATTTGTTTTTGTTCCTTTAAAAATTTATTGAGCAATTTGGAGATGTGCGCCCGGTTTTGTTCGTTAATGGCGAGCAAGTGGATATCGTCAATAAGCAAGACTTTGACGCTGTCCATAAATTTTTCAAACTTCTCCATGTTGCCTTCCATGACGTAGCGCTGGATACCGCGCGAGAGGCGTACCCCGTTGGTCATGAACACATTTTCCTGGCCGTATTTTTTAGAAAACCCATACGCCAACGCATTCAAAAAGTGCGTTTTTCCGGTGCCGGTTGTCCCGTGGAAAACGAGCGGGTTATACATTTTGCCCGGGTTGTCTATCACGGAAATGGCCGTAGCGTGCGCAAAACGGTTGACGGAAAGCACAAAGTTCTCCAGCGTATACGTAGGCAAGAGAGGCACTTCCAAGGGCCAGTTGTGCTTTTTGAGTTCCGAAAGCGGCAACTCAATGGAATAGTCAATCGTTTTTGTTTTTTCTAACGTTGCAGCCAAATCGTTTTGATTTTCCGCGGCCGTAGCGTGCGCTGCTTCGGGCGTCTGCGGCAGGGGCGGTTGCACCCCGGGCCCTTGCGGGGCAGGCACTACGGGCGGATTTACCGCCGCAGGCGGTACCGGCGCCGGAGCAACCGGCGGCACGACCGGGGTAGAGGTGCGTAAGCGGAGCACCGGTTTAGCCGGATCGGCCGGCGGAGGAACCGGGGCTTTGGGTGCAGGCGGCAACGGGGCTGCGGGTTGCGGTTTAGGGCGCAGAT
>JAZRIL010000014.1:0-30090 GCA_045645285.1 Elusimicrobiaceae bacterium | reverse complement strand
CTTGCACCGCGCTATATCCCGGACTACAAATCTCCGGGATGACGAGCGCGGTGCGATGCAAGTCTTTTTTGTGCCTTTTAAAAAAACAATATAAAAGCCCCCTCGCTCGTCATTCCGTAAGGTTTCTGTACGGAATATAGCGAGGGATCCTTAAAAAATACTTGACAAACCAAAAAAAAAAACGATAATAGAGTATCAGTAAAAAATAACAAGGAGCAAACAACATGAAAAATGCAAAAGCATTTACACTCATTGAATTACTAGTAGTTGTCCTCATTATTGGCATACTGGCGGCGGTGGCACTGCCGCAATACCAAAAAGCCGTGGAAAAATCTCGTATGGCCGAAGCGGTGAGTATTGTTAAAACTATTGCCAATGCCCAGCAGGTTTACTACCTGGCCAATGGCGATTACAGCAACGGAGATTTTGATGTGTTATCCGTTTCTGTTCCAGGCACGCCAAAAACACTCTACGGAGCAACCGGAACAGAAACAGCTTATTTTGTATACGGTGCCAAAGGCCATCCCGGAGATGATATACCCAAAATAGCCATAGCACAACGCAAACCCAATAACAGTTATTATATCTACGTTTCTAAAAACAGCCCCTCACGCATATATTGCACTCCAACAGCTGATGCATCTTCCATACAACGGGAATTATGCACTAGATTGTCTAGCCAAGGAACTTTATAAAATGCTCCCGCAAAAGTAAAAAACTTTTGCGGGAGTATTTAAAAAAAGCCACTACGGATTTCAGTCCAGCAGTTTTTGCGCGGCAAAAATCAGTTCACGCAAGTGTTCCGCTCCGGCAAACGTTTCGGCATAGATTTTCAAAATATTTTCCGTGCCGCTTGCACGCATCAAAAACCATGATTTTTCCAAATATACTTTGATACCGTCGGTATCACGCACGCGGCAAACCGGCTCCCCCGCCACCGTTTTGAGGCGGGCAAAATCGGCCGCTTTCATGGCTTTGACCTTTTGTTTGGTGGCAGCGTCGGTCGGCAAATCTACGCGCGTGTAGTACGGCGTGCCGTAGCAGGACGCCAACGCACCGTACAACGTGGCAATGTCACCCTGCGCGGCTTGAATTTCCATTAGCAAGCACACTGCAAAAATGCCATCTTTTTCAGTCGTCCAACCACTGACCGACATCCCGGCACTTTCTTCCCCGGCCAACACGTAGCGGCCTTTATCTAAACCGTCTACAAAGTACTTAAACCCGACGTTGACTTCGTCCAACTCCAACCCGTTGGCTTGGGCAATTTTATCCAATAAAGACGTCGTACCGAGTGTGCGGCCGATAGCGCTCGCGCCCGGCACGCGTTTATTTTTAATGAGATAATCCGCCATCACACAAAGCGCGTGATTAGGAGGCACCAACCCGCCTGCCGCCGTAGCACACCCAAAGCGGTCGGCGTCCGGGTCGCTCGCACCGGCAAACGCATACGAACCGTTTTGTACCAGTTCAATCAGCGGTTTCATCGGATACGGTGAAGACGGGTCCATGCGGATTTTTCCGTCGTGATCTAACGGGATAAAATTAAACGACGGATCTTGCACTTCGCTCACAATATCCACATTGGTAAGTGCGTATTTTTCTTTAATGGCTCGGTAAAAGGGTAAACTGGTACCGCCCAGCGGATGAATGGCAAATTTACACGGTGCGGCGGCAATTTTTTTAAAATCTATCTTCTTCCCTAACGCCTCTACATACGGCGTGAGCACATCGGCCGTTTTTACAAGTCCTTTTTGACGGGCCTCGTCAAGCGGCATCGTTTGAATGGCGGCGGGATTAGCCATATATTCGTTGGCGTATTTTTCAATTTGCCCGGTTAATGTGCTGTCGGCCGGGCCGCCATTGGACGGATTGTATTTAAGCCCCATTTCTTGCGGCGGATTATGGCTGGCTGTACCATTCAAACATGCACACGCACACCCGCTGCGGATCTCAAACGAAAACACCGGCGTAGGCACTGGGATATCGGGCAGGATGACGTTTAATCCGTTGGCGCTTAATACTTCGGCACATAAGCGGGCGGTTTCACGCGACATAAGCCGCGTATCTCCCCCCACCAAAATAGGGCCCGTGAGATGATTTTCCAAATGAATGCGCGCCACGGCCTGCGCAATAGCCTGCGCATGCAACGCACAAAACCCTTCGCCCAGCGTTCCGCGGTGGCCCGACGTGCCGAACTTCACGGGAACCGGGGTTTTTTGCGGTGAGAAAAAAACACGGCGTAATAATTCGGTATCAATTTTTTGGTTGGAAAGAGTTCCGGCGAGTGAGTGAACCATAACAAGTCTCCTTAAATTCGTACAGCCCAGGCATGCGGCGTCTTGCACGAACGCCTTTCTTTTTCTATCATATTATATATCTTTCAAATACTCAAGGGAGACCCTATGAAAAAAATTATCTTGGCTGTTTTAAGTTTGCTGTGCCCCATCGCGGCGTTGGCCGATACCAACATCTCCGACGACTTCCGCGCCCACTATAATGCCGCGTCCAATTTGTCGGCCTATAACAAAGACATCAACACCTTAATCGGATTGAATGATTTTCATACCGGAAAAGCCACCTCGTTCCCCGGGTTTGATATCGGGGCGACGTTCGGCGGGGTAAAAGTGGGCAGTGATAACAACATCTCATCGGAAGATTATTTGATAACTCCTTTTATTACCGCCGAAACGATGATACCCGTTATCAATACCACCGTGGCCCTGCGCGGTGCGGCATTTAACGGATTTGAATCCATCGGCGCCGGAATTAAATACAACTACGACGTGTTGGAATTTTTTGACGTTACCTTGGCCGGATTTTACGATCACGCCAAAACCGATTGGTACGCCACCGACCACGTGTCCTTTTCCGCGGTAGCGTCGGCCAATTTTCTTATCTTTACGCCCTACTTGGGTGTGGGATATGACTATGGCGACTTGTCCACCCACAACATCGCCCCCAAACGCTCCACCTCCGACCAAGCCGGCCGCTGGACCGCCGGGGTGCGCGTAACGCCGTTCCCGCTTTTGTACGTGTTCGGTGCTTATACCCAAACGGCCAGCAACCAAGGGTTTCAAGCCGGGTTAGGTTTTAATTTCTAAAATACGATGGACTACAAGCAAGAACTCAAAAATTTCTTCGGCGAAAATTGTTTGCTGGATGAGCCCATGGCCCGCCACACCACTTACCAAACCGGCGGCCCGGCCGAAGCATACGTCTATCCGGCTACCCCGGAAGAGTGGAGTTTTGTACTGAAACTATCCGCCACGTATAATATTCCCCTACATATCATCGGGTTTGGCTCCAACATTTTGGTCGGCTCAAAAGGAATGTTGGGCATTGTCTGCTCCACCAAACGCATGCAAACGATTTCCACCGACGGAGAATTACTCACCGCACAGGCCGGGGCCGCACTGGATAAAGTGTGCGAAGTGGCGTGCCGGGCCGGACTGGCCGGAATGGAAAAATTATCCGGCATTCCGGGTAGCGTCGGCGGAGCAGTATATATGAACGCCGGAGCATTCGGACAAGAAACGTTTGACACGTTGGAATATTTTAACGTCATTGATAAACAAGGCCGCCCGGCCACTTTACTCAAAGAAGAATTGAAATATGCGTACCGCCACGTGGAAGGAATAGAAAATTATATTGTGCTTTCGGCCGGGTTTAAATTAACCCAGGGCGATTTTACCCAACTGACCGAAACGCGTAACACCATTTTGCACAAACGGATTGAAAAACAACCGCTGGACTTTCCGAGTGCGGGCAGTGTGTTCAAGCGTCCGGCCAACGATTATGCCTCGCGTTTAATTGACGATACGGGCCTGCGCGGGCTATCGGTAGGTGGGGCGAAAGTGTCGGAAAAACACGCCGGATTTATCATCAATTTCAATCGCGCCACACCCGAAGATGTGCGCGAACTCATGCGCCAAGTGCGCCAAAAAGTGAAAGAGAAACACGGGATAGAACTGGAGTTGGAACAAATCCTGTGGGGCGAATTTGAGGAATTGTAAACCGACGGGTGCACTTGAAAAAGTTGACGCCCGGGCCCCTGGTAAGATATAATATAAGTACGAAAAATTTTGAGTTGTTTGGAGTCGTGGTGTAGCCTGGTTAACACGCTGCCCTGTCAAGGCAGAGACCGCGAGTTCGAATCTCGTCGACTCCGTAAAAATTTGAACCCCCTTTATGGGGGTTTTAATTTTTGTGGAGTATCGAGCGGCATAAACTGCTTTATGCCGCGTCGAGATTCGAAAGCCGGACCCTTATGCGAGTTTGAGTGCGAGCCGTCCCGGCAAGCACGAAAGGCGAGCATGGGGAGGCGGGGTCGCGAGCGCCGCACGTCAGTAAGGCGACTTGTGACCGAACGTGTCGACTCCGTATGAATTTGAAAACCCTGCGCACGAGCGTAGGGTTTTTTGAATTTTATATTTGATTATTTTGCTATAATAAGACCGTAGTATTACAATTTGCAGATTATTTGTTGAAGTGCGGAGCAAGACCGCACCGAGCAATGGAAAGGACAAAATCTTTCCGGCGCAAATTTGAGGTCAGCAAATGATCGTCCTGTCTTACCCATTTTCTTTTAATTAGAAATTGGGTAGGCGGCGATTATTTGTTAAAGGTTACCTCAAATTGCTTTTAGCAAAAATGCCGCCTTTTTTATCGGCAAAATTAAATAAGACAGGAGATTGTATATGACACAAAGAAACACCCGACGGGGTTTCACGTTAATTGAACTTTTAGTAGTTGTTTTAATCACCGGCATTTTGGCTGCGGTTGCATTACCGCAATACCAAAAAGCGGTACGTAAGGCGCGCTTATCGGAAGTGGCAACAACGTTTAATTCCGTTTCCAAAGGTATTGATACATGGCTTATGGGAAATGGCGGATACGGTACAGCCCAGTTTTCCGGTAAGAAAAAGGATGCTGAATTAGATATTACGCAAACGTGTGCCACGGAAGATAATTCCTATTGTTATACCAAAGTAGGAAAATGGATTTACTATTGCGGAACTAATTATTGTTTCCTTTATCTTTTTACTTCCGCCAATGCAGATAAAACAACAACAAATAAATGGTTGGACCAATCACAATTTGTTTGGCGTAAGTACGATAATGGAGAATGGGGACTGCAAGCAAATCATTCGGGAGTCTCTGCCTCTGTTTTGCCGGAAGTATGCCGCTGGTGGAAAGGATTGTACGGAGCCGACCGAATAATAAATGAGGACGGAACACTTGACTCCGTTACTTGTGCTTCTTATTAGCCAAAGGAATCATAAAAAATTCGTCGTGTAAATCTACGGATGTTGTATTACAACTACCGTGTAACTTTGAAACCCGCCTTGTGCGGGTTTATGTTTTTCCCCCTTTTTTCACATCGGTTTGGCCTATTAAATACCCTCATAACTTGTACCGCTTAAAAAATTTTCCTTGACAAATCAAAAAAAAAAACGATAATAAAGTGTCAGTCAAAAAACATAAAAAAATGTCATTGCCGAAATTTGTAATCGGAGATGACGATATGATTAAAGGAGCAAACAAATATGAAAAATTCTCAAGCATTTACACTTATTGAACTACTCGTTGTCGTTTTAATTATCGGCATTTTGGCGGCCGTGGCCTTACCACAATATCAGAAGGCGGTCGCCAAAAGCCGGTTTGCACAATTGCAAACCATCGGAGATGCGATTGTTAAAAGTCAGGAAGTCTACTACCTGGCTAATGGAGCATATGCCACCAGTTTTGACCAATTAGATATCTTGCCCAACGGGGAACTGGGATCTTATAACCGCGTGCTTACACTATCAAATATACGATGTTTTTTCAATGGAGGAGAGCCGAATATTATTTGTTACTGGAAACTTGGCACGGATACTGACAATTTAAACAATTTGCAACTCAGCAAATCCAGGATTCCACCGTTAGATGTGTGGTATGATACCGCCGCCGGGACCATTGTTAAACGGTGTATGGGTTATACCGATTATCAACAAAAAATCTGTCTATCTATGGGGGGGATCCTCGTAGATGACGGATACAATCGTCTTTTTGTTCTTCCCTAAAATCTAACCCTTTTTCGGCCTATAGCGCGGACGCCTGAAGTGATATACTAAAATCTGCGCCATGCAAAAGGCATGGGCAATTCTCACCTGTACGGTAGGGGGTAAACTATGGGAAAGATAGGACAAAAAATTGTAGAACAGGCCGGACTGGACGTAAAAGAAGTAGTGCGGCTTCTCAACAAGGCTTTTAGCGACGAATGGCTGGCTTATTACCAATATTGGGCCGGCGCACAAGTAGCCAGCGGCATTATGGCCCCGGTGCTTCGCCCGGAACTGGAAGAACACGCCAACGAAGAATTAGACCATGCACAAAAATTGGCTAAACGCATTATTGAATTGGGCGGCACGCCGATACTCAGCCCGGAAGAGTGGTACAAACAAAGCACGTGCGGTTATTTGGAACCGAAAAATCATGATGCCACGAACCTGCTCAAACAAAACTTACAAGGCGAACGCTGCGCGATAGAAGTATATAACAAACTACTCAAATATGTGTTTGGCAAAGATTTGATTACCTCACACATCATCCGCCAAATCTTGCAAGAAGAAATTGAACACGAGCAAGAATTGGAAGACATCGCCGCCGATTACGAAGTAATGTTGCCCAACGTAGCGTGCAAATGTAAAAAGAAATAAATAGTTTCATAACCCTGATGACCCCGGGCCCACCGCCCGGGGTCATTTATTAAATGCGCCCTCCAACAAGCGGTTGTACATTTTTTCGGGGATTTTATTATAATATAGGGGACGTAGTTTTTCATCTTAAAACAAGGAGAAAATTATGTGGTATGGAATTTCATCCCTGCGCTGTTTTGAACAGTACGCGTTGTTTGGCGTGCTCTTGATTGCGGTGCTGGGATTGTTGTACGCATTGTTCTTGCGCAAGCAAGTGATGAGTGAAGATACCGGCACTCCGGAAATGGTAAAAGTATGGAGTGCTATTGAGGAAGGCGCCAACGCTTACCTCAAACGACAGTTAAAAACGATTTTGCCGCTCATCGGCTTATTAACCGTTTGTCTGTTTTTATCCGTTTACATTGTTCCCGTTTCCCAAGACTCCATGGAACGCTTCGCCGGATTATCCGCCGATAAGGTAAAACTTATCGCCGCATTTGGCCGCGCGGGTGCGTTTATTTTAGGGGCAGTGTTCTCGCTACTGGTCGGTCAGTTGGGTATGCGTATTGCGGTAGATGCCAACGTGCGCGTAGCCGCGGCCTCTAAACGCAGTTTTGGCGATGCCCTCCGGATTGCCTACCGCGCCGGCACCGTAACGGGGATGCTTACCGACGGGCTGGGCCTTTTCGGCGGAACGATTATTTTTATTATCTTCGGTATTGCCGCGCCGGATGCCCTCTTGGGTTTCGGTTTCGGCGGAACCTTGCTCGCTTTGTTTATGCGCGTGGGCGGTGGTATTTACACCAAAGCCGCCGACGTGGGCGCTGACCTCGTGGGTAAAGTAGAAGCCGGCATCCCGGAAGACGACCCGCGCAACCCGGCTGTCGTAGCCGACCTGGTGGGCGATAACGTGGGCGACTGCGCCGGTATGGCCGCTGATATTTTTGAATCGTACGAAGTAACCATTGTGTCCGGTTTGATTTTAGGTATTGCCTTATGGCGTATCACCGGCCACCACGAATGGATTGTCTATCCGCTGTTGGTACGCGGTATCGGGGTACTCTGCTCCATTATCGGTACGTATGCGGTAAAAGATTCTAAACGCTCCGCAGGCAACGCCATGAAAGCCATTTTCAAGGGCTATTCTATTTCCGCGGCGATTTCCGTGGCGATTTTCGGCGTGCTTGCTTACTTCTATATGGCCAACGTACCCGGCGGTTGGTGGCGTCCGTTTGCAGCCACAACCATCGGTATTTTGTTGGCTATTAGCATTGACCGCTTGACCGAATATTTCACCGGCACCGAAGGCAAACCGGTACAAGAAATCAAAAAAGCCACCGCCACGGGCTCTGCCACGACGATTTTGTCGGGTATTGCCGTTGGGTTTGAAAGCGCGGTATGGACGACATTGGTCATTGCGGCGTCTATTTTCTTATCGGTCGTGGTCTTCGGTACGATTGACGGCCTAAGCCCGGTAGAAAAGTTTAACTTTATCTTGTATGGCGTAGCCATGACGGGTATCGGGATGCTCACGCTGACCGGTAACAACGTAGCCATGGACTCCTTCGGCCCGATTGCCGATAACGCCAACGGGATCGGCGAAATGAGTTGGCACGGCCAAGAAGACCCGGAAACGAAAAAAGCCCGCCAAATCATGGCTGACTTAGACGGCGTAGGCAACACCACCAAAGCCATCACCAAAGGGGTGGCGATTGGTTCTGCGGTCATTGCCGCCGTGTCGCTGTTCGCGTCCTATATGGTAGACGTCAGCAACGTCCAACGCCTCTTAAATGACGCTTGGGCCGCCGCGGGCGAAGGCAAAGTGCTCACCTTGCTTTCCGAAGTAGGTATTGTGGTTTCTAACCCCGTCGTATTTGTGGGTATGCTTATCCGCGGGGCACTGCCGTGGTTGTTCTCGTCTTTTGCAATTAACGCCGTCAGCCGGGCGGCTGCGCTGATCGTACAAGAAGTCCGCCGCCAATTCAAAGGAGGCGTACTGGAAGGCAAAGCCAAACCGGATTACACGCGCGCCGTCAACATTTCCACGGTAGCCGCACAAAAGGAACTGGTCATTTTGGCCTTGCTGGGTATCGTGTCGCCGATTATCGTGGGGCTGACATTTGGCGTGGAAGCGTTGGGCGGTTTCTTAGCCGGGATCATCGTTTCCGGACAACTCTTAGCCGTGTTTATGTCTAACGCGGGCGGCAGTTGGGATAACGCCAAAAAGGTAGTAGAAGACGAACCGTCCGATATTGCCGCCAACACCGGCAAAGGTTCTGAACGTCACAAAGCCAGCGTCGTGGGCGACACCGTAGGCGACCCCTTAAAAGACACCGCCGGCCCGGCCGTCAACCCGCTTATTAAAGTGGTCAATATGGTGGCCGTCCTCGTTGCGCCTATTATCGTAAACTATCACAACGACTTCACCCCCTTAGGCAAACTGGGCTGGGTAGTTGTGATCGTGCTCTTGGCCGTTTTAAGTTGGGCGATTTTGTCCAGCAAAAAACCGGCACAAGACGTAACCAAATAATATACGTCGTTTCTATTCCCCGCACGTTACGGTGCGGGGAATTTTTTTTGACAGATCAATTTTTTTTGATATGATATAGGTATGATTTTACTTCTCTCTTTAATTATTGCTTCTTGTGTGGTGGGACTCGTCGCCACTACACGTACCCGCACAGCCCAACTGGCACGCTTGGCCCGCGCCAACGGTTGTGCGTTTGAAAAACGCAAAGACACCGTTACTACCCAATTAACCGCGGGGCGGTTGGAATTTTTTACCCAATTTTTTCACCAATATCACAATGTGTTCACGTGTTCGGACAACGTGGCTTTTATCCGCTGGGCCGACGATATCATTTACACCGATGACAACCCCAAAACCAAGCCCATCCCGGTTACTATTTTTACGGCCGAACTCAAAAAGCGGCAGTTCCCGCCTTTCAAAGCCGCCCCGCTGACTTCCCCTTTCTCGCGTTCGCAATATGCGCTGATGAAAACCAACATCCCCGCCATTGACGCCACCTACCGCATCCACGCGCCTTCGCCGGCGGCCGGCATGTTGTTCACGCCGACAATTACGGGCTTATTTAAAACCCAAACGAACATTTATCTGGAACTCAACGATAACGCCCTTGTGTATCACGAACACCGTTTGATTCCGTTAGAAGAAATGGAAGCGTTCCGTTTCCGCGCCTTGCAAATTTTAGGGGAACTGGAAAAACTCGTGGAACAGTTGGAAAAAACCCACCCCGAAAATACGTCCTCCCCCATCATTGAAGATGCCGCGCCCGACGCGCGCGCCTTCGCGATGTTGCAACACTACGGAGCCGAAACCGCCCCCGTCAGCACCGATACGCCGATGTGGCGCGGGATTTGGTTTATTTTGCTGATTTTAATTTTCTTCGGTGTCAGTTTTCTTTCCTGGTTTGCCTTACGCAACTGGGTAGGAAGATAATCTGTTTGTCGTTAGGAAAAATCAAGCCCTTGATATTTTGTTTACAACAGATACTAATTTGTTATAATTTAAAAAGCAAAAAAATTCACATTAAAAAGGAATTGTGGAAAAACAAAAATGTACGAACCGTTTGTAGCCAAAGAGATATTCCTTACCAAAGGAATCGGACGTCACAAAGAAAAACTGGCCAGTTTTGAAGAGGCCTTGCGCGATGCACACATTGCGCCGTTTAACATTGTACCGGTATCCAGTATTTTCCCGCCCGGATGCAAACTCATTCCGGCGTCTAAGGGCAGAGCCCAATTAAAACCCGGTCAAATCTTGCACTGCGTCATCAGCCGCAACACAAGCAACGAATACCGCCGCATGATTGCCGCGTCTGTAGGTGTGGCTATCCCCAAAGACGGCAAAAACAATTACGGGTATCTTTCCGAACACCACAGTTTCGGCGAAACCGACAAACAAGCCGGCGACTACGCCGAAGACTTGGCCGCTTTAATGCTTTCCACCACGCTCGGTATTGATTTTGATAACGATACCACCTGGGATAAAAAAGAAGAAATCTGGAAAATGAGCGGCAAAATCGTACGCACGACCAACATTACCCAATCGGCCATCTGCGTAGACGGTATGTGGACGACGGTATTAGCCGCCGCCGTATTTGTCAGATAACACGGACTTTTTGTGAGCGAAGACAACGTACAAACCGATAAGTTCATGGGGCTGGAGAGTAAAACAAGTTCTCTGCCCCTTTGTCGTTTCGTGGTAGTACCCGTGCCGTTTGAAAAAACGGTCTGCTACGGGCACGGCACCGCCAAAGGCCCCGCCGCCGTGATTGAGGCCTCCACCCAAATTGAACTTTGGGATGAGGAAACCAAAACCGAAACGTGGGAGTTGGGCATTAACACACAACCCGCTATCAATTGCAAAGGGGCCACGAACACCGTTTTCAAAAACATTGATAAAACGGTACGCCACCTGATGCAATATAAAGCGATTCCGTTTTATATCGGCGGCGAGCACACCGTTACGCAGGCACTCGCGCAACCGTACATTGAAAAATACAAAAACTTGAGCATCTTGCACTTTGACGCCCACGCCGATTTGCGCCCGACGTTTGAAGGCACGCCCAAAAGTCATGCGTGCGCGTTATATCCGGCGTCGCGCCAAGTCAAAGTTGTGCAAGTGGGCATCCGCAGCGTAGCCAGCGAAGAAAAACAATTCTGCAACGCCGGCAACGTCACTACGTATTTAATGCACGAACACCGCGACATTAAAAAACTCATCCCGCAAGTACTAAAAAAACTGACGGATACCGTGTACATTACGATTGATGTGGACGGCTTTGACCCGTCGGTCATTCCGGCTACGGGCACTCCGCAACCGGGTGGGTTTATGTGGTATGAAGCGTTAGATTTATTCCGCGAAGTAATTAAACATAAAAAAATTGTGGCGATTGACGTCGTGGAAGCGTGCAAACGCAGTGCGGACACCATTACGGAGTTTAACGTGTCTAAACTGATTTACCGCCTAATGGGATATCTCGCGCTCAAAGACCAAAAGAAGAAATAAAAAGTTTGGCAAGAAGAAAAACCCCCGCAAAAAATTGCGGGGGTTTTTAAGACAGAAAATTAAGGGAGTGCCCACAAGCCCCATCCACCAGAAGCTTCCCGATTAGAACCTTTTTCTATTTGCTCACAAAACCGAATTGAAGCCGCAGCATTTCCGGGAGCCAAACATTTCATCTTTTGTAAAGACGGTTGCTCATAAAATCCAGCACACTTATACGGTCCATCCGTCCAAATACCTACAACACCGCCACTTATATTCACTCCGTTTAACACTAAACGGAAATCTTTTCCTTGTCTTACGGAATCAGTACCGTTGGTCAGCAAGTTGCAAATAGATTCTAACGTGCCTTCTGTCGTCGCCACGGGAGTCAACGGGATATCTAAATCTAACTCGTCAAAATTCTCGCTATATCGTCCGTTCGCCATATAATAGGCCTGTTCGGCTTGCGTTAATGAAGCGACTAAAGTTTTAAGTTGCGCATTTCTGCTTTTCCACACAGCTTTTTGATATTGCGGCACAGCCACCGCCGCCAAAATACCAATGATGAGAACAACGACTAATAATTCTATTAGCGTAAAACCCAACCTGTTTTTTCCCTCCCAAGTTGCCCGTCCGGCAAGGACTCGGGGAATATTCAAAGTTGTTTCTTTTATTTCATTTTTCTTTTCCATTATAATACCTCTCTCTTGCTTAAATTCGTTTATACAACCATTTTTATTTCATCTACATATCCCCCCTTTCTGCTTGGGGCATACGCTAATCCTAGCAAAAAAAAAAACGATGTCAAGCCCTTTTTAATTTTCCCCGTTATTTAATCCGCTACAAGAGTACGTCCACCGTCTTAATTTGATATAATTTATTATATGAGCCGCCTGGTACATTTGGAAACGGTGGATTCCACCAACACGTATTTAAAAATGCACCGGGCCGATTTACCGCACGCCGCCGTGGTATATGCCGACAAACAAACCGCCGGACGCGGGCGGCAGGACCGCACGTGGGTATCGCAAGAAGGCGGGCTCTATTTTTCCGTTCTTTTAAAACCGCCGTACAATCCTTTCTTGCCCAATTTAACACAACTGATGGCACTGAGTATTTGCCAAGCGTTGGAAAAATACGGGCTGACGCCCGCCGTCAAATGGCCCAACGATGTGCAAGTGGGCGGCAAAAAAATCAGCGGCATTTTAAGCGAAGCCGTTTTTGATAAGACCGTTTTTCAAGCCGTCGTGTTGGGGGTAGGAATTAACGTAAGCCAAACCGATTTAGCGCACGTCGGGCAGCCGGCTACGTCGTTAAATGCCCTGGGCGTAAACGCCACGCGCGAAGACGTATTGCAAGATGTCTTGTCATTTTTCTGGCACGGTTATCCGGCCTTATGCGACAAAGGATTTGAAACCATTTGCGCCGCCTATACCCAACGGTTTGCGGCCTTAGGCAAAAACATAACGGTTAAAGACGGCGAAAAAACGATTTCCGGCCTGGCGGAGGGAATTTCCCCGCGCGGCACTTTGCTACTACGCACCGCTCAAGGCCAACAAGAAATATATATAGGAGATGTGTTCGTATGAGTGCAGAAAATCTATTTTTGCAATCACTCAACATTACCGCTATCGGGATGATGATTGTATTATCATTTCTAATCCTACTGATTGGAATGATGAAAATTTTAGGGGCATTTGTGGCCTGGATGGACGAGAAATTCCCCGCCGTTACAGCCGGAGCAGACAACACCCTCTTGGCGGTTGCCATTGCTACTGCCAAAAGATTTTCAAAATAATTTATAAAAGGAAACTAACACACTATGAAAAAAATTAACTTTATGCTGACTGCGTTTCGCGACGGGTTCCAATCCGTCTACGGAGCGCGCGTACTCACCAAAGACTTTATGCCCGCGGTAGAAGCCGCCCGCCACGCCGGAATTACCCACATGGAATTTGGCGGCGGCGCGCGCTTTCAGGCGTTGTTCTTTTACTGCAACGAAAACGCCTTTGATATGATGGATACTTTCCGCAAAACCGCCGGTCCGGATGCCAACTTACAAACGTTGGCCCGCGGTGTAAACGTGGTGGGGTTAGACAGCCAATCCTCCGACGTTATCAAAGCCCACGCTGAGTTATTTAAAAAACACGGCACGACCACCATTCGTAACTTTGATGCTTTAAACGACGTAAACAACCTCATTTATTCCGGTCAATGTATCCACAACGCCGGGCTCAAACACGAAATCTGCGTAACCATGATGTCCTTGGCTCCCGGTTGGGACACGACGGGCAAAATCCACACCGCCGAATTTTATGAAAAAGTGTTAAAAGATATTTTGAAATCGGGCGTTCCGTTTGACTCCGTTTGTTTTAAAGATGCGTCCGGCACATCTACGCCCCACACCGTCGGGCAAACGATTGCCATGGCCCGCCGCGTATTGCCTGCCGGCACTAAAATTGTTTTCCACACGCATGAAACCGCCGGCAACTCCATTGCCTGCTGTTTAGAAGCCATTAAAGCGGGGGCGGATTCGTTGGATTTATCCATCAGACCCGTTTCCGGCGGCACCTGCCAACCCGATATTTTAACGATGTGGCACGCCTTGCGCGGTACCGAATATACGTTAGACATTGACCCGAAAAAAATCCAAGAAGCCGAAAACGTCTTCCAAGATTGCATGAGCAAATACTTCTTGCCGCCCGAAGCCACCAAAGTCAACCCGATTATTCCGTTCTCGCCGTTGCCCGGCGGAGCGTTAACCGCCAACACGCAAATGATGCGTGATAACGGCACCTTTGACAAATTCCCCGAAGTCGTAAAAGCCATGGGCGAATGCGTGAAACTCGGCGGGTTCGGCACGTCCGTCACTCCTGTTTCGCAATTCTACTTCCAACAAGCATACGCCAACGTGATGTTTGGCCCCTGGAAGAAAATCACCGAAGGATATGGCAAAATGGTACTGGGTTACTTTGGCAAAACGCCGGTCCAAGCAGACCCGGAAATCGTCAAAATTGCCAGCGAGCAATTAAAACGCGAACCTACCACGAAAACGCCGCTTGAAATCAACGACGCCGACCCGAAGAAAGGATTAAAAGTAGCCGAGGCCAAACTTAAAGAAGCGGGCCTCCCCGTAAACGATGAAAATAAATTTATCGTCGCCACGTGTGCCGATAAGGGGCTGATGTACTTAAAAGGCGAATCCAAAATTAACGGTATCCGCTGGGCGGCTGATGTGAAACCGGCCGCCAAACAAGACGGCCCGGTAAGCGTAACCGTGGAAGGCAAAACGTACACCGTTTCGTTTGAAAACGACTCTACGGCCGTTGTCAACGGCAAACGCTACAACGTAGGCGTGGGCACGGCCACCGTCTCGCAAGCCGCGGCTAAACCCGCCGCCAACGCTCAAGGCACCACGGTAAACGCTCCGGTGCCCGGCGCGGTGTTACGCTTTTCCGTCAAAGAAGGCGACAGCGTCAGCGAAGGCCAAGAAATCCTGGTCATGGAAGCGATGAAAATGGAAACCCCGGTAGCGGCCACCGCCGCCGGAACGATACATTTTGTCGTCAAACAAGGCGACCAAGTACAAACCGGCCACGCGCTTGCCGAAATCAAATAGGAGCCACTATGGACTTTGCACAAGCATTTAACCAAATTTGGCAAACAACCGGACTTTATTCCATCACGTGGCAACAACTCGTGATGATTGGAGTTTGCTGTTTCTTGTTGTGGCTCGGTATCAAAAAACAATTTGAGCCGCTGCTTCTTGTGCCGATTGCCTTTGGCGGACTCTTGGCCAATATTCCCATGCCGGTAGGCGAGGAAATCGCCGGGCCGAATGGGTTTTTGGGCATTGTATTTAACGCCGGGATTAACACGGGGTTGTTCCCGCTGTTTATCTTTATGGCCGTGGGTGCGATGACGGACTTTGGTCCCTTGATTGCCAACCCGAAAATGGCACTGCTGGGCGGCGCGGCGCAGTTTGGCATTTTCGCCACGCTCATCGGCGCGATTGCCCTATCGTATATTTACGTCGGTGACAAACAATTGTTCGCCTTTGGCCTAAAAGAAGCCGCTTCTATCGGTATTATCGGCGGAGCCGACGGCCCGACATCTATTTACTTGACCTCGCGCCTGGCGCCCGATTTACTGGGAGCCATCGCCGTAGCGGCGTATTCGTATATGGCGCTGGTGCCGATTATCCAACCGCCCATTATGAAACTGTTAACTACCGACGAAGAACGCAAAATCCGCATGACGCAACTTCGCCCGGTATCTAAACGCGAAAAAATCTTATTCCCGCTCGTGATTTTGCTGTTGTGTGCGCTCTTGTTGCCCTCCGCCGCGCCTTTAATCGGTGCGCTTACGTTTGGCAACTTAGTCAAAGAATCGGGCGTAGCCGAACGCTTGAGCAAAACCTTACAAAACGAATTTTGCAACATTGTAACGATTTTGCTGGGTCTGTCCGTCGGCTCCAAATTGCAGGCCGACCACTTCTTAGTAACCGAAACCTTAGGGATTTTGGTACTGGGGATTATCGCGTTCTCTATTGCCACGGCTTCCGGCGTACTTTTGGCTAAACTGATGAACTGCTTTAGCAAAACAAAAATCAATCCGCTTATCGGTTCCGCGGGTGTTTCCGCCGTGCCGATGGCCGCGCGCGTGTCCAACAAAGTAGGGCTTGAATATGACAAGCAAAACTACCTGCTGATGCACGCGATGGGCCCGAACGTGGCGGGGGTTATCGGCAGTGCGGTAGCCGCCGGTGTACTGTTGGCCTTATTGAAATAAGTCTTCATAAGTTTCATTACTTGCAAAAAACGGCAATGTAAAATTGCCGTTTTTTTTTGTTCTCTTTCTTGCTATAATAAAATTATGGATATACTCCTTCCTACCTCTCCCCAGAAAAATACCGCCATTATTATGGGCGCGACGGGCAACTTGGCATTTGCTTTGGCCGTCGTACTCAAAGGGCTTAAAAAACACAACGCCGCGTTACTGGATAAATCCGACATCATTATTTACTATCAAAATATGGACGACCCCACCCGCCACGCGCTGGCCCGGGTGGTTCCGTGCCGGTTTATCCCGTATAAATTTCCGGACATGTCCGGCATGCGCCACAACGTGTTGCGCGATTACGGCGAAATGACCTTTGTACGTTACGAGTGTTTCCATTATTTAAAAGAATATACGTACGTGATGTGGTTGGATGCGGATATTTTAATCCGCGGCGATATCTCGGGTATGCTGAGCCAGATTCCGCACGGAATTGGGTTTCGGCGGGAGTATCACGACCAACGGGTACGCACCAATTTCACACAAGATATTCCCGGGTTTGATATGCAAGCCCCGCATTTTAACGCCGGGATTATGTGCATCAGCCAAGCCCTTACGCAAGACAAGGACACCTTGTCCGATTGGTGCTACCAAAAAACGGCCGAAATAGCCGAGCACCTGGTTTTTCCGGACCAAGGCATTTTGCTTTTGATGTGCCAACATTTCAGCCTGCCGATTGATACACTGGACGAAAAATATAACTGCGAGGCCCAACGCAACCGCTTTGCCCTGGCTAAAGCCGTGTTAATACATGCCGTCGGGCACCGCAAATTCTGGAAGTATTATTATTTTGATGAGTGGTTTAATTTCTACAAAGAAGTCGTGGAAGAAACGGGCCTTGTATGCCAAAATAATTTCCCGTTATTTAAAAAATGGGGATTAGAAAAATATCCGCTTTTTCAAGTGGCCCCCAACCCGCAAAAATACCCCGTTAAATTTGTAACGTATTTACTGCGACGCCTTCTGCGCGCGCGGGTATAAGTTTAATATCGCCAAAACAGGACCGAACAGGCACAAACTTTTGTTTGTGCCTGTTTTGTTTTGTTGGACCCAATCCCCGACCGCAAGGGGCGAGGGGAACAGCACGGAAAAGCGAAGCCCCGATAAACCAAAAAAGACGTCCTCAATAGCCAGAGGTCCGAGGCCTAGTGGCCGTGCGGCAAGCACTTGACAAATCAAAAAAAAAAACGATAATAGAGTGTCAGAGAAAAAAGACATATAAAAAATGTTATTCCCGAGGAATGTTGTCGGGAATGACAACCTAATTAAAGGAGCAAACAACATGAACAACAAACAAGCATTTACGCTGATTGAATTACTCGTCGTCGTTCTTATCATCAGTATACTCGCCGCGGTGGCGTTGCCGCAGTATCAAAAAGCGGTAGCCAAAGCCCATTCCGCCCAAGCCCTTACGTTACTTAAATCACTGGGGCAGGCGGCAGACACTTATTTCTTAGCCAACGGAGCCATGCCGACCTCGTTTGATGAATTGCCCTTGGAAGTAAACGCCTGGAGCGGCTCAGCAAAATGGTGTAACGATGCGCCTATCACGGATACGCGGGCCAATAACGAGTGGTCTGTGCAATTACATCCAGAGGGTATATATATGGGCCTTATAGACGGTCCTTATAAAGGGGCCGGTTTTGCCTATTATATCACCGATAATTACTACCACATGCCACAACAACAAATTTTGTGTATGGAACGAAAAGAACGCGGAACAATTTTTGAAAAATCACCAGGGGCGTATTGTAGCCAAATCATGAAAGGAACGTACTTGGGAGATTATATCTCCGTAGACGCTTATACGCTGAACTAATTTTTCACACTGTTTTTCTTGCAAAATTTAGATAAGGTGCATTTATCGCACAGGGGTTTTCGGGCGGGGCAAATACTGCGCCCGTGCAAAATCAGCGCAATGGCTATCCAACCCCAATATTTGTACGGGATTAGTTGGGTAAGGTCTTTTTCCACTTTGACAGGGTCGGTCTCTCGGGTAAACCCGAGCCGGAACGATAACCGCTTGACGTGCGTATCCACCACAATGCCGACGGGTTTTTTGAAATAATCGCCCAGCATCACGTTGGCCGTTTTGCGGGCCACGCCGCGCAAGGTAAGTAAATCGTCCATCGTTTGCGGCACTTGTCCGCCGTACACGTCGCAAATGCGTTTAGACATTTCAATTAACGAGCGCGCCTTGCTGTGAAAAAACCCCGCGGAGTGGATAATTTTTTCCACGTCTTTGATATCGGCATTAGCCAAATCGTACACAGTGGGATATTTTTTAAATAAGTGCGGGGTAATGGTGTTGACGCGGGCGTCCGTGCATTGGGCCGACAAAATCACCGCACACAACAACTCCCACGCGCTTTTATGGTGCAGGGGGATGATGTGTTTGGGATATAATTTTTTCAGTTCTTTTAGCAGCGGTTCCACGGGGAGATTTTTCTTAACCACGGTGTACCCCTTTACTCCAAACATAACACGCCAACAAGAAAATCAAATTGACTAAAATAATCGCCGCGCCCGCCGGGATATTCAGCATAAACGAACTATATACGCCTGCCCACACGCTTGCTACGCCAAACGCAGCCGCCAGCCACAGCACTTGTTTAAACGTGCGCGAAACGAGTAGCGCGCTGGCGGGCGGAATAATGATTAGAGCGGAAATCAAAAATATCCCCACCACTTTAAACGACAGCACTACCGCTACGGACGTAACCAGTATGAGCGCGGTATTGACCGCTTGTGTCGGCACGCCGCGCGTATGGGCAAAGGGTTCGTCAAAACACGTCGCCGCGAGCAAACGGTAAAACATCCAAATTCCTCCGGCCACCACGGCCAGCAAAACACCGCACAGCACCGTTTCGCCGGACGTGACCGTTAAAATACTGCCGAATAAATAGCCGAGTAAATCCGTATTAAATCCGCCGGCAAGCGCCGTTATCAGTAACCCCACAGACAGCCCCGCCGCGCTGATAATGCCAATAGCCGCGTCGCCGTAAATCTTAAATTTTCGCGTCAGTTTCATAATGCCTAAAGACGCCGCCATTACCACCGGGATAGACATATAGACCGGGTTGGCGGAAGTGAGCAGGGCCACCGCCACTCCTGTCAAACATACGTGGCTCATGCCGTCACCGATGAGAGATAAGCGTTTAAGGACCAAAAACACACCCAGTAGCGCACACGACGCCGCCACCAAACTGCCCGCCAACAGCCCGCGTTGCACAAAACCGTACGTTAAAAACTCAATCATGATGGCACTCCTTACACGACGCGCCGAGCGGACAATGTCCGTGCGTATTGTGCAAATGGTCAATGGTATGTTGGGCAAAGGGACCCAGTTTTTGGGCTACTTTCTCAGAATGGCAAAATTCTTCTTTCGTGCCGAAAAACACGAGCGATTTATCCACATACATAAATTTGGAAATATATTTCCCCACTTCACCTGTATCGTGGGTAATGAGCAAAATCGTGGTACGGTGTTTCGTGTTGAGTTCACCCAGTAAATCAAAAAACATTTCGCGCGACTGGGCATCCAACGCGGTGGACGGCTCGTCTAAAATTAAAAGTTGCGGCTTACTGACTAACGCCCGGGCCAGTAGCACGCGTTGCTGTTGGCCGACAGACAAATCGTTGAATAACTGCCCGGCATATTTGCGCGTGCGAGTTTGCTGCATGGCCTCATACACTTCCTTTAATTCGTTGCGGCTGACGCCGGCCCCGCGCCCGGGCAGCCCCATTAAAACCACTTCTTCGGCCCCAATCGGAAAGCGGCTCTGTGCCACCGGACTTTTTTGCGCCAAGTAACCAATTTTATTCCACCCGGTAAATTTGGCCAGCGGCGTACCGAAAAGCGAAATTTCCCCTTTCCCTTTTTGCAAACCGAGTAGCACCTTTAACAACGTCGTTTTCCCGCCGCCGTTGGGGCCGATAAGCCCGATATAATCCCCCGCCTGCACGGTAAAAGAAATGTTTTCCAGTACCGGCACACGTGTATAGGCAAAGGTGATATTTTCGGCGCGGATTATTTCTTGCATACAAGTCCCTGTTGTAAACTATCCAAATTGCGGCGCATGAGTTGCGCATACGTAGCGCCACCGGCAAAATCCTCTTTGGAAATATCTTCTATGGTGTAGAGCGGAAAAATTTGCGTGCCCGTTTCCGCCGCCACCGTTTGGGCCAGCCGGGGCGAAACGGCTTCCTCGGTAAATAATGACTTTATTTGTTTGGCACGGATGTGTTTAATTAAATCAATCAGTTTTTGCGCGGAATGTTCACCGTCGTGCGATGTACCCGCTAACGCCGTAAGTGACAGATGATAGCGTTTGGCAAGTGCCCCAAAGGCCAAATGTCCGATATGCACTACTTCGCGGCTTGCACACGAAGATAAGGCGCGGGCAAAATCCATATCCAACACCGCCACTTCTTGTTCAAATTGTTTTAAATTCTTTTCGTAAATGGGCGCGTTCTCCGGGTCCAGTTCGCTAAACGCCCGGGCCAACGCACGTGCCATATCCACCGCCGCGCCGAAATCCATCCACACATGCGGGTCTTGCGACGGTGCAACGGCCCGGCTTAAATTGACTACTTGCGTGGTCTTGCCGACGGCCCCCAACACATCTTTCACCCACGGCTCCAACACGTCAGACACATACACAAAGGCGCGCGCGTCATGTACCGCCACCATACTACCCGGCGACGGCTCAAAACTGTGCGGCTCGGCCCCCGGCGGGAGTAACATTTCCACAGGAAGCAAATCGCCACTGAGTTGCTTAGCCAACGTATACGGCACATAGCCCGACGTTACTACTGTCGCGCTCACCGGTGTTTTATGAGAAAAACGAATCAAACATAAACCGGCTATCACAAAAACACAAATTAAAACCCACATGCTTTTTTTCATCTTATATATATTATACGATTTCACACGAAAATGCGGGCTTACCGGGGGTGATGAATTTATTATAATAGAAAATATGAGTTACTTGTTAGCATGTTGTTTAGCCCTTTGTTGGGGAACGGCGTATTTGACAACCAAAAACATGGTGGAGGTACTGCCACCCTGTTGGGGCACGTTCTGGCAGGTATTGGCCGGGTTGGTGTTTTTCCTTTTCTTTTTCCGGTTCCGCCGGGAGCATTTCAAATATCCGGTGAACCAATTATGGCGTCCGGCCTTGATTAGTTTCTTACTTATTTTGCTTCCGTTTGCGGCGCGTGCGTGGGCCCTTCAATACACCGCCCCCACCGTGGCCGGAATTTTTAATGGTACATCGCCGATTTGGAGTTTCATCGCCGGGGCCATTTTACTCAAAGGGGTGGACCGTTTTACTTGGCGCCGGGCCGCCGGAGTACTTATCGGGTTAGCCGGTATGGTAATCGTTATGCACCCCCAGGCAACCTTACAAACTACCGCTGATAAAATGGCGTTCCTCGGATACGGAGCGTTACTGGTAATGGCGGTTTCCTACGGCTTAGCCAACGTGCTAACTAAAAAAATTATGGTAGATAACACCGCTATTTCTTGGCAAGCCAATACCCAATATCAATACATTTTTGCCGCCGCGTTATTACTTCCGGTTGCCCTCTTGTTTGAGCCCACCCCGCATCTGGCCGATTTTACTCCCAAGGTAATTGTTTCCATTATATGCGCGGGGGTATTTTCTTCGGCGATTGCATTCTTACTCATGGTAGCGTTACTGCGGCGGTGGGGAGCCACGCGGATGGCCTCCGTCACCTACATTGTACCGATAGTAGCCATGGGCACGGATATTTTATTTAGAGGTCGGTTTCCACACGGAGCCGAACTCATCGGCTTAGGATTTCTGTTTATCAGTTTGTGGCTAATCCAAAAGAAAGTGGACGAAAAGTAAAAATCAGTTTTCCGGGTACCACCACGTATTTCCCCAATCACTACTTCCTCTTCCCGGATTTTTCCGACCGGTTTCCAACGCGCATAGTTTGCTTGACAACGCCGCCGGATCAACAGTCGCAACAATAACTCCGCAGGCACGCGTTCCACGATAGCTGGATGCGATATGATCAAAATATTTTTGATATCCAACTTGTACGTTATCTATATTTACCGAACACCGGACGTACTGATCATCTCGGTCGGGATGTACAGTAAGATAACAAATTCCCCAATCAAAAATAGCGTTAGCGGTATCTAACCCGTATTTAGAACCGGGTAAAGTAACATCCAACTCATCAAAAGTGGCGGCATAGGTACCGTTGGCCAGATAATAAGATTCCTGGGCTTGAGCAATAGCATTAGTTAGGTGTTTCATCGTAGCGTAACGAGTTTTGGCTACGGATAGCCGGTATTGCGGCAATGCCACCGCCGCTAAAATACCGATAATGAGTACGACCACTAATAATTCAATCAGCGTGAAACCTTTTGCATTCAAAGCACCTGACAAAGCACTTTTTTTCTTCATACGTATCCCTCCACAGAGTTTGAGTATATTCTCATACTACCAAAAAAAAAAACGAAGTCAAGCCCTTTTTGTGCCTTTTTAAACAACAACGCAAAAAAGAATTTTTTACAAAAAAATAATTTTATTTCATACAATACCTATATGAAATGGTATCAAGACAAAGTTTTGTGGATAATTATTATAGCGGCGGCTTTGCTTAAACTGGTCGCCCTGGCGCAAGTGTATTTTCTCAATCCGCTGGGCGAGCAAGCACTCATTTTCCCGGATTCGCTGGGATACATTTACCCCGCACAAACCTTGCTGACGTACGGCCAACTGTGGGAAGCCGTTTCCGCCGCGCCGTTACTCATGCGCACGCCGGGATATCCCGTATTTTTGGCCCTGGCCCAATGGTTAACACATAGCGCAACGTGGGGGATTGTCGTTGTACAAAACATACTATCGCTGGTTTTACTGCTCCCGGTATATCTGACAACTTTGCGCTTGGCCGATAGAACTGCCGCACGGTGGGCCGCCGGATTTTGCGCGGCCAGCGTGCTGTATTTTTCGCTTTCGTTTGCCATACTCACCGAAACCGTGTGCGTGTTTTTACTGGCGTGGTTTGTGTTTTTTGCGGTGCGGTGGTTACAAATCCCGCGCGCGCGGGATTTATTCGCGGCGGCTGTTTTCTTAACACTTGCCGTCTATGTGCGCCCGGTGGCTTATTATTTTGTAGCAGTCAGTTTTGTGCTGTTGGGAGCGTTGGCCGCGTATCAAAAATCACGCGTGCTGGCCAAACAAATGGCCCTTTGCTTTGTTCTTCCCCTCGTAGTGGGCATTGGCACGTGGCAAGTGCGTAACCATATTAAAACGGGGTATAACGGATTTACTTCCGTCAGGACGTACAACCTGTATATTTGGAATGCCGATTACGTGGCCCAACGAAATCACATTTCCGTATCGCAAGCCCACAAAATGTTATTGGCGTTTTTACCGCCCGATTTTAATTCCTGGCCGGCCGCTGCCCAAATACGCGAATATAAACGCTTAGCCGCGCCGCTGCTACAAAAAGGTAAGTGGTATAAACTGGTCCACCTGCCTGTGTGGGCCGGCAAAACATTATTCGGCACCAACTACACCCATGTATCCCGCTTGGCTTTCGGCTACGATAATAAAGCCGAAAACGCCCTCAGCCACTCCCGCTTGTTGCCGCGGACCTGGCTCTATACCTTAGCCGATATAACGCTTTTTATACTGGCTCTGTTGCAAGTGGGTTTGGTAGTTTCGTTCGGTTGTTTCGGGTTTTATTATTTGTGGAAAAGCCAACCGGTTAGTGCCGTATTTTTAGCCGTTTATACCGGTTATTTCTGGATGATAGGTTCGTGCTTTTTTGGGGCGTATGCGCGTTTCCGCGCGCCGTTTGAATTTGTGCTGTGTATCACGGCCGGCCTGACCGCCGCTACGTTGCTGGCCCGGTGGAAAAAATCTTAATAGCCCACCGCCAAACTATCAATTAAAAAAGACGGGAATTTGTATTTACGCATTTTTTCTTGCGTTTTTTTCACGTCGTATGTTTCACGCAAGAATGTAAAGGTGTTGGCCTTGGTATCCCACATGCCAAAAGCGGCTTGCGGGTTTTTGTCGCGCGGTTTGCCCACCGCACCCGGGTTAATCACGTAGCGCGATTGACGGGTGAGTGAGACTTCGGTACCGTCCTGACTGCTAAGTGTGACCGTGCAATTGCGGGCGGTGCCTTTCATGTAAAACGATAAATGCGTGTGCCCCACAAAACACACGGCTCCTTCCCACAGCGAAAGCATATTTTGGAATTGAAACACACTGGAAAAATACTCTTTAATCGGGTCGGCCGGCGTGCCGTGCACCACACAAAAACCGGGCATTTGCACACGCTCGGGCAAGGTCGTCAGCGCATAGAGCGAACTGGGAGATAACAACTTGCGGGTTTTTTCTAAGGCCAAGCGGGCGTCGTAGTTGAAAAAGGATTCCAGTTCGGGGCGGTCCAACGCGGCGTCGTGATTTCCCAGCACACACGCCAATAGCGGAAGTTGCAAAATTTTTTGCACACAGGCCTCCGGGTCGGGGCCGTAGCCAATCGCATCGCCACAGAAAATAAACCGCTCCACGCCTTCCTGATCCAGACGCGCCAGACACGCGTTGAGGGCTTCCAGATTGCCGTGAACATCGGAAAACACACCGATTTTCATTACGCCTCCGCCAACGCTTCTATGGCTTCTTTCTTTTTGACGTCCTCGGGGTTGGCGCGGTCAGACAAGTTGACCGACATCACTTTAGACACCCCGCTTTCTTCCATGGTAATTCCGTACAACATCCGCGCCGCTTCCATGGTGCGTTTGTTATGCGTTACCACGATAAACTGCGTCGTCTTGGAAAATTCTTTAATCAGGTTGACGTAGCGTTCCACATTGGCTTCATCCAGGGCGGCGTCCGCCTCGTCCATAATACAGAACGGCGAGGGGTTATGCGTAAAGAACGCAAAAAGTAGCGACATGGCCGTAAGCGTCTTTTCGCCGCCGGACATAGAGGTAATGTTAAGCAGTTTTTTACCGGGCGGTTGGGCATAAATTTCAATGCCGGTTTCTAACAAATTATCGGGTTGCGTGAGCACCAAATCACACTCCCCGCCACGGAAAAGCGTTTGGTAAATGTTTTTAAAGTGCATCCGCACCTGGTCAAACGTGTAGCGGAAATTCTCACGCGTGGTTTGGTTGATTTTGCTAATAGCGGACTTCAAATCTTTTTTGGCACTTTCCAAATCGTTGATTTGGGTTTTTAGGAAGTTATTACGTTCGGTCAGCGCGTCGTATTCTTCCGGCGCGGTCATATTGACAGCCCCCATATTTTCAATGCGCTTGCGCATCATTTTGACGCGCTCGTAGTCTACCGTTTTTTCGCCATAGTTGAGTTGTGCTTCTTCCGGCGTGATGTTCCAACTTTCAAACAAATTGTTGGCTACGGTCGTGCGTTGGCGACGTGCGTTGGAAAGGGCGTTTTCCAAATCGTTCTTTTTAATAGTCAGGTCGGAAAATTCTTTCTTGCACGCATTAAGTGCGGCCGTCTTATCGCTAAATTCTTTTTTGAGCGCTTCCACTTCGCCGCGCATTTGGTGTTCGGTTAGTTCCAGTTGCGCCAAGGCATCGCGCTCGGAGGACAGTTTGGCTTGCGTGGCAAGTTTTTCGTCGGCCAAACTCTTTAAGCGCAAATTGGAGGAGGCAATTTTTTCATTCCGTTTGCCTTCGCTGTCGGTTAAACTGTTAAATTCAAATTCTGTGGATTTTAAATCCAATTCCACATTATTCTTTTTAATGCGCACGTCGTAAAGTTGACTGCTTAGCGTGTTAAGCGTACCTTTTAAAGTTTCGGCCTGGGCACGCAAATCCACTTGTTTTAAACGTAATTCTTCGCCTTTTTTCTGCATGGACGCGTGAGCGGTTTTGAGTTCTTCCAACTGTTTTTTAAGCGCTTCCACCGTCTGTTTACGGTTATCCACGCGCAAGGTAATTTCCTGCTTGCGCTGAGCGGCGCGCGCTAATTCTTGTTTGGTTTGGGCAATCAAACGTTCTTGGTTGGCACGCTCGTTTTGCACCGTGTTAAGGGCAACGGCGGCTTCTTGCAATTTGACACGCAAAGTTTTTAAATCTTCTTCGGATTTTTTGAGCGCGTCGTAATTGGTAATAATTTGCTTGGAAAGCGTTTCTTCTTCGGTGGTTTTCGTTTCCATTTCTCCGCGCACGGTTTCTTCTTCGCCCCAGTAGGCCTCCGGCGCGCGAACGTTTTCCGCCCCGCCACCCACAAAGAACGCGTCTTTGACCGTGCCGTCCTGATAACTGTATCCGCCGACAATATAGTTCACTAAATTTTCCAGTTCCGGTTTGTAGGAAAGTTGTTCTTTCAGCGCGTTTTCCGGCGCGGTGTGTTGGGCGGCGGGCACGTTAGAAAGTACAATAAATTTAGCACGCGCTTTGCCGTTTTGTTTAAGAAGGGCCAACGCCTCTTGCACTGTTTTTTCGTCGGAACACAGCACGGCATCTAGGTATTTTCCAAAGGATTCTTCCACGGCTACGCCCAAAGCGGCCGGGTATTTTAAGGCCTTACGCAAGGTGCCTTTCACGCCGGGAAGGCCGCTTTTACTGACCAGTTGCGCCCCCACCCAGTACGGGTCGTTCTTACCTTGGGTTTGAATCATTTCTAACTTGGCTTTCAACGCCGCAACGGACGATTTAACCGCAGAGAGTTTCTCGTTGAGCGTACCGCGCTCTTGTTGCAGTTTTTGAAAACTACTTTCCCCCTGGGTAATTTCTTCGCGTGCTTTATCGCTGGCGGCTTGAGCGGTTTGGACACGCGCTAAAATTTCGTTTAATTTTTCTTCTTGTTCGGCGAGCCCTTGCGTTTGGGCCTGGCTGACTTTTTCCGCCGCAATTAAATCTTCGTTTTCGCGTTGGGCAGAGGATTCCTCCAACGAAATGCGGTTGGAAACTTCCATTTGTTTTTGCACAATGTTCATTAGTTCGCCGGAGGTACGTTGCAAATCGCTTTCCGCCTGGCGCAAGTCGTTTTCCAACTTTTGTGCTTGGGCGGTTTGTTCGTTATAATTTTGTTGCAAGGGAGCCAATTGCGCGGCCACGGCGGCCAGTTGCTCTTTAAGTTTGGCGATCGTCGGCGTAAGTTCCTGTAAACGGCTTTGGCCGCGTTGGGCCTCGGCACCGGAAGCGGCAATTTGCGCCGTAAGTTCGGCAGTTAAGTTGTCGCAGTTTTTTATCGCGCCTTCCAACAAACCGACTTGGTATTTACTGGCGGAAATTTTTTCGTTAAACTCCGCCATCTCTTTTTGTTTGTGTGTTAAATTTAAATCCAACGCCGCCGCCGCGCCTTCTTGCGCGGAGATGCGGTTTTCCAAATCGCTTTGTTTGGAAGCGATCGGCTCCAACTCCAACGTGTGTTTGGCAATCAGCGCGTCGGCTTCTTTAATAGAACAAACGGAAATGGCGATTTCACTTTCTTTGAGTTCTTCACGGTATTTTTGATAGAGCCGCGCTTTTTTGGCTTCGCTATCTAACTTCTTAATTTGCTCTTGAATAAGCGCCACCGTGTCGGCCAGACGGGCCAAGTCCAGGTCTACGCGCTCTAAACGGCGCACGCATTCTTCGCGTTTGGCTTTGTATTTGGAAACGCCGGCCACTTCTTCAAACATCTCGCGGCGTTGTTCAGCCGAGGCGGAAAGTACACTTTCCACGCCGCCCTGGTCAATAATAGCATAACCCTCGCCGCCGATACCGGTATCTAGAAACAAATCGCGGATATCGCGCAAACGGCATTGGACTTTATTTAAATAGTATTCACTTTCGCCGGAGCGGAAGATTTTGCGCGTGACGGTAATTTCATTAAAATCTAGGGGAAGTTGGCGTGAGGCATTATCAAAAATCATGCTCACTTGTGCCATGTTTAGGGGAGCGCGTTTGGCGGTACCGTTAAAAATAATATCTACCATGGAGGAGGAACGTAACGCTTTCCAACTCATTTCACCAATCGTCCAACGTACAGAATCAATCACGTTAGATTTACCGCAACCGTTAGGTCCTACCACACACGTAATACCCGGTTCAAAATCCAGGCGGGATTTATCGGCGAACGATTTAAACCCCATAATTTCTATTGCTTTTAAGTACATAAAATCCCCTTAGATGTTATAGTTTGATTATACCATTTTCCCCTATTATATAGGTAAAAAGCCCATTTTTTACCCCGTACGCGTACTGTATAAAAAGACCCCGAGGAACACCCGCCTAAAAAAAACACTTGCAAAATTGAAAATTTTTTATTACACTTGATTTGTACGTTAGTGTACGTTAATTAACGACGATCCTTATAAGGAGGAGTTTAACAATGGCTGAAAAAGTAATGAAAGTAGGCATGGACCGCGAAGACGGTTTCTTGTACTACATCGACAAAGATGGTGATATCGCCCGTGTGCAAATGGCTCGCGGCGGCAAAAAAGGTGGCAAACCGAAAAAAGTCGAAAAATGCGGTATTAAAAAAGAAAAAGGATATCTCTATTTCTTAGATAAGAAAGGTGATATCTCCAGAGCCAAAATGGTAAACGCCAAATAAGTTTACGTTTTGCCAAACACCCCACCAATCGGTGGGGTGTTTTTTGTGGTGGAAAAAGTTACTCTACAAAATAACAATTATAATGGACATTCGTGTTAACCCAATCGTGTGTGGTTTTGTGCGCAAGCGAACGGCACACCTCATCCACAATGGTATTTTGCTTACCGCAACAACTTATTTTACCGGCGCCATATTCAGAACTTCTCGCCTGATTCAATGTTTTTTGTAGATAAAAATTATCTTCAAATTTTCCACAAGCCGCGTAGGCCCCGCTGATAATAATACATTGCATTCCGTCCGGATAAAAGGCAGCCGGTGTGGTACTATTCGTCCATCCTTCATTCTGTTTCACTTCAGCCCCCTGCGTAACATCTATATCCACATCACGCACGTCAGTCGGATAGGAGCCATTAGCCATGTAATACATTTCCGCCCCGTCATGCAAGGCCTTCACACGCACCAACATTTGCACGATCCGGCTTTTCATCACTGCCTTTTGGTATTGCGGCAGCGCCACCGCTGCCAAGATACCGATGATTAAAACTACTACTAGTAATTCTATCAGCGTGAAACCGCTCGCCCCGTTCGTCATCCCGGAAATTTGTAATCCGGGATATAACGGGGCATTAAAATAACCCACCACTATATCCCGCATAGAAACACTGCGGGATGACGAGTGGTGGGTTATGCGGCATGACAAACTTTTTTTATTTTCTTCTTTCATAAAAATTCCTCCTTTTAATTTGTGCCTACTCAAATTAAATCAAAAAAAAAAACGAAGTCAAGCCCTTTTATTTTCTGACAACAGAACAATAAAAAAGTCATGCTGAAATAAATTCAGCATGACGGTTTTGTTTGAGAAATACGAATCTTATAATGCGATTTTGAGTTTACGCGCCAGCGCGCGCACGATGTCGCGGTTTTTGGCGTCCGCGCCTAATTTTTCAATTCCCAAAAACACAAATTCTTGTGTTTTAACCGTATCCGG
>JAZRIL010000013.1:0-3650 GCA_045645285.1 Elusimicrobiaceae bacterium | reverse complement strand
TTGTTTTATTAAACAAGTGGAAGATCCCCGACAGAAACTCTCGGGGATGACAATACTTTTTAATAACGGCGTAAAAGCCTTTACCCTCATAGAACTTCTCGTTGTCGTCCTTATTATTGGCATATTGGCGGCGGTGGCTCTTCCGCAATATCAAAAAGCGGTAGAAAAATCACGCGCGATGCAAGTACTTACCTTAGTTAAATCATTAAGTGATGCAGTGGAGTCGTATGATTTGGCTAATAACGATATGCCGTCCTCTTTTGACGAATTGGATATCACGTTGCCGGCAGATTGGACTGGAACAACAGGTATTTATACGAGTAATGCTACGGATCATAAATCAAATGCTTATTGGGGAGCGAGTATTGAAAAATCTTCCATCATACATGCCTTGCATATGGGACGGTTAGAGGGAAATTACGCCCACGCCGGATTTTCGTATTATTTAAAGTTTTATGATGATACCATTCCAACGCATGAAGTGCTTTGTATGGAGGAAAAAAGTAAAATTACGGAAGGAAAATTTTGTAAAGAATTATTTAAAGGAACTAAAACCTCGCACAATGGTACATTGCGTTTGTATCATTTGCCTTAAGTTGTACAAAATTTTTCATATAAAAAACTCCCGCTCAAACGAGCGGGAGTTTTTCCGTCTAATCTTTTCAGCCAAGTTTATACCAACCCTTGGTCCAACATGGAATCAGCCACTTTCTTAAAGCCCGCGATGTTTGCGCCGGCCATATAGTTGCCTTTCATGCCGTACATTTCGGCCGCTTGTAAGCAGCTATTGTGAATGCTGTTCATAATGCGGTGGAGGTATTGGTCCACTTCTTCGCGCGTCCAATACAAGCGCATGGAGTTTTGCGTCATTTCCAAGCCGGACACAGCCACGCCGCCGGCGTTAGAGGCCTTACCGGGGGAGTACAAAATACCCGCGGCTTGGAACGCTTCAATGGCTTCGGGCGTGCAAGGCATGTTAGAGCCCTCGCAGACGCATTTGCAACCGTTTTTAAGTAAGGTTTTGGCGTCGTCGCCCAAGAGTTCGTTTTCACAAGCCGTCGGGCAGGCGATGTCGCACGGGATATCCCACGTCTTTTTGCCGGGTCTAAATTCGGCTTTTGGGAATTTTTTGACGTATTCTTTCAAACTGCCGCGGCGCACAAATACGAGGTCTTTTAAGAAGGCAAGTTTTTCAGCATTTACGCCGTCTTTGTCGTAGACGCTGCCGTCGTAGTCCATAAAGCCCACTACTTTGCCGCCCAGTTCGGTCAGTTTTTCAATGGCGTGAATACCGACGTTACCGGTACCGGACACAATGCAGGTTTTTCCTTTGACGCTGTCGTTTTTGGTAGCAAGCATATTTTGCGTGAAGTACGCTACGCCGTAGCCCGTGGCTTCCGGACGTAAAAGACTGCCGCCCCAATTCGGTTTTTTACCGGTAAAAGTTCCGGTGAAAACGTCGGTCAGTTTTTTGTATTGCCCGTACATATAGCCGATTTCGCGTGCCCCACAACCGAGGTCCCCGGCGGGTACGTCGGTATGGTAACCGATGTGGCGATAGAGTTCGTTCATAAACGAGTGGCAAAAGCGCATGACTTCTCCGTCGGATTTGCCGCGGGCGTCAAAGTCGCTTCCGCCTTTACCGCCGCCCAAGGGGAGCGTGGTTAAACTGTTTTTGAAGGTTTGTTCAAATGCCAAGAATTTCAGCGAATCTTGCGTCACAGACGTATGAAAGCGGATACCGCCTTTATACGGCCCGATGGCGCTGTTGAATTGAACGCGGTAGCCGCGGTTGACGTGGATTTCGCCTTTGTCATCTTGCCACGGTACGCGGAAACTGATGATGCGTTCGGGTTCTACTAAGCGTTCCAAAATCTTTTCTTTAATGTAGACCGGGTTTTGTTCCAACACCGGGTGCAACGTGCTGACTACTTCTTTGACGGCCTGTAAAAATACTTTTTGGCCGGGATCTTTTTTCTCTTGGGCTTCTAAAAAGTCCGCAGTATATGCATGAATATCCATACACACTCCTTTGGTTATAATAACAACTGTATCTATTATACTATTTTACGCGCAGAAAGGGAAAAACGCCCGGCGTATAAGCACCGGGCGTTTTTACGTAGAGAGGTTTGTAACGGTTATGGATGGATTTTATCCATCATGCGGGCAAACGGGATAGTTTCGCGCACGTGTTGGAGTCCGCAAATCCAACGCACCATGCGTTCAATACCCATACCAAACCCGGCGTGCGGTACACTGCCGTATTTGCGCAAATCCAAGTACCACGAATATCCTTCGGGGTCTAAACCTTGTTCTTTAATACGGGCGAGCAGGGCATCGTAGTCGGCCTCTCTTTCGCTACCGCCGATAATTTCCCCGGCACCTTCCGGCCCGATGACGTCTACCGCCAACACCACTTTCGGATTTTTCGGGTCGCGTTTCATATAAAAGGCCTTGATGGCGGTGGGATAGCGGTGAATCATAATAGGCGTGTCGTAATCTTCGCCCAGGAGTGTTTCTTCGTCGCCGCCGATATCGCCGCCCCACGGGGTGTCGTTTCCTTTTTTATGTAAAATTTCAATGGCGTCGGTGTAGTCAATACGCGGGAATTTCTTTTCCACCGTGGCTTGTAGTTTAGAGGTGTCGCGCTCCAAGGTTTTCAAGTCCGCGGCGCGGTTTTTGAGTACTTGGGCGACAATGTATTTAATGAAATCTTCCGCCAGGTCCATGTTATCATCTAAATCGTTGTAGGCGACTTCCGGTTCCACCATCCAAAATTCGGTCAGGTGGCGGCGTGTTTTGGATTTTTCGGCGCGGAACGTCGGGCCGAAACAATACGTTTTGCCAAGCGCCATGGCTGAGGCCTCGCCGTAGAGTTGGCCGCTTTGGGATAAAAAGGCCTTTTCGCCGAAGTAATCGGTTTCAAATAACGTGCTGGTGCCTTCGCACGCGGCGGGAGTCAAAATGGGGGAGTCTGACAAAATAAACCCGTTGTTGTGTAGATACTCGCGGATAGCAAAAATGATTTCATCGCGTACACGCAAAATAGCGGTTTGCCGTGCCGAGCGCAACCACAAGTGGCGGTTTTGCATCAAAAAATCCGGCCCGTGTTCTTTGGGGGAAATCGGATAATCTTTCGCCATTTGTACGACTTCTAAATTTTTTACGCCGAGTTCAAACCCAAGCGGCGAGCGTTTATCTTCGCGCACCGTCCCCGTGACGATGATAGACGATTCCTGCGTTACTTTATCGCCCAGTTCAAATTGTTCCGGGGACACATCGCCTTTGAACATTACGCACTGGATAATGCCACTGCCGTCGCGCAATTGCAAAAAATGGAGTTTGCCGCTGGAGCGTTTGTTATAGAGCCAACCGTGTAAAGTAATTTCTTGGCCGACATATTTGCCGACTTCATTGACGCGAATTTTGTGTAACATAACAACCTCTTAATTAAAGTAATATACATTTATTTTATCTTTTTAGAAGAAAATAAAAAAGACTTGACATCGTTTTTTTTTTGCTAGACTTTGCATATACTCATTTCCTGTGGAGGGATATATATGCAAAACAAAAGTAGTTTTAAAGGTAGTTTAAATGAAAATAAAGGGTCATTCCCGAGGAATGTAGTCGGGAATCTTCCTCTTTCTAAG
>JAZRIL010000012.1:0-49371 GCA_045645285.1 Elusimicrobiaceae bacterium | reverse complement strand
CACGTTATCGGCGTAGTCAGCGGTAAAGGGGGGGTGGGTAAATCATTTGTTACCGGGCTGCTCGCCTCTGAAATGACGCGCCGCGGTTTCTCATGCGGTATTTTGGACGCAGATATCACGGGGCCGTCTATTCCTAAAATGTTCGGTATCCACGAACGTGCCCAGGGTGACCAGGACGGTATTTATCCCGTAACAAGTGCCAGCGGCGTGCAAGTGATGTCGCTCAACTTATTATTAGAAAACGAAACCGAGCCGGTCATTTGGCGCGGGGCGCTCATTACGGGAACGGTACAGCAATTTTGGACTGATGTGATTTGGAAAGATATTGACTACCTATTTATAGATATGCCGCCCGGCACCGGGGATGTAACGCTTACCGTTTTCCAATCACTGCCCATAGACGGTATCATTATGGTATCTTCCCCGCAGGAGTTGGTGCAACTGATTGTGGGCAAAGCGGTCAAAATGGCGCAGAAAATGAACATACCGATACTGGGGCTCGTGGAAAATATGAGTTACTTAAAATGTCCGGACTGCGGCAAAGAATTGGAAATTTTCGGACCGTCTAAGGTCCAACAAACGGCGCAAGAATTTGCGATTCCCGTGGCCGTGCGTTTACCGTTAAATCCCGCTGTGGCCCATGCTATAGACGAGGGACAAGTGGAAACCGTGCGCGAAGAAGCACTTGCCCCGTTGGCGGATAAGTTGGCGCAACGCTAAACTTAAATGGTACAATAGAAATATAAGGAGAATTATGGCTACAACACTTAGTAAATTAGCAACTTTGATTGGGGATTCCCCAACCTTAAAAATCAACGCCGCCGCGCGCGCGTTAAAAGCCGCCGGCGAGCCCGTCATCCACTTGGGCGGCGGTGAGCCGACCTATCCGGCCCCGCAATCTGCGGTGGATGCTATTATTGCGCAAGCCAAAACCCGCAAAATTAAATATTCCCCGTCATCCGGTACTCCGGCTATGAAAAAAGCCGTTATCGGGTATACACAAAAAATGTACGGTTGGAATGTGGAACCGGCGAACGTACTTGTCAGTGCCGGGGCTAAACAAGCACTGTTTAACTTTTTACTCGCCGCGGTAACCGAAGGCGACGAAGTGGTTTTTGCCGCGCCCTACTGGGTCAGTTATCCGGAAATGATTAAAATGGCCGGTGGTAAACCCGTTTGCGTGCGCCCGACGGAGGGCTTACAAGTCAGCGCCCAACAAATTTTGGACGCGGTAACGCCCAAAACCAAAGCAATTTTACTTAACAGCCCGTGCAACCCTTCGGGTCAAATTTATAGCGCGGAATTTGTCAAAACGATTGTGGAATTTGCCGAGAAAAATGATATTTTCCTCGTGTTGGACGATATTTACCACCAACTCGTTTTTGAAGGCAACCAAGTGCCCAATCCGTGTGCGTATGCCAAAGAAGGCAACAACATCGTTATTATCAACGGGGTTTCCAAACTCTACGGTTTGACGGGTTTACGTATCGGGTGGGCGGTATCTAAACGTAAAGATTTAATCGCCGCCATGGGCCGTATGCAAGCGCAAAGCACGTCGTGCAACAGCGACCTTTCCGAAACGGCCGCCGCGGCCGCGTTAAACGGCGACCAAAGTTGTATCGCCGATATGTGCCGCATCCTGGAAGATAACCGCAACGCCCTTTTGGAAGAAGTGGCTAAAATCCCGCATATTAAGGTGCAAAAACCGGCGGGAACGTTCTATTCGTTTGTAGATTTCAGTTACTATAATAAATCTTCGGCGGAACTGGCGCAGTTCTTGTTGGACAAAGCCCTCGTGGCCGTAGTGCCCGGCGTGGCCTTTGGCGCCGACGGGTATTTGCGTATCAGTTATTGTGCGGATAAGGCCTCCATTATAGAAGGCGTACGCCGCATCCGCTGGGCACTGGATAAAACCCAACCCAACGAATTAAAAGCAGGAAATAAAATTTTAAAGAGGGACTAAATGAAAACACTCAATGCAACACCGGATTTTTTTAAGCCGGATTTCGGCCTGGAAAATGCAGGCATTAACACCACAAAAAATGTGTATTGGAACTTCTCTACGCCCGCCTTGTACGAGCAAGCGTTGAAGCGCGAAGAAGGTAACGTAGTTTACGGCGGACCGTTGTGCGTTAGCACCGGTAAACATACCGGACGCAGCCCCAATGACCGCTACTTCGTGGAAACACCGGAAATTGAAAGCAAACTCTTTTATTGCAAAAGCAACAAAGGTATCAAAGCCGAATATTTTGACAAGATTTTTGCCAAAGTGCAAAAATACGTCGCCGACAAAGACCTCTTTGTACGCGATGCTTATGTGGGATCCAGCGAGGCCTCGCGCTTGAAAGTGCGTGCCATTACGGAATGCGCGTGGACGAACTTATTTGTCAAAAATATGTTTATTGAACCGGCTAAAGAAGAACTCAAATCTTTCGTGCCCGAGTTCACGCTCATCTGCTTGCCTAGAATGCATGTAGACCCGGCCACCGACGGCACCGTGTCCGAGACGGCTATTTTAATCAACTTTGCTAAAAAGTTGGTCCTCGTCATCGGCAGCGAGTACGGAGGGGAAAACAAAAAAGCGTTGTTTACGATTATGAACTTCCTGCTGCCGCAAAAAGGTATTATGACGATGCACTGCTCGGCCAACGTGGGTAGCAAAAACGACAGCGCGATTTTCTTTGGCTTGTCCGGCACCGGCAAAACCACCTTGTCGGCCGATATCACCCGCGGGCTCATCGGAGACGATGAACACGGTTGGGATGACGACGGCGTATTTAACTTTGAAGGCGGCTGCTATGCAAAAGTAATTCACTTAAGCCAGGAAGCCGAGCCGCAAATTTATTCCACCACGCAACGTTTTGGAACCGTGCTGGAAAACGTCGTATTTGACCCGCAAACGGGCAAATTGAATTTGGATGATGATACGTTGACCGAAAACACCCGCGCGTGCTATCCGCTCAATTTCATTGATAACGCGGTGGAATCTAAACGTGCAACCCACCCCAAAAACATCATCTTTTTAACCTGTGATGCGTTTGGTGTGATGCCGCCCATTTCTAAACTAACGCCGGACCAAGCGTTGTACCACTTCATTAGCGGTTATACCGCCAAAGTGGCCGGTACGGAAAAAGGCGTTAAAGAACCGACCAGCACGTTCTCTACGTGTTTCGGCGGGCCGTTTATGGCGTTGCACCCGTCGGTGTATGCGGAACTGTTGAAAAAGAAGATCAAAGCGCATAACGTGGATTGCTGGTTGGTCAACACGGGTTGGATTGGCGGCCCGTACGGTGTAGGCAAGCGTATCAGCATTAAATATACGCGCGCGTTATTAAATGCGGCGTTGGACGGAAAATTGGCGAAAGTGGACTTTATTACGGACCCGGTTTTCGGTTTCCAAATCCCGACCTCGTGCGAAGGCGTGCCTTCGGAAATTTTGAACCCCATCAACTTGTGGGCCGATAAAAAAGACTATATGGCCAAGTACGAAGCACTTGCCCAGGCCTTTATTGAAAACTTCAAAAAATACGAAGACGGCTGTACGAAAGAAGTATTAGCCGCGGCACCGAAAGTGAAAGTGGCCGCGTAGGATGTTTTGTGGGGGAAGTTTACGCAACTGCCCCCAAATATACTAGAATAAAGAAAATTAAATAAATAGGAGAAATTTACTATGGCAAAAGCAAATGCAAAATTTATGGCACCTTTAACTCCCAGCGCTGAATTGGCGGCGGTAGTAGGATCTGCGGCGCTTCCGCGCACCGAAGTCGTCAAAAAGATGTGGGATTACATCAAAAAGAACGGTCTTCAAGATAAAACCAACAAACGCATGATTAACTCGGATGCCAAATTGGCCCCGATTTTTGAAGGCAAAAAACAAATCAGCATGTTTGACATGAGCAAATACTTGTCCAAACACTTGTCTAAATAATTAGTTGCAAAAATTGATAACGGACACTCAAAACGGCCCCTTTTAAGGGGCCGTTATTTTGTGCTATTTCTCGCCGGAAAATATAGAGGGCTTGACTTTGTTTTTTTTTTTGCTAGATTTTATAGGTAGTTAAAATCTAGCAAAAAAGAGGATTGTTATGAGAAACGCAATATCGGGCAAGTTTGGCGGTTTTACGCTTATAGAATTATTAGTGGTTGTTCTCATTATTGGTATTTTGGCGGCGGTAGCGTTGCCACAATATCAAAAAGCCGTGTGGAAAAGTCGGTTTGTACAAGCCAAAACCTTGGCTAGTGCGTTGGCCCAGGCAGAGGAACGCTATTATTTGGCCAATGGTACTTATACCCGTAATTACGATGAGTTAGATACCGATTTACCAGCAGCAACAAGCCAATGTTATTCGGAAGGATGCTATGCCTATCTTCGTTGGGGGCATTGTGTTTTAAATGAAAGAGGGGTTTTCTGCACGGTGGCAAAAACTGGTTATGCAGGCGGATATTTAAGTTATACTATCCAGTTTAATTATTCTGACGTTGGCGCGCGGGTTACTTGTGTCGCAGGGGGAAAATCCGGCAAGCCGTCGGTGGATGATATCAATTACCAAATTTGCAAGGCGGATACAAGCGACCCTTTTCCCACGTCGTGGGGTGATACTACCTATGGTTGGGATTACTAAGATGATGTGTTACATACAATAAATCCCCGGGTAACGCGTTTACCCGGGGGTTTAAAATGCTGAAATCTTGCGGGGCACCGATTCAGGATCTTATTTTATTTTTATGTTGTTTTTTCGTCGTAAAAAATAATGCTTGACTTTGTTTTTTTTTTTGCTAGATTTTATAGGTAGTTAAAATCTAAGCAAAAAAGAGGATTGTTATGAGAAACGCAATATCGGGCAAGTTTGGCGGTTTTACGCTTATAGAATTGTTGGTGGTTGTTCTCATTATCGGCATATTGGCGGCGGTAGCGTTGCCACAATATCAAAAGGCAGTAGAAAAAAGTAAAGCCGTACAAGGAATAACGCTGGTTAAATCATTAGCTCAGGCAGCAGAGGCGTATCATATAGCAAATGGTACATACGTTACATATGCGGACGTAGATAGTTTGGATGTCGGGCTATCCGACGCACAAAAAACAAAACATCTTTGTGCTGACCTTTACAGTGGTTGTCCTACTAATAAGGAATGGGGAGTTGCAATTCACGAAACCGCAGGCAGACAAGGGGTCGTAGCCATACGGACTTCTGGCCCATATGCCGGAGCCGGATTTGCTATTTTCCAAAATGCCGCTGGTCTAGGAACGGTGACAACCGGTACATTATATTGCTATGAAAGGACGGCAGGGGCCTATGTGCTTACCAGAGGAAGTTATTGCCAAAAACTATTCCGTGGGCAATGGCTTGCGGAGTATGTTTCTAATGCACATTTGTTTGCCTTGCCCTAATACTATCTTTCCACAATAAACCCCCGGGTAACGCGTTTACCCGGGGATTATATTCGGAGTTGTTAATTATCCTTAGATAATTATTTCGCCTCTTGCACCGGAGCTTCTTCAGCGGTTTCTGCGGTGGGTTTTTTAAGTTCTTGCAAGCGGGCCGCTTTACCGGACAGTTTGGTCAAGTAATTGAGTTTCGCGCGGCGTACTTTGCCGACTTTCAACACTTCAATGCTGTCCACCCGGGGAGAGTGCACCGGGAAAATGCGTTCCACGCCTACGCCAAACGAAATTTTGCGTACGGTAAACGTTTCACCAATGCCGCTGCCTTTGCGGGCGATGACTACGCCGTCAAACGCTTGGATACGTTCCGTGTCGCCTTCTACTACTTTTACTTTGACACGCACCGTGTCGCCGGCTTTGAAAGACGGTACATTGGTTTTGAGATTGTGTTTAATATCGTTAATGTTCATACAACTACTTCCTCCGAATCTTTTTTTGGGTTGGCGGATTTACTTGCTGAGAGGCGTTTACCAGTAAATCGGGCCTTAATTTTTTTGTCAATTTGAGTGCCTGTTCGTGTTTCCACGCGGCGATTTCTTTGTGGTTACCGTTGAGTAACACTTCCGGTACTTTGAGCCCCCGCCAAACTTCCGGGCGGGTGTACTGGGGGGCTTCCAACAGCCCTTCTTCAAACGATTCGCTTGTCGTTACGTCTTGCTTTTTAAAAGTGCCTTTTTGCAACCGCGTAATCGCATCTATCATCGTGCAGGCGGCGAGTTCTCCGCCCGTTAAAATGAAGTTGCCCAGCGACACTTCCAAGTCCACCTGCGGATAAATCCGCGCGTCTATCCCTTCGTAATGCCCGCACACAAAAATCAGGTGGCGCTTTTTGGCTAACTTTTTGGCCAGGGTTTGGTCAAAGGTTTGCCCGCGCGGGCTGGTTAAAATTACGAAAGACGTTTTTTTACGTAACTTCTTAATTGCCTGATACAGCGGCTCGGCCTTCATGAGCATCCCGGGCCCGCCGCCGTAAGGGCGGTCGTCAATCGTTTGGTGTTTGTCCGTTGTAAACTGACGCGGACTCAACGTTCCCAACTTGATTATCCCCGCTTTGCGCGCCCGCCCGACAATGCTGTGGGAAAGCGTCTGGTCTACCATTTCTTCAAAAGCGGTGATAACGTCAATTTTCATTAGTCTTCCAACTTTAGGGTAACTTTTTTGTCTTGCTTGGCGCCTGCGGCACTGAGTACCGTACGCACGGCTTTGATAATGCAACCGTCTTTGCCAATGATTTTACCTTTGTCAGCGGTGCCCACTTTCGTGGTTAAGAAAATTTTATTGTCTTCTACTTTTTCTTCCACTACCACTTCTTCAGGGGCGGAAGAAAGCGACTTTAGTAATAGCGTGGCAAGTTCTTTCATACATGCCCCGCAACTTATTTGGTGCTGGCTTTTTTAATCAAGTTCGCGACCGTTTCCGACGGCTTCGCGCCGACTTTCATCCAATATTCCACACGGGGCATATTGAGTTTTACTTGTTCGGCGGCGTTCGGGTTGCACGGATGATATTGCCCTAATACTTCTTTGGCTTCTTTGCCGACCGCGGAAGATTTTTCAATCGCGACGACTCTATATTGAGGTTGGGCTTTTTTACCGACCCGTTGTAATCTAATTACTACTGCCATGTCTGACTCTCCTTTATAATTACTTTTACACGTGTAAAAGTATGGTATTAAATGTACTAGAATGCCTGCCTAATTTGATTGAGGGCGCTGGCAGGATTCGTTGCACTAAAAATTGCATTTCCGGCTACTAACACGTCTGCTCCCGCGGCAATTACTTCTTTTGCGGTTTGCGCGTTAATGCCGCCGTCTACTTCCAGCCAAATGTTGCGTCGGCTTTCGGTGATGAGCCCGCGTACTTGCTTAATGCGTTCCGGGGACTCGGGTAAAAACGCTTGCCCGCCAAACCCCGGGTATACACTCATTACTAAAATCAAATCTACTTGCCCCAACACCGGTTTTAAAGCGGCAACGTCCGTATCCGGTTTAATAGACACGCCGGTCTTTACGCCCAAAGCGTGAATTTGCCGGAGTGTTTGCGGCACGCTGTCATCGGCTTCCAAGTGTACGGTTAATAAATCGGCACCGGCTTGCGCAAATGATTCTATAAATTGCGCCGGATGTTCCACCATCAAGTGGACGTCTAACGGCAAAGATGTTTTTCCCTTCAAAGAACGAACTACGGCCGGGCCAAAACTTAAATTGGGTACAAAGTGTCCATCCATCACATCCACGTGCAACCAATCCGCCCCGGCATTTTCTACGCGCCGAATTTCCTCACCCAGTTGCCACAAGTTGGCAGACAGGATAGAGGGCGCAATAAATATTTTACCATTTGCGGGGGGGATTTTGGAAGTCATTTTTATAAAATCTCCCGTTCCCGTACCAATACTCCGTCGGTAAATATGCGCAAAGTAGCATTTCCCGCGTACGAAATTTCCAAGTCAATTTTAGAACCGGGTTGTTTGGTTTCGTTGAGTACTTCGTTTTCGCCTGTTTCATCTTCTAACACCACACGCACGTGACTGGCATTTTTGCCTTGAGGCATTTCGTAGTGCAAGTGGTAGACTTTTTCGTCCTCATTTTCCGGGCGGCGGCTGACGGTTACTTCCAGGTTAGACCCGGGTGCGATTTGGTTATCGGCCCCCGGCCGTTGGGCGGCAATCGTGCCGTTGCGGAACATGGAACTAGCATCTTCTTTAATAATTAAATTGATGTTTTGGGAACTGGCCCACAAAGTGGCTTGCGATAAATTTTTCCCTTTAAAATTAGGCACCAAAATGACACTGGCGGGTGGTTGCCCGTCGGAAATAACGAGAGAAACTTTATCGCCTTTTTGTACCATGCTGTCGGCTTTGGGGTTCTGGGCCACGATAAGGCCTTTTTCATACGTTAGCGAATAGGCATTTTCTACTTTACCCACTACAAGCCCGGCTTGACGCACGGCTAATTGCGCACTGCGCAAATCGGTGCCGATAAGCGACGGCACAAAACCCATTTCGTTGCCTTGGCTAATCCACACGCGTATCACGCGTCCTTCGCGTACAGTAGACCCGGCAGAAGGGATTTGGCGAAGTACGGAACCGGGGGGAACATTTTGGGCAAATTCCACGCCGGCTTGTTTGAGTGCTAAGTTTTGTGCGGCCAGTAAAGAGAGCGCTTCGGACACCGGTTTGCGGTTTAAATCCGGCACGGACACTTCTTTGCGGGTATGCACGAGCGCACCGAACACCCAGTCGGCCGCTACCACAATAAGTGCGATAAAGAAAAGCACCACTACACCGGCAATGACCCACTTGGTCAGCCGGCGGGATTTTCTCGGTTTACTGTTCAAAAAATCATCAAAATTTTGTTCTTGTTCAGGCATATTATTTTTCTACAAAAACAGTGTTACCCGTTTGAAGGGCGCGTCCGTTGGCAAATGCTGCACCGGACATGGGTTTTTTCCCGGCGGGCTGTACTTCGCTAAGCCACACCGCACCCTCTTTACATTTTACTAAAATTCCACCCTCCCGCTCAACGGCGAGCACCGTCCCGGGGGGTTGGGGACCGTCTTTTGCGGCGAGGGCGGTCCGAATAAGTTGTAACCACTCGGTTTGCCCGTTGTGTAAAAAGCAAATTTTGGGCTTGGGGCCGCAAGCAAGGCCGCGCACGCGGTTGTGTAATTCCTCGGCGCAGAGTTGCGCGGGACGTAAAAGGGCGTCTTCTTTTTGGAGCATCGGGGCCAACGTGGGGGTGCCCGTTTGTGGCGTGCGGACTAGGTGGCCCTGTTCCAGTTGTAAAATGGTTTCTTGCAAAGCGTCTAACCCTAATGCCGTTAGTTTTTCAAATAACGTTTTGGCGTTATCTTGCGGGGCAATATCCAGTTTTTTTTGCAAGAACAGCGGGCCGTCGTCCATCCCTTCGTTAATCCAAAAAGTGGATACGCCCGTCTGTGTATATCCTTGAATGAGCGCCTGTTGCACCGGGGCCGCGCCGCGCAAGTGGGGCAGTAATGAAAAATGTACATTGATAAGCCCCAGTTTGGGCAGCGCAATAAAATGGGGGCGGAAAATTTTTCCGTACGCTACGACGATCCCCACATCAAACGGGATCTGTGAGATTTCGTCAAAACTGTCTTTTAATTTTTCGGGCGATAAAACGGGCAGGCCTAGTTCTTGCGCGCGTTTTTTGACGGGGCAAGCGGAAATTTCCATTCCGCGCCCGCGCGGTTTATCGGCCTGGGTAACGACGAGTTTAAGGTTTGTCAATTCACGCGTGCGTTCCAAAAACGGAACGGCAATATCGGGCGTACCGAAAAAAACAGTATTCAATTTGACCATATTATTATTTTAACAAAATATAGGACGAAGTTTTTGATTGCCCGGTAAGGGACTTGACTTGGTTTTTTTTTTTGCTAGGATTTGCGTATGCCCCACACAGGAGGGGGGATATATATGCAAAATAAAAGTGGTTGTAAAAGCAGTTTAAATGAAAATAAAAAGGTTGTCAATAAAATAAGACGTCATCCTGAACTTGATTCAGGATCTTCCACGCATGCCGTTTCTCAAGGGCAACAACCCGCGTGGAAGATTCCAAATCAAGTTTGGAATGACACCAATTTAATAACGGCCAAACAACACGGCGGTTTTACCCTCATTGAACTACTTGTCGTTGTCCTCATCATCGGCATTTTAGCGGCGGTGGCGCTGCCGCAATATCGTAAGGCGGTAATTAAAAGCCGCTTTATAGAAGTGATAAGTGCGGTGGACAATATCGTCCGGGAGCAAGAAGTGCACTATTTAGCGACGGGTGCTTATGCGGCCGATTTGGAAGAATTAGCCGTTGAACAGCCGAATTTTGCCGATATTCACGGCGTTTCGGATTCCGGAACCGGGATAGATAATACGCCCGCGGTGGTAGGGAGGATTGGTGACTCAACGTATGGCTTAGGGTATGTGCGTTATTTAGAACACGGAAAAAATGCGCGGGCTGCGGGACATCGGTATTGCCGGGTAGGAGTTATGGGTGGGGACCGGGAAAAAATTTCTCATCAAATATGCGCTAGTTTGACGGGAAAAAGTGTTAAATCGTCAACAAACGGCTATTATACCGATTACGATTTTAATTAGCGGTTTTCCGCCGTAAAATAAGAGCCATAAAGGCGGGATATAAAGAGAGTAAAATTATTTTAACAACGAATCCGCCGCCGAAAATTTTGCACAAACACACCGTCGCCGCGCCCAGTACAAAAAGCGCGGCGAGTTTTTTGTACTCATACGGAATCGGATACACGCGGCGCGTGAAACAAAAGAGTGCTACGGCCATCGCGCCGTAACTCAAAGCCACCGCCCACCCCGCGCCCAAAATTCCCAAATGCGGTACCAGCGTCAAATTGGTGGTAATGCTGACTGCCGCGCCCAGCAGCGTAATCCATAACAGTACGCGCGTTTTTTTCGTCAGCACCGGGCCAATCATAAAGTTTACATATAAGCCGTAGCAGAAATAGCCGCTTAAAACGAGGGGGATAACGGATAGCCCGCTCCAATAAGCGGGGGCAATCAGGTGGAAAGAACCAAATAAATTACTTTGGATAATATCCGGCATTAAGAAGATTAAACCCAGTAACACCCACCCGGCAAGCGCCACGAAAAACGAGAACACGCGCGCGAACGTATCTTTGGCATCGTCATCATTGGCGTGGGCAAGAAAGAACGGCCGCCATGCTTGGTCAAACATGGAAACAATCAGCATCATAAACACACCGATTTTAAAATTCGCCTGATAAATACCTACTTGGGCAGGACCGGCCAAGTGTACCAAAATCGGTTTGTCAATTACGCTGACGAACAAACTGGCAAGCCCCGACGGTACAAACGGCCACGCAAAGCGCAAGAGTTCACGTTCCAACTGTGCGTCAAACCGGAAAGACCAGTTTTGTTTGAGTTCGCTGTACACAACGGGGGAAAGCAACAACAGTGAGGCCAATGAGGCAAAAATGTTGGCCCATAAAATAGAAGAAATTCCTTTATGTAATACCGCGATAAAATAAATGTTTCCCAGTACGTTTACAATGATAGAAACCGTGCGAACTCCCGCAAAATACCACGCGCGCCGCTCCAGGCGCAACTTGGTAAACGGTATCATATTAAGTACATCTAAAAACAAAATCGCGGCGGCTAATTTTAACAAGTACCCTGTTTCGGCCGGAATGCCGATAACCTGTGCGGCGGTGGCATTAAACAGCCACAATAGCCCGCCCAGCACCAGCCCGTTTAGTAAAACGCCGTAAAAGCATTGGCGGAACACTTTGTTTTTGTCGGCGGCGTCGCTGGCAAAGCGCAGATAACTTTGGTCCATCCCAAACAAAAAGACGACGTTAAATAACGCGATGGCCGCAAAAATGGTAGCGATAATGCCGTACTGGCCGGGGAGTAAGTAATAGGTATAAAACGGTACCAGACAAAAATTGAGCAGCCGCGCCAACACCGTGGAAGTGCCGTATACAAGCGTTTCTTTGCCAAGCCGTTTAATATCTTTTGCCATACAGAAAAATCCCGCGCGCTTTATGGAAGCGCGCGGGGCTGTTCCCTTATAATTTTACGAATAAGATTTCCATGAGTTTCTTGAAGTTGACTTCCGCTTTTTTGGATTCGCGGATGGTTTGCTCGTGTGAAAGCGGTTTCTTTTCAATGCCGCAACCCATGTTGGTTACGACGGCTAAACCCAATACTTTCATACCGCATTGGCGCGCCACTAACACTTCCGGCACGACGGACATTCCCACCACGCTTGCACCCCATTTTTTAAACATTTGGATTTCGCTGGGGGTTTCAAAGTTGGGGCCGGTTACGGAGATATATACGCCTTCTTTGGCTTTGAGCCCGATTTTCTTGCATGCGGCTAACGTAATTTTGCGCATGGGTTTATCGTAGGCCTCCGATAAATCAAAAAACATGGGGCCGAACTCCGGCTCGCGGCTGTTGCCGATAAGCGGGTTGTTGCACATAAAATTGATGTGGTCTTTGAGTACACACAGCGAACCGGGGGGGAGTTGCTTATCCATAGACCCGACCGCACCTGATACGAGCAATTTTTCCACGCCTAACATTTTAAGCGTGCGTACGGAAATGGCGAACTCTTTCATCTGATATCCTTCGTAGAAGTGAAAGCGCCCCTGCATAACGACAATTTTATTGCCCTTATATTCGCCGAAAATCAAATTGCCCGCATGGCCCGGCACGGTGCTTTGCAAAAATCCGGGAATAGTCGTGTACGGAACGATTACTTTTTTTTCTAACGGCGGAATAGCCCACCCCAATCCCGAACCGGCAATGAGCCCGATAGTGGGTTTAAAATTTTTTGTTTTCTTGTTGATAAAACTGACGGTTTTTTTGATTTGTGCGAGTTGCGGCATACTACCCTCCCAATTATAAAGTCATCCGCGGCGGAATAAATGCGTTGGGGATATGTTCCAACGAATCCGGCAAGATGCCTATTACGTCAAATCTTATACTATCAAATTTTGGGGCGGTTGCTTTAATATATTGTATAGCCGCGCGAACAATGCGACGTTGTTTGGCCGCAGTAACGGCCGCAATCGGACCGCCGAATGCGTCGGAAGTGCGCGTTTTGACCTCTACAAAAACCAGGGCCTTTTTATGCTGGGCTACGATGTCTACTTCTCCGGCGGTAGTGGCAAAATTGCGTGCCAAAATCTTGTAACCTTGCTTTTGTAAAAATCGGGTGGCTTGTTCTTCTCCGGCGTTGCCGGTTTGTTGGCGTGTTGTCATAACGGCAAAGAGGGTTGGCGTAAGGCGTTTCGCACCGGCGAGAAAGAAGTGCGATGCTCTTTGCAAGGTCCCAATTCGGCCAGGGCTTTTAGGTGTTTGGGGGTGCCGTACCCTTTGTGTCCGGCAAAGTTGTAACCGGGGTAGATTTTATCTAATTTTTCCATGTAGCGGTCCCGCGTGACTTTGGCGATAATACTGGCCGCGGCAATAACAAGCGATTTGGCATCCCCGTCCACAACGGCTTGTTGGCGCATGTCTAACCCGGCGGCGGTGTAGGGGCCGTCAATCAGGGCTATGGCATGCGGCATATTTACAAATTTCTGTGCGGCGCGGCGCATGGCCAAAAACGTGGCTTGCAAAATGTTAAGTTGGTCAATTTCGGCGGCGGTGGCAAAACCGACACCGTATAAAATTTCGGAATGGGTGAGCCGTTCAAAGAGTTCGTTTCGTTTGGCGGCGGTCAATTTTTTACTATCGTTAACGTCGGCAAATGAGGGGCCGAGTTCATCGGGAATAAAACACGCGCACGCCACCACCGGCCCGGCTAACGGCCCGCGCCCGGCTTCGTCAATGCCGATAAGCGATGTCGTTTCCAAACTGAGTGCTTGGCGTTTGTCAAAGTCAAAAAGAGGGGATACTTGCATACTTTTATTATACAAAAACTCCCGCTAAAAAATAGACTGTTTTTCTATCGTAACGTGATCGTTCCCTTCCCAAAATTTAACGGGGTTTACAATCAGTTTTTGAAACAAAAATTCTTGCGTGCCGTGGGCGGGCAAGTCCGGCGGGACCGATAGGGGAATAGACAAGTTGCAGTTCATTCGCTCTTGGCTTTCTACTCCGTATGTGTTGACAAAATTAACCGTACGCAATTCGTTGAGGTGTAAATGCAAGCGGTTGGGGGAGGAATATTCGTGTGAAGAAATACGCAACCACATGGATTTGTCCTCGTTATAAATGGCCATGGAACGGGCTTTCTCGTCAAACACCACGGTAAGCGGGTTGTTTTTATGATGGCCGTTTAACAAGAAACGGTACAACTGGGAGATGTTGTCCAGCGGACCGTTGTAACCATAGACCGGGTACAATTGTTTGCCGATGGTAAACATGGCCTGGCCGCTCACGTGGCGGAGCGGGAAGTCTTTTTGCGGATGAGTAGACATGCGTCGCTCCACCGACAATACCAGTTGTTCTGGGCGGAAATTGTTCGCCGTGAGTTCGCCAATTTCCGATAAATAACGCAAACGAAACGCATGTTCCGGCAAAGTCGGATGATCGGGCAAGGCGGCTTTAACAAGTAAATCTTTGTTTTGCGTGATGTAGGAAATGCGCTTGGTAATTTGCAGTTCCAATTCCCGGTTTTGCAACGTGGAAACTTTGTCAAAAAATGTTTTTAAATGCGGAGAGAATACCCCAAAGTTTTTGGAATAATATTGACGGATAAATTCGGAAAACAGGGCATTGTTTTCGTAACGCTGTTGGGCACCCCATAATTGGGGAAGCGCCTTTAATAACGCATTGTGTGTGTTGGAGGATTTTTCCGGGATGAGGGAAGAAATCCACCGAATTTGTGAAGGTGAAATTTTACCGGGTTTGAGAGGAGAATTTTTTGGGTGCGGCAGAGAAGAACTTTTCCGCACGGTCGCGGGCGGAACCGGCGTGTAAGTCGTTTTACGAACTGATTTGGGTTGTTTGGAAATATGTGCCGACGGTTGAGCCGATTTGCGTACCCGCCGGGGAACTTTTTGGGCGGCTAGCGGAGAAATAAATAAAGTTATTACCAGCGATAGTAACGCCAGGTGTGGGAATGAAAATTTTCTCATACTTATAAATTAGTAAAGTTATATCAAAAAAAACAGGGTCAAAAGACCTACTTGCCCGTGGGCCTTTTGGGCTCTTGCTGGGAATCTTCCACGCTTGTTTTTTACTGTTGCATTGTAAAAAGAGGGAGGCGTGGAAGATCCCCGATTACGGATTTCGGGGATGACTTTATTTTTTGTGTTGTTTTTTAAAAAGGCACAAAAAAGACTTGATCTCGTTTTTTTTTTTGCTAAGATTTGCGTATACTCATTCTCTGTGGAGGGATATGTATGAAAAACAAAAGTGGTTTGTTGGGCATTTTAAACGTAAAAGGATTTACGCTAATAGAATTGTTGGTGGTAGTACTCATCATTGGCATATTAGCGGCGGTGGCGTTGCCGCAATATCAAAAAGCCGTCTGGAAAAGCCGTGCTTCTCAACTGATGACGGTGGCTTCAAGCGTTGGACGGGATGCTATAAATTATCAAATGGCCTCTGGTGAGCCAGCTACGGAATTTGCCCAACTTTCACTAGATTATGAGTTGCCTACTAAACGCACTACGACAGGGGTTTGTGGCAATATGGTTCAATCTACGGATGCCCAACGGGAAAATGATACATATCAAATTGTAATTGGCAATAATCCTTCGGTTAATTTTTCAGGGGTAAATAGTTCGTTTATATCAGGGCCGTACAAATGCGCCGGTTTTGTGTATATGACAAATGATTATACCGAGAGCGATTTAAATCTTAAAAGCGGTGAGATGTATTGTATGGAAAGCAAAAATTATATAGCCAATAGCGGGGCTTTTTGTGAACAGGTAATGCGGGCCTCTTATTTGGGGGCCTCGTCTTATACCCGTTATTATACAATCCGCTAGGAATATTTTTCTCTTCTAACAAAATCGCCCGTCGTATGACGGGCGATTTTATTATATGTAACACTACTCTATTTAATCTTGCACGCTTTGGCGACAATTTTCCATGCTTCTTCGGCTGTTTCCACAATGGGGCAGAGGTGTTTGTCTTTTTGTGAAATCACACCGTAGTCGGCTAAGGCATCCACGTTGATGACTTTCGTCCAAAAATCCTTACCCACCAGCACCACCGGAATATTATCTTTTTTACCGGTTTGGATAAGCGTTAGAATTTCAAACAGTTCATCAAACGTGCCGAATCCGCCCGGGAACACCACAAAGGCGCGGGCGCGCATCACGAAGTGAATTTTGCGAATTGCAAAATAGTGGAACAGAAACGCCATATTTTTGCAGATGTACGGATTGGGGCGTTGTTCGTGCGGCAAGGTAATGTTGAGCCCGACGCTTTTTCCGCCATTTTCAAAGGCCCCGCGGTTAGCGGCTTCCATAATACCCGGGCCGCCGCCGGTAACAACGGCAAATTTATCCCCGGCGCGCTGGGCGACGATTTTGGCAAATTCACGAGCAATGTCGTAGTATTTGGACAGCGAATCAAGCGCCTTGGCGGCTTTTAGTTTTTCTTGCAGTTCTTTATCCTGCGGTTTTTTAGCCAGTTGTTCTTCCAGTGTTTGGATACGTTCTTTGGATTTCTCCGTCTCATAAATACGCGCGCTGCCGAAACAGACAATGGTATCTTCAATATCAAAATACTTGAGGTATAATTCCGGCTTTAAAACTTCCAACTCCATGCGTATAGGACGCATGACGTCGTGTTTTAACAAATTCACATCCTCATACGCTTTGATGTACGAAGAATCGTGCGGAAAATTTTTCGGGTTGATTGCCATAAGTCCTCCTTATTTTATCCATTTTAAAATTTTTTCTGCCTGGTGTTGGGCATCCAAGTCGTATTGTGCGTATAACAAGGCGGATTTGCCATGTTCCACAAATTCGTCGGGGTAACCGAGCCGCAACAATTTGAACGCGGCTTGTTTGTCGGCCAAGTACTCGGCCACGGCCGAGCCGAACCCGCCCGCCAGTGCGTTGTCTTCCACCGTTACTAAGCGCGAGGTGTGTTTGAGTGCCTCGTCAATAAGAGCGGTGTCCAACGGTTTGACAAAACGCATATTGACGACCCCCGCCTTAATGCCTTGTTCGGCCAGTAATTCGGCCGCTTTTTCGGCAGGGTGAACGCGGTTGCCGATGGCTAAAATCGTCACGTCTTTACCTCTTTTAAGCCACACGCCTTTGCCTACGGGAAGTGCTTTTGGCTTGTCATCCATTGGCACATTAAAACCCGCTCCGCGCGGATAGCGTAGCACAAACGGGGCTTTGGTATCAAAGGCGGTTTTTAATAAATGTTGCAGTTCGTTTTCGTCGGCCGGAGCGGCAATTATCAAGTGCGGGATTTCACGCAAGAAACTCAAATCAAATACGCCGTGGTGGGTTGGCCCGTCCTCGCCCACAATGCCTGCGCGGTCCAAAGCAAACACAACGGGCAAATTTTGCAAAGCGATATCATGCAAAATTTGGTCAAAGCACCGCTGTGCAAATGTGGAGTAAAGCGCGACGACGGGTTTTAAACCGTTGGCCGCGAGACCGGCCGCAAACGTGGCGGCGTGCTCTTCGGCGATACCGACGTCAAAGTAGCGCGTCGGGTATTGATCCCTAAACGCATCTAAGCCGGTGCCTTCGGGCATAGCGGCTGTAATGGCGTTAATTTTTTCGTCTTTGGCGGCTAATTTTAACAGCGCTTTGGAAAACGCTTGCGTAAACGAAATCCGGTCGGGTTTACCTAAACTATCGCCCGTTTCCACGTCAAAAAGTCCCACCCCGTGGAATTTGGTGGGGGAATCTTCGGCGGGTTTATATCCTTTTCCTTTTTTAGTTACCACGTGTAAAATAACGGGGCCTTTGACGCTTTTGACGTTTTCCAATACGTCAATCATAGCGTCAATATCGTTGCCGTTGACGGGACCGAAATAGCGGAAACCCATTTCTTCAAACAGCGTCCCCGGAAATAAAATAGAACGCGCGCGTTTGGCCAATTTAGCGGCGTTGTTGCCCAGTTCGTCAAAGCGTTGTAAAAAATTGGTGGCTTTTTCTTCGGCCAGTTGTACGTATTTGGTAGTTAAAAGTTTTGTAAGTGCTTTTCCTAATGCGCCGACGCGTTGGGAAATAAACATTTGGTTGTCGTTTAAAACAACGAGTAAGTCCGTGCGCAACAGCCCGGCATTTTGCATGGCCTCATACGCCATGCCGCCCGTTAAACACCCGTCGCCCACGACTGCAATTACTTTATCCTGCGATTTTTGTTGGTCGCGCGCAATGGCCATGCCGAGGGCGGCCGAAATGGCCGTAGAGGCATGCCCGACGCCAAAAGTATCATATTCGCTTTCGTGGCGTTTGGGAAAACCGCTGATGCCACCTTTGGTGCGCACTTTGCTAAATTCTTTTTGGCGGCCCGTCAAGAGTTTGTGTGCGTAGGCCTGGTGGCCCGTATCAAACACAATTTTATCGTCGGGCGTATTAAACACATAATGCAAAGCCGTGATGATTTCCACCGCGCCTAAACTGGACCCCAAATGCCCACCGTTGTGGCTGGCGGTTTGGATGATTTGCTCGCGTAGTTCCTCACAGAGTGTGGGGAGAAGTTCTTTTTTTATCAGCCGCAAGTCGCGGGGGGATTTTATACTGGGAAGGACTTTCATGCTGACTCCTTAATACGTCCGGGTTTTGAAAAATTCCGCCATTTCGTACAGCGGCCACAAGTTTTTCCGGCGTGCCGTTTTCAAACCGTCTAACGCTTTTTGCGCTTTGGCGATAAGCAGTTGGGCGTGTTTGCGGCTGCCTTCTAAGCCGTACAAACTGACGAAGGTAAGTTTGCCGTTTTCGCCGTCGCTGTTGGATTTGCCGAGTTGCTTGGCAGAGGCCGTAACATCCAAAATATCGTCTACGATTTGGAACACAAGTCCGATGCTGTTGGCGTAGGTTTGAATTTTTTTCAAGTCCGCGCCTTTGACTCCGGCCAGCAAGGCACCCGTTTCCACGCTGCCGCGGATGAGTGCGCCCGTTTTATTGGCATGAATATAATTTAAAATCGTTTCCGGCGTTGTCTCTTTGACGCTGGCGGGTAACATAAAGTAGTGCAAAGTTTTTTTGGCAAGCGGTTTGGAGGTTTTACGCAATTTATCCGCGCGGAAACTGTGCGCGTCTTGTGTGCCCATTCCTTCGGCATATACGTCAGCCGTTTGACCGCCCACCATGCCGGACGCTCCCGCGCAACGTGCAAAATTACCCAGCGCGTTTAGCGTGTTTTCCGCGCCGATAGATTTTATTTTTCCGTTTTGGGCAAACACTTCAAACACATAGGTAAGTAGTGCATCACCCGCGAGTAAGGCGAGGTCTTCGCCAAACACTTTGTGGTTGGTGGGTTTGCCGCGGCGTAGGTCGTCGTTATCCATGCACGGCAAATCATCGTGAATGAGGGAATAGGTGTGGAGCATTTCCACGGCGCACGCGGCGGGCAAAACGTCCGTGGCCTTTTTACCAAACGCCTCGGCGGTAGCCATTAAAAGGATAGGGCGTACGCGTTTACCGCCCGCTTGCAAGGAGTAATCCATAGCGTCGGTTAGGATTTTCGGCGCGTTAGGAATCCGGGCGATATACTTGGATAGATTTTTTTCCACCAGTTTCGCACGTTCTTTTACATATGTATCAAATTGAGTCATAATCTCCCCCGATAAGGTATATATTTCCATTATACCTTATATGGGGGGAAAAGGGGGAGATTAGGGATATTGATACCATCCATTAGCGGCGAGTGTATTATTCGTTTCTTGTTTACATATTTGAAGTGATGTTTTAGCATCGTAAGGCACACAATATTGTTTACCTGATGAAAAATCACGCAGATATGCAATGTTTCCTCTTTTGCAGAATCCGTAGTGATTAGTTTTTTCCAATACACAATAATAGTCCCACGACGAAATTTGGGCGAAATTTGGTCCATTGGGATCAATTTTTCCTATATCAATATCCAATTCATTAAAATCCTGGGTATAAGTACCGTTGGCCAAATAATAGCGTTTTTCTGCCTCATAAATGCTTTGTACCATAGGTTTCATAGCGGCGTAGCGGCTTTTGGTAACTGCTTTTTGGTATTGCGGCAACGCCACCGCCGCCAAAATGCCGATAATAAGAACGACGACTAAGAGTTCAATGAGAGTAAACCCTTTTGCCGCGTTCGTCATCCCGCAATGTCGGTATGCGGGATATAACGCGGCATCTGTGTAGCCCGCCCCTATACCCCGCATAGAAACACTGCGGGGTGACGAGGGGCGGGTTGTGTGGAATGATAACTCTTTTTTAACGTCAGGTCTCACCTGACCTACATTTATATTTTGTTGCATAAAAAATCTCCTTATATATTTTTTTCCGACCCTTTATTATCGTTTTTTTTTTTGGTTTGTCAAGTGCTTTTTTCAATGTCTGGTTCACGCCTGACCTTATGTACGGGGGTGCTCTTTTCGCCCGTGGTATTTGCTATACTACAATTATGATAAAAGTAAATAAACCGCATATCGGCATTTTCGGAAAAATGAATGCCGGGAAGAGTTCGCTCATCAATATCTTGGCCGGGCAAGACGTGGCGGTGGTGTCCGACAAGCCCGGTACCACCACGGACCCTGTCAAAAAAACCATGGAAATTTTGGGTATCGGCCCGGTGGTGCTCATTGATACGGCCGGGATAGATGATACGTCTAATTTGGGAACACTACGCATCCAGCGCGCGCATGAAGAACTGGACCATGTGGATTTAGCCGTGCTCGTTTTTGCGGGCGAGTTCGGGGCTTATGAACACAGTTTAATGGAGTCGTGTGTGGCGCGGAAGATCCCGTTTTTCTTCGTGCACAATAAAGAAGATATTGCTCCGTTGCAAGACGATATCCGCGGCGCGGACTTGGTGCGTTTTTCGTGCAAAACGCCCAACGTGGCGCCCTTGTTGGAGAAAATTAAACAGTATTTGCCTAAGAGTTCTTATTCGCAAAATGTACTGTTGGATGACCACGTCCGCGCCGGGGACGAGGTGGCGCTAGTCATTCCCATAGACGCGTCCGCGCCGGAGGGTCGGCTCATCTTGCCGCAAGTGCAAACGCTACGCAATTTATTGGATATTGGGGCGGTGGCGGTTTGTTTAAAAGATACCGAACTGCGCGAATATTTGCAAACGCATACGCCTAAATTGGTTATTACCGATTCGCAAGTATTTGAATATGTAAATGCCGTCGTGCCGTCGGAAATTCCGCTTACCAGTTTTAGCATTTTGTTCTCACGGTTAAAAGGCGATTTTGACGCGTATTTAAAAGGTACGCGCGCGATTAGCCGCTTGCAAGAGGGGGACAAAGTGCTTATTATGGAATCGTGCTCGCACAGTATCAACAAGTGCGATGATATCGGCCGCACGAAACTGCCGAATTGGCTCCAAAAATTTACCGGCAAACAACTACGGTTTACCGTAATTGCCAGTTTGGATTCGTTACCTGCCGACGTGGAAACGTATAAATTGGCGATTCAATGCGGCGGGTGTATGGTAACGCGCACGCAAATTTTGCGCCGCCTGGAAATGCTGGCGCAGCACGGAGTTCCCGTTTCCAACTACGGCCTGGCCATTGCCTATTGCAACGGCATTTTTGACCGCGCCACGGAAATGTTTAAAAAATAAGATGTTATTTTACATATAAAAACCCCCCCTCAAACGAGCGGGGGTTTTCTACTCAAAAGTAACTTATTTATTGGTTACTTCTAATTCCACACGACGGTTAGCGGCGCGGCCTTCTTTGGTTTTGTTGGTGGCTACCGGGCGGGAAGCACCGTAACCGATGAAGGATACGTTTTCGGCGGCTACACCGTTGTTGACCAAGTGTTTGGCAACCGCTTGGGCGCGGCGTTCAGACAAGTCAACGTTGTAATCCGGGTGGCCCAACGAGTCCGTATGACCGGCAACGCGTACACGAGCGTTGGGGTATTTTTTCAAGACGTTGGCCGTTTTTTGAATTTGATTCAAAGAGGTGCCTTCAATTTCGTCGCTGTTGTAGCGGAAGTTGATGGGTTCTTTGAAAGAAAGAACAGCACTGTTGTCGGCTTTTTTGCTGACATTGGCTACTTCTTTCAAGGCGGCATCATCAGCCACTTTCGGAGCCGGGGCCGGTTTGGCTACGGGAGCCGGGGCCGGTTTTTCGGCTTTTTTAAAGCAACCTTCTTTTTTGCATTTCGGGCATTGGCAGCTTTTTTTGTGATGATGTTTCTTGCACATGCAAGAGGCCTGAGCGCACGAGTTGGAGCGGTTAGGCAAGTTTACGCATTTGCTGCAATGGCAGGCGCCTAATAAAAAAGCAACTGCCAAAACGGTTACTACTTTTTTCATTTGCTTCTCCTTGTTTAAAATATGTACTGCTGACCCTTATATTCTACAATATTCGGCAAGAGGATGCGCCCTTTTTTTTCATTAATTCGCGGTATAACTGGTATACCGGTTTTTGTAGTTTAGGGTGCACGTAGTCCGGCAGAATATAGGAAAGCGGTTTTAGCACAAACTCCCGCTCGGCTAAGCGCGGGTGGGGGATAAAGAGCGGGAACTCGTCGTCATCTTCAAATACTACTTGGTCGTTGTAAAATAAAATGTCCAAATCAATCACACGCGGTCCGTTGGGGAATGTAGGCACGCGGCCCAGGTCTTTTTCCAATGCTTTTAATTTTTTAAGTAATTCCAGCGGCGCCAACGTGGTTTGCAAAATGAGCACCGCATTGACAAAATCATCCTGGGCGGCAAATCCTTCCGGCTCGGAAACAATATAAGGCGAAACCTGCGTCACCGTGCCGAGTTTGCCGAGGGCTTGGACGGCGCGGTCCAGGTTTTCTTTGGTGGGAGCGATGTTACTGCCCAGCGCGATGACGGCTTGGGCCGGGTGTTGCTCGCGGGGTGGCGTTTGTTCCCGGGAGGGCTGCGCGGTATCTTCCTCACCGTTATATTCGGCCCAGCGGTCCGGTGCTTCGTACACCCGCACGCGCACCAGTTGCGGAAATTGGGCCCGCACATGTTCAAAAATCCAAATGGCCAGGTTTTCTGTCGTCGGATATGGGAAAAGTGCGTTTAAATCGGCGTGGTCCAAGTACGAATTGATGTGCGTTTGCAAAAATTGTTGCACGTCGCGAAAATCAATCAAAAATCCCTCGTTATTAAGCGGTCCGAAAAACGTAACCTGATACGTAAAATGATGTTCATGGCTGGGTTCGTTTAAAGTTCCGTCGTGGCTGTGGGCCGCGGTAAACTGGCCGCATTGGGTAAGTGAAATTTTTTTCATTTGCTTGCCTCCCATTCCCGGTAAAAATCAAGCAATTGCTTGGTTTCTTTTACATCGTGCACGCGCAAAATATCCGCCCCTTGCTGTAGAGCAATTGCATGCGCGGCGAGCGTTTGCGGCAACCGGTCTTGCGGCGTGTCACTGCCTTGACTTAAAAAACTTTTGCGCGACAACGCCACCAACAACCGTATATTTAAATCTTTAAAAAATTTTAAGTGTTTTAGCAAGTCATAATTTTGCGCGCGCGTTTTGGCAAAGCCAAATCCCACGTCTATAATCAGTTGGTCTTTGGTAAGGCCGTGTGCCTTGGCCCGGGCAATTTTTTTACTTAAAAATTCTTTCACTTCGCCCAGTAAATCGTTGTAATCCGTTTGCGATTGCATGGTTTGCGGCGTGCCGCGCGTATGCATGATAACCAGTTGCGCCTTGTGCTTTTTGATAAGAGAAAATAGTTCCGGGGAGGGGTTGCCGCTGACGTCATTAATGATACAAACGCCGTTTTCTAACCCGGCCTTGGCGACAGACACATGGCGCGTATCTAAGGAAAGGGGGAGTTGCGGCCAACGTGCGCGTGCGGCGTTAATTAAAGGTAACACGCGGGCGAGTTCTTCCTGTTCGCTTACCGGGGATGACTGGGGGCGGGTAGACTCGCCGCCGATATCCAGAACGTCGGCGCCTTGTTGGATGTACGCCGCCGCGCGCGCCAGCAGTGAGTCAAGCGTGTTCTGCGGGTTGCCGTCGTAAAACGAATCCGGCGTTGCGTTTAAAATTCCCCAGAGTTGCGGTGTCATATCCTTATTGTATCAATTCGGATTTTTGCTGTGCAACCGGTTTGTGGGGTATCAGACTCGTTCCCTGTTTGCCCGTTATTCCAAACGGTATTTGTTGCATTTCTCTGCGTTATTTTTAACCGAGCAGGCATCTGTTGTCGGGCTGTTTTTAGTTAAACTTTTACAAACCGCATTTCCCAACGTGTCGCTTTTTGGGGATAAACAATAAAAAGTTTTCGCGGTGTTAATGGTGGAATTTACATGTTCAAAAAAATAGTTAATTTGAATTTCTCCCCGCTCTGCCGTGCGGTTAATCAATATAGCCGCATAACCGGGCGTAATTCTGTATAGACTGTTCCCATCGGGGAATTGATGATACATATTGTCAATTAGTGTTGTTCCGGCCGGGAAATCTATGGCCAGTTCATCTACATTAGTTGCGTACGAACCGTTGGCCAGATAATAGGTTTCTTGGGCGTTGGCCAGTGTTTTTAAAAACGCCATGGCCGGAGTGACCTTGGCCTTGAGCACCGCTTTTTGGTACTGCGGAATCGCCACCGCCGCGAGGATACCGATGATGAGGACTACGACGAGCAGTTCAATAAGGGTGAAAGCCTTAAAATCAAGGGATATTCCCAAAAGTTTTGCAGCTTGCGGCAAAATGCTTTTTACGGCTACATTTTTTCGTTTGTTGTTCATATATGCTCCTGTCTTGTTTTTCTACCAAATTTAGCCGACAAAAAGCGGCGATATTACTTGAGCCATATCGGTAACCCGTGTAATAATCGCCGCTCCACCCATCCCCGGTTGGGGATAGGTGAGAAAACAGGCGATTATTTGAAGGACCGATATGTGCCATATGAAGTTATTACTTCTTTTAGCGCAGCATGGGCTTTCCCCACACTTCCTACAAATAATCTGTTTAGTTATTCAAAAAATCTGGTTTGATGACTCCTTATGTAAAAACTTGTTTTTATTGTACTAAAATTATTTAATCATTTCCAAAAATTCACTGCGGACTTCTAACTTTTTAAATGCACCGCGGATGGCGCTTGTCACCATGACGGCATTATGTTTTTCAATGCCGCGCGAACTGATGCACATGTGTTTGGCTTTGCACACGACCATCACGCCGTGCGGATGTAAGGTTTCCATCAAACTATCGGCAATTTGCGCCACCAGTTTTTCTTGAATTTGAAGCCGGCGCGCAAACACTTCCACGAGGCGCGCCAGTTTGGAAATCCCGAGCACGCGCCCGTTGGGTAAATAGCCAATGCTAATGGTGCCGAAGAAGGGCTGCAAGTGGTGTTCGCATGTGGAGTAAAACTCAATATCTTTTAAAACGACCATTTCTTCGCATGAGCCCTCCACAAAAGTCTTTAAAACGTCTTGCGGTTTTTGTTGGTAGCCGCCGAATAATTTTCTCCAACTTTTGACAATACGTTTAGGCGTTTCTAAAAGCCCTTCGCGCGACGGGTCGTCGCCGATATAGGCGAGCATTTCGCGGATGTTTTGCAAGATTTTTTCTTCACTTACTTGATGTTTATCAGTTTGTGCAATTGCACGCTTAGCCGGGCGGACGGATGTTCTTTTGCTAGTTTTACGCATAGATTGATGTTCTCCTCTTTATTGCTTTCGGGTTGTAAATAAATAGTTGTTTTTTCGTTTTCGTAATTATAGTATTTTTTCAAGTCTTCCAAATCGGTTTTTTCGTTGACGACGAGTTTGATGATATCGGCTTTTTTGAGCATATTTTCAGACACGTATTTTTTAGGAGACACGCATACAAAATCGGCTCCGCTTACGTCGCAATCGTGCGCGCCGTTGGTTTCAAGGTGTACCACGTGCCCGGCGGATTTAAGCATACTGATTAGAGCGGGTAAATCTTGTTCGGCCGGTTCGCCGCCGGTTATTACAACCGTCTTGCACGGGTAGTGCGACAGGGCGACCAATACTTCCAAATTGTTCATCTCTTTTCCACCCGCGAAGGCGTATTTTGTGTCGCACCATTCGCACTTCATACTGCACCCCGCCAAACGCAGAAATACAGCGGGCATACCGGCGTGGCGGCCTTCCCCTTGGATAGAATAAAAAATTTCACTAACCTTCCACAATGGCTGCGGCATGTTCGCTCTCCCAAATTTCCACGGTTTTCAGCGTTAATCCTTGCGGGGTCATGGCCGCCCGGACGCGGTCAAATAAAAATTGGGCTAAGTTTTCGGCGGTGGGATTTTTAATCAGGTCATTTAAAAATTGGTGGTCGGGCAGGAGCGCGTCCAACTGTTTTTTGACGACTTTAAAATCGCATACCATCCCGTCTTTTTTGACGGGGCCTTCCAGCACAAAAACGGCTTTCCAGGTGTGGCCGTGCAAATCGTGGCAGGGGCCTTGGTAATCGGGCAATTTGTGTGCGGCACTAAAAGAACGGATGAGTTTAATACGCATTTAGTTGACCTCGCTGGTGAGATTGAAAATTTGTTGTATATAAATGATACACAAAATCAGTTGTGCCAAGGTAAAAAGCGGAATAGCATACCACAGGCGTATATACCAAAGGACGGCCAGCGGCCCTTGTAAAAATAAGGCCCATACCCATACGGCTTGCGAATTGACCGGGCGCTGTGCAAGTAGATTAAAGAAAACCCCTACCGTGGCCGCCAAACAAAAATCAAACAAGAAAATAAACGGGATAATCAGTAATGCCGCCAACAAAAAGGCCGCTTTCAAACTGCCGGATAATTGGGCGGTGTACTGGGTTAAAAAATCCGGCGTGATGACGGCGGAAAAAGAAGGGGGCACCCGGTACGTTTGCACCGAAGGAGAACCGGGCATATAAACGGTATTTTGGGCTACCAGAGCCAGCGTATTATGTTCCACCAGTTCGCGGGTAGAGGGCGGTGTTTGGCGCGCGGCGTCAAAAGCAAGGTTTAAATCACTCCCCGGCACATACGCATAGACGGGCGTTTGCGGTTTAACCAACACTCCTTTTTCAAAGGTAATTTGAGGGAAATGACGTAAAAAAACGGGGAGTTTGCGGGAAATTTGTCCGCTTATAAACACATAAAAAACAAGCCACGAAAGGAGCAGTAAATAGATGATAAATCCCACCCGCTGGGCGCGTGTGGTGAGTAGTAACCGATGATAAATGCGGAACGAAAAAACAGTTTTTAAGTGAACCCAAAACATATATTTATTATAGCAATTTGATACGCAAGACCTAGCGACGCCGGGCGTTTTTGTTTTGGCAGGTAACTTCGGCCCCTACAAAAAACGTTTGGTTTTTACGAAACACACAAGCGAGTTTTTTAGAAACCGGATTTTGCGGGGTAGAATTTTCGGCCGGAACTAAACACGCAATGCGGGTACAAGTATACGTTTCGCGGCACTGCGGAAATGACGAGGAAGGAAAATTGGAAATAAACCACGAAAAATCCAAATTATACTGGAGCGTTTTTAAAAAGTTTTCACACGTCAGTTCTTTAAACGTACAAAGCGGCTCGGCCGAAACATTTTCCGTGGTGATGGTTTCATCCAGCAAGGTATAGCGCTCGGTATTTATCGGGTCGCCTTCCAAACGTTGCACGTCAAAGCAGGTATATCCGGGGGCTTGTTGTTTGGTACAGGTAAACGGCTGAAAAATATCGTTGCCGGGGCATGTGTCTTCCACCGCGCTGGCTTGCGTGGATAAGTATTGTGTGTTCTGCCGCAACGTAACCGGCTTATAAGCGGCCGCTATACAACCGCAGGCCAATAGTCCCAAGAGAATGCGTTTCATGATTGTATAGTAGCAAATTTAGCGAGTAAAAACACCCTTTTAAATCCCGGAAAAAGGATTAGAAACGTATCTTTCCGCGTTGGGTCGTGCGCGCGTTCGGGCCAGTATTGCAACGGGGAACGGATTTATGTAAGATATAACCGTGTTAGTATCTTTTTGCCAGGGAGAAACTTATGGCTACAAAATTTTTTTCTTTCTTTTCTAAACAACGCTTGTCTGCTTCCGTTTTAAAACAATTGACGGCGGATATTTTATCTTTCTTGGAGCAACTGCCCAGCGCGGTTGTGCTGTTGGGAGAGGGGGGCAAAGTGGCACTGGTCAATCCGGCCGCGGTGGCCCTGTTGCAACAAGAAGCCACCGATTTGGTGGGAATGGACGTTGAGGCGTTGCTGGGCGTTACCCCGCAACAAATTGCCCAATGGCAAACGGAAGGAAAGAGGCATTTATTGCGCATTCAAGACGGCAAAAAGAATACGCGCGCGGTGCAAATAGGTGTTAGTTCCCTGGGCCAAACGGGGTTTACCACGCTTACCTTGGAAGCATTACCCTTTATAGAGCAGTTACAAACCGAGCGGACTTTCCTGCGTACGGTGCTTAATAATTACCCCGGAGCGGTTATGGTACAGGACGGCGCCGGCCGGTGTTTATTTTGCAACGAAATGGCGGGAAAAATTATCGGGCAACCGGTGGAAGAAGTAAAAGGGAAAGTTATTTATCAATTATTACCGAAAACCTTGTCGGCCCTTGTTTACGGAATGGACGAAGAACTCAAAGCGGGCAAGGCGCGTAAAGAACCTGCCCGGTGGACGGGGCCGGACGGCAAAATTTTATCCGTTACCAAACAATGGTTCGCCGAACCGGGACAAACGGGCCGTTTTATTGTTACTTTTTGTGAAGACAGTACGGACCGCTTGGCCCACGAACAAGATTTGGAACGTAGCCAAAAACTGTTACAAGCCATCTTGGAAAATATTTCCTTGGGGTTATATACGCGCGACTGCGACCGTAAGGTGACGTTCATCAACCGCCAGGGCTTGCGGATTTTAAACGAAACGCCTGCCTCCCTGGAGAAAAAACACGCCTTCCAAGCCCAGGAAGAATCCGATGCCTACGCCTTGCGCGAACAGCAAATTTTGCAAGACGGCCAAACGTATGAATATCCGAAAGAGGAATATGTGGATTCCTCCGGCAAAAAGCGTACGGTGCATATTATCAAAGTGCCGCTTTTGGATGCCGGCCCTAAACCGTTGGTGCTTACGATTGTGGAAGATATTACCAAGCGTTGCGAACAGGAACAGGAAATCCAACGGGTAAGTAATTTCTTTTCCGCCGTTGTGCATAATGCGCCGATCGCGTTGTATGCCCGCGCGGATGACGGACATTTGTTGTTACGTAATAGACAGTGCGAAATTCTTTTCGGTAAAGTTCAGGACGGCGATTACGATGAACGCGGTGGGTTATCCCATGAGTCGGATGAGAAAGTCCAGGCCTATATTAACCGGGAACGCGATATTTTACAAACCGGAAAAACGCTGGATATCCCCGAAGAAGAATATGTCAACGTAAACGGGGAGCGCAAACTGCTACACTTAATCAAAACCCCCGTGCCTGAAAACCGCTGCGTAATTACCATCGCGGAAGATATTACCTTTAAAAAAGAACAGGAACAAGCGTTGGTGAAATCCAAAAACTTTTTGCAGACGGTTATTAACCAGTTGCCGGTTTCGCTATCGGTTAAAAATTACGACGGCCAATATATCCTTTGGAATAAGAAAAGTGAGGAATTATTCGGCGTGGCGGCTAAAGATGTAATCGGCCGCAGTGCATACCGTACCGATTTGAATAAAGAGCAGGCCGAATTCGTGCGCGAAACGGACTTGCGTGTATTTGAAAGCAAAAAGGAACAGAATATTCCGCAGGAACTTATTTCTTCTCCCAAAGAAGGAATTAAAATTATGCATACGGTTAAAACGCCGGTGTTTGATGCGGACGGTACGCCCAATTGTTTGCTTATTGTATCGGAAGATATTACCGCCAAAACGAAAATGGAAAAACAAATCCGCGAGGCCAATGATAAAAATACCCTGCTGGTGGAAAATGCCCGCGAAAGTGTGGTGATTGTGGAAGACGGAAAAATTATTTACGCCAACCGTGCCTTCTGCCGGTTGATAGGCCGGGAAAAATTGGAAGATGTGAAAGGCAAGAATTTGTTGGACTTCTCTACCGAAAACCACCGCGTTTTCCTCAAAGAAAAATACGAGGCCGTCCGTTCCGGGGCTGATAACAGTACCGATGATATAGAAGTGCATTTTCTGCGGCCCGACGGTACGAAACAAGAGGCCCGTTTCTCGGCGGTGTTGGCCCGGTATTTGGGTCGGCGGGTGGTGCTGGGGTTTGCGCGTGATGTAACTTCGGATAACCGGGCCCTGCGTGAAGTAAAAAACGAGCGGAATAATTTCCGGTTGGCTTTTGAAAAATCCCTGGTTCCGGCGTTTATTTTATCGGCCAAAGGATACATTACGCTACTCAACCAAGCCGGACGGGAATTGTTTGGATTTAGCGAAGCCGATAAAAAATTCTACCGAAATGTTTACATCCGGCCCGCTATTGCGCTTTCCGTGCGCAAAGCCATTAAGGCCGGGTTGCCTGCCCAGGTGGATTACCTCTTTGATTTTGATAAAGCCGCTAAATTATTCCCCGGCCGTATTACAAAAACGGGGCAATTGCTTTTGTCGTTATCCTTTGAACCGTTAACCAAACGGGATACGAAAGAAGGAGTGGTGGAGGCAGAATATTTGGTGTGTATGCAACCTAAAACACCTCTTTCACAACCTCCTCAAACACCCCCGCAGGACCTCGCCGGTACGGACCCTGCCCGACCGGATACCCCTTCCCAACAGGCGGCCTCTGCTTCGTTCGCTAAGACGGCACAGGCCGCCTCTTCTTTGCCGCCCTTGCCTCCTTTTTTAACGCCACAGCATACGGGTTCTGCCGCCACACGTTGGGTGTTGCCCAACAGCGAGCCGTATGCCTTGTGCAACGAACAGTTTCAAATTACCGATTGTAATGAAATGCTTTGTTCCCTATGTCAGTTGCAAGCCGATGAACTGAAGGGACAAGATATCCGGTGTCTATTTGTGCAAGATGAAAATCCGCTCATTGAGCAGGATTTTAAACTGTTACAAAAAGACGGCAAACTGGCCAACCGTGAATATACAATCCAGTTGGGAAGCGGTTTGGAAACGTGCAAGGTGCGTTTAATGGCGGTGAAACAAGAGGACGGGTCTTTCCTCTTTGTCCTGCACAGTTTGGCTTTTCATTTGCAAATTATGAAAATTTTAGAAGAACGTTCCGCCCAATTAAGTGCCCTTCGCTCGGCTACGGAGGGGGGAATTTTGCGGGTTTCTTTTAATGAACAAAAACTGGGCCGGGTGGAACAACTGAATAATTGGCTCTCTCGTCGGACGGGATATTCGCACGAAGAATTATCCCAAATGAATTTATCGGAATTATTTGTGGAGGAGGCGCCAAATGGCGACTCGGCAGCGTTTGTGTTTGCAAAGGCGCAAGAGAAACTGGCGTCCGACGCTAAAGTCTCTTTTCGCTTGCCCCTGCGAAATAAAGACGGCAGTTCTTTTGAGGCGTTGACGGTGCTTGCCTTGTTGGATTTGCCTTCGCGCAACGAAGTGCTGGCTGTGATTACGGATTTAACTGCCCAGCAAAATGCCTGGGGCAAAGAAACCAAAGAAGCGCAGGAATTAAACACCTTGCGTCAAACCCTGCCCGGATTATATTTGCGGGTGGATGAAACGGGAAAAGTGTTGGAAGTGTCTTCTAATTTGCCGGGAATCACTTCCGCGCAGGCCCAAGAGATATTTTTAGGCCACACGCCGGAATCATTCTGGCCGGAGCAAGCCGCCACGCGCGCGCTGTTTACCATTAAAGAAGTGCTTGCGGTGCACGCCAGTTCCCACTTTGAATTTACCTGGCCGCAACAAGGTAAAGACCGTTTTTATGAAGCGGAAGTTTCCGCCTTGAAACAGGGAAATGAAGCCATGTTGTGGGTGAAAGATATTTCCGAAAAATGTGTGTATGATAAACGGTTGCACGAGTTATACCGCTTGGCGCAGGAAACCGGCTTGAGCATGACTGAGCAAGTGGAAAAAATGCTTTCGCTGGGGAAAGAAATTTTTCAAGCGGAAATCGGATTTGTCCTTCGTTTTGAAATGCGTAAACTCCATTTATCCGGGGTGGTACTCTACACTTCTCCGAACCAGTTGCAGTTAGAGAGACATATGGAGTTCCCGGTGGAAGAATGTTTGCGTGATGTGGCAGACGGGACCGTTGTGTTGCATCCTAATTTGGAAGGATTCTCCTGCAAGCGTTGTGTTCATCAGGAGCGGAAATTGGGGGCCCTGTTGGCCGCCCCCTTGTGGGTGGACGGCCGGGTGGAAGGGGCCTTGTGTTTTGCTGCCCGACAGCCGCGCAAGCAGTTTTTGCCGGGGGCGGAGGAAATAGTAGGGTTGATGGCGCGGTTGCTTGCGTTACGTATTGAACTGCGGCAAGCCGATAAATTATTAGGTGCGGCGGCCCGTATGTTTACGCGTACTTTGGATGAAGTGCAAGTGCCCGCGTTGCGCGTAGACCCGGATTTTTTGATTACGTATGTGAATGAAGCGTTTGTCCGGTGGACGAATATTCCCCGGGAGGATTTAGTCGGCCAGGAATTATTTGGGCGGCTGATTCGTCACGAGGAAATTGCCAAACGTACGCTCTTGGATGCGTTGCGTCACACGTCGGCCTCAAGTGCAAGTGAGGTAAAATTAGAGGTGCGGCTGGCTAGCGGAATTTATCAAGAAATGACGTGGGAAGTGTTTGCTTGCCGCAATAATGACGGTGGCGTGGAGGGATATGCGCTGATTGCCCACGCGTCTTGCTGAGTGAGAAAAGTATTGAATTTTCCAAAAACGTATGTTACACTTATATAAGGAGTAAAAGGCCGTCTGTGCGGCGGTAGGAGAGGATTATGATTAAAAAATTTATAGGGGTTGTGTGTGGTGTGTTGTGTGCAGGGTGGTGTTTTGGCGTGGAAATGGATTTTGTGACGGTGTTAACTTCCCCGATTGGTTCGTTCTCCAGTTTGGAAACGGCCAGTTCGGCCGGTCCCGTGCGTAAAGATGCCAGCACGGGGGTTCCGGTGGTTAACTTCTGCAATACCCGTTCTTCCACCGGTACAATTACCTTGCAAGGGCAAACTGGTTCCCAACTGGGGGCCGTCAATTTGGTCGCCGGTACGGGAATAACCGGGAACATAACTGTGTATCAAGCCGCCGGCGGTCTTTTATTAAACAACGAGGGATTGTTGGATGCCAAAGCCATTATGGCCGATACGGTAAATTTGCAAAACGCGTCTAGTGCCCAAATGCGGGTAGAAGGTACGATGCAAATGATTGAGCCGTCTGCTACAATGACCGTGCAAGGAGCCAAGGCAGACAGATTGTATCTGGGTACGGCCGGAAGTAACGGGCAAATTACGGCCTCTGCTACCAGTATGCCTATGCAGTGGAGCAACGTATATACTACTCCTTACGACTATAACGGCGGCAGCATTTCTGCCCGGGGTACGTACGTGGGGAACCAGTATTTGCTTAAAGGGCGGGTGCCCCCGTCTTTGTTAAACTCGTTAGACGCGGCCGAGGCAATGCCTACCACCACTGATGCAGAGGCGACAATAGATCCGTAAACAAGCGACGGAAAAATCCAGCATTGTTAAGATTTATTCCCCCGGGGTTCCCCGGGGGATTTCATTTATTTATCATCGCTTTTTTGAGTAAATCTATCATTTTGTGATTTGTTTGGGCGGGATGTTTTTGTAAATAAGTAGCGACGGCTTGATATAAAGTGGGAGTTACGTGGGCGTTATGTTCTATTAACAATTGTACCACCGGCAAGCGTTGGGTAACTGCCGCATAATAAAGCGGGGGCCATAAATTATTTGCATTTAAATTGGGGTCGGCCTCATTTTCTAACAAATATGTAATTAAGTCCAAACGTTCTTTTTCGGTAGGATAGGGTTGTGTGACTGCCATCAGTAAAGCACTGGCCCCCAGGTTTGTTGGCAAATTTATGTCAGCCCCCCGAAAAACAAGCAGTTTAGCGGCTTCGGCGTGTCCATCCCGCGCGGCGATAAAAAGCGGGGTCCAACCGTCGGGCGTTTGGGTATTGATGTCTAGGTGTTGTTCCAGTAGATAATTGATAACATCTTCGTTTCCGCCGGAGGCGGCGGCATGCAAGGCATTAAATTCTACGTGGGAATACTCACGCTCATCATCGGAAAAATAAAGTGTAAAGCGGATGTCAGCACCGTCTTCCAACGCCTCTTTTACACGGTCCAGATCACCGTAATAGGCCCCGGCAATCAAGTTTTCCGCGCGCGCGTGCACTAAAGCCATGTGATAATTTATTCCCAGCCCAACTGCGACTATAAACAATAACCAAATAAATATTTTTTTCATATCCGTATTTTACCAAATAGTTGTATGCAATCGTCTGGTGTCGGCAATGACGGAAAAAATGTGTTTTACGATTCTCCGCTAAACCGGTAAACGTACTGCGAAGTTAAACTCTGCCCTTAAATTCAAAGCCAAGGGCTTCTACCGCGTTTTTGACTTCTTCATCCGTAGGATTACCTTTTACTTGGGCAAGGCCGGAACTTAAATCTATGCTTACTTCTTTTACGGATTTGAGATGAAGGAGGGCTTTTGTCACCGTGCTTGTACAATGATTGCACCGCATGCCGCCAATTTTAAAAGAGCAAGTTTCGTTTTCGTTTATCGTTTCCGTCATTTTCCCGTTTTCTTTATCTTTTTTAAGTAATATGGTATTTACAAACAAAATCAGCAAGACAACCGAACACATTACTTTAAAATAATAGAAATGTCCGTTATGGTGGGCATTCATCGCCAAGCCGGAGACATCAAACCAACTGGGGGGTAAGAAATTGTCTATAATGAGTCCGCAACCAATGGCCCCTATCACAAGCGTAATTAAATAGAGTGCAAACGTTTTTCGGCCCAACACTTTGCCGATAACAAGCATGGAAGCCACATTGGCCGCCGGCCCTGCCATGAGGAGTACAAGTGCCGTTCCCGGGCTCATGCCTTTCATCATTAGGGCAATGGCTATGGGGATAGAGCCCGTCGCACAAACATACATCGGAATGGCCACCAAGAGTACCAGAAGCATGGTCAGTAAGGTGTTATTACCAAATATCGTGAAAAAATTATCCGGCACAAAATAAGCAATCAGTCCCGCCACTACTAAACCAAATAGAAGCATTTTACCGATATCTTCCATCATTTCTATATAACCGTACTGAAAAACCCGTTTTAGTTTTTGCGTAAAAGACAAGACCTCCTTCGGCGGATTGTTTGTTTGTTCAATGGATACGGAGGACCCTTTTTGGAAGGTAAACGCATTGGTTACTAAGCCGGCAAACAAGGAAGTAAACAACGCGGCCAGCGGACGAATCACCGCAAATGGCAGCCCCATCAAGGAATACGTGGCAATCATGGAGTCCACCCCCGTTTGTGGGGTGGCTACCAAAAATGCGACGGTAGCCCCTTTGGAGGCCCCTTCTTTATACAGTGCCATGGCCGTGGGTATCACACCGCATGAACACAAGGGGAGCGGAATACCAAACAGAGTGGCGTAAAAAACGGACAGCCAGTTATCCTTGGATAAATACTTGGAGAACAAATGTTGTGGCACAAAAACATGTAGAACGCCGGCAAAAAAGAACCCTAATAATAAATAAGGTGACATGGCATTAAATATTGAAAAAATTGCACCGGCTATTTCTTTAATAGGTTCCATTTTCGGTTTCCTCCTATTATTTTTGAATTTGTTGTTTGGCGTGGATGATATGTTGCTTAATAAAATGTATCCCACTTAAATTGAAAACCCACCGTGAGGGTGGGTTTCAAATTTGGACCGGAAGAGACTCGAACCCCTGACCTCCTGCGTGTAAAGCAGGCGCTCTACCAACTAAGCTACCGATCCGTAAAGCAATACCTCATTATATCAAATTTGTTCCATTTCACACAACTGTTTGTGTCTATGGAGAGAATTATTTTTTGTTTTTTTCGTCGTGATGTTCACAGGCGCACGCAGTTTCAAGTTGTGGTGTGGTGCGTGCCCATTCATCGGCTTCCGGTCCCCATTTGGCGCGTACGGCATCCGGTAATTTATAAAGTAAACTCACACATTTGGCCGATACGGTGCCATCCGGCAGAATAATTTCACCCTCTACTTGTGCGCGGGAAGTGCCGCCTTTAATCAACCGCCCGACCGCACGCAGCGGCGTGTTTGTGGGTGTATTATGTTTATATGTCACTTCCATTTTGAGTGTGACCATTAAATTGTTGAAATTATTATTAAGTAGTACCGCGCGCCCGGAAGTTTCATCTAAAATCGTGGCGATAATCCCGCCGTGTACCGTGCCCGGATACGAGCAATAATTATCTCCCAGCGTAAAGGTGGTTTCTACTTGTTGGTTCTCGTCGTCATTGAACCATTCCAAGTGCAAGCCGAAAGGATTGTTTTTTCCGCAAGCAAAACAGTTTAACGAAGTTGGTTGGCGTAATTTTTTCATAGTTTCTCCTTAATTATTATTATACTTTTTTGGTAAACTAAATTTATGAGTACAGAGATTGAATTTAAATGGGAAGCCAATTCTCCGCGAGATTTTTTTAAGATACGTAACTCGCTTAAGCAGATCGGTGCGCACGTTTCTTCGCCACAATGGTGGCGCATTTGCGATGAATATGTAGACACGCCCGAGCGAAATTTTGAGAAGAAAAAAATTGCTTTTCGGGTGCGGTGCATCAACCAACGTTGGGAGGCCACGTTCAAAACCCGCACGGAAATCGTGCGCGGCAGGGCTGTCCGGCGCGAAGAAACATGCTCACTTCCCGGAGTGAAAAACACAGCCCAGGCGTTGGAATTTTTACATCGCAGAAAAAATTGGAAAGGCCTTAATTTGCAAAATTTATTTCCGCTTTTTACGCTTAAAAATTACCGGCAAACATACCGAATTTCTTGGCATAATACGCAGGCGGAACTGGCATTGGATACCTGTGAAATTTTAGTGTGTGGCCGTCGGGTATTTTTTAAGGAAGTTGAACTGGAGTATAAGTCCGGTTTGCGGAAAAAATTTGAAGAACTGGGTGCAAAACTTACGCAACATAGCGGACTGGCGCGTGCACGAATTTCTAAAGTAAAAACCGCACTATTGTTACGAAATATGTGGGGGGAAAAATGACGGCAGTTGTGGCGGTGTTATTTAGTTTAATTGCACCCGGAGCCGGGCACGCGCTGACGGGCCATTGGGTGCAGGCGTGTGTGTTGGGCGGGGTGTTTTCTCTCGGGAAAAACGCACTTTTGCCCCTTAGTTTGCGGTTGTTTCGTGTGCAAAGTTTAACGCGTACGTTACAATTTTTGTATGTGTGTAATTGGGTGTATATCGGACTTATTTTCTATGCGATTATCAGTGCGTTTTGGTGTGGGCTTCACGCACAAAAAATATATTTTTTGCAGGCCTGTTTTTTTGCCATAGCCATCATGTTGGTGCAAAAAAATACGCAACACAAATTTATTTTTACAGCACTTTGCGGCCGGGAAGGCATGTGGGAATTGATGCAGCGGATGCGTAAATCTCCGACGAGAAATGAAGAAAAAAATAATTTAAGACGGTAAAAATAAATTTGTTTTTTTATAAGAAAATAATTTAAGACGGAAAAAGAGTTGCATTTTTTTTACATTTGTGCTATCATTTTTATGAGGTTAAAACTAATTGTCTTAGGAGACTAATATGGCCGTTAAAAAAACCGTGAAAAAAGTAGTAAAAAAAGTAGCCGCTAAAAAACCGGCTAAAAAAGCCTGCAAAAAAACTTGCAAAAAGGCTTGCAAAAAAGTAACTGTAAAAAAAGCCGCTGTTAAAAAAACAGCCAAGAAAGTAGCCAAAAAACCGGCGAAAAAAGTAACCAAAAAAGTTGCTAAAAAACCGGCGAAGAAAGTAGCCAAAAAGAAATAATTTAGTACCGAAGTGAAAAGCACAGCCCGTCGTAAGACGGGCGGGGCTTTTTATCACACGAATCTTTCAATTATCCCGAAAAACCGCATTACGGCATTTGGAAAAACCGAAAACCGTCATTCATTTGATAGGTTGCTTTAAATAATTTTTCGCAATAATCGCCGGTATGTCCGGCAAATTTAATTCCTCTATCTACGGAGCGCTCCACGCAATATAATTGCCGCGGTTTTAACACGTCATATGTGGAACTTATCAGTTTGCAAAATCCGGCCCCTCTGTAGTTCCCTTGCAACCGTCCTACGCATACACCTGTAATGCTGTGTTCGGAATTATCAAACAACACTAAATCCCAATTTTCGTTGGAAACATGTACGTTGGAGCCACCTACCCCTATCCAAGATGTCGTTCCTGTCCACGGGATTTCCACGGATAATTCATCCAGCCGTGTGGGGAAAGTACTGTTGGCCAAATAATAATTTTCGGCGGCATTAAATACGCTATTTATCAGTGTAAGTGCTTGCGTGGCTTTTGATTTTTCCACCGCTTTTTGGTATTGCGGCAGGGCCACCGCCGCCAATATGCCGATAATCAAAACGACTACTAATAATTCTATTAGCGTAAATGCTTGATTTTTCCCCCGAAAGTTTTTGTCGGGGGTCTGCTTTTTATTATAACGGCGGATCCCCGACACCGACTCTCGGGGAATAATAGAGGTCGGAACTTGTGTGTAAGTGTTTTTCATATTATTGCTCCTTTGTTATTTTTTACTGCTACTCTATTATCGTTTTTTTTTTTGATTTGTCAACCCCCTTGCCGGGGGCAGGCGTGAGGCCTTGAACCTCTGACTATTACACGTGCAAACTTGAGTTTGCCGGGACTTCGTTTTCCTGTGCTTTTGCATTGTTTTCTAAAAAGGCACAAAAAGGGTTGACATCGTTTTTTTTTTTGCTAGTATTTTCCTATGCCCCACACAGGAGGGGGGATGTATATGGCAAAGAAAAATATTTTTAAAGGCAGTTTAGATGCAACAGGATTTACGCTCATTGAACTTCTCGTCGTCGTACTCATTATCGGCATACTCGCTGCGGTGGCGTTGCCGCAATACCAAAAAGCGGTGGAGAAAAGCCGGGCGGCGGAAATGTTGGCCAATGTAAAAACATTACGCACGGCACGGGAGGTGTACGTGCTGGCAAACGGCAATCCTCCGAGCAGCATGGAGGATTTGTCCGTGGAGGTGCCTTCTTCTTCTCGTGCAGTCGTGTATAAGATAACCGCTACGGGCAATGTGGCTGCCCACCGGGTAGATAAAGAAAATAACAAGATGTATTCAATTCAATACAATGTGGAAATGGGTTTCGTCTGTAATACACATAAATCCAATACAGTTTATAAAAATAAATATGAGTGGTTATGTAAATCTATCGGTTCCGAGCAGATTCAAAACGATCCGTATGCCGTCTATAAAATAAGTGATTAAAAGATATACCCAACAAAAAACCCCCTCGTCAGGAGGGGGTTTTTGTCAATTCATTTATCTTTAGAATAACGCTTTGACCGTGATACCTACTTTGTTGTTGTCGTAGTCGGCCCATTGGTTGTTGGATTCACGGGTGCGGTACTGGTACCACACGCTACCCATTAACCATTCTTTGAACATATAATCTACTTGCGGGCGCACGGTGTAGAGTTTGTCATTACGTTTGTTGCCGGCGGTGGCACGGCTGTAAGCCATGTCTTCCCAACCCAAGGTCAAGGTGCCGGTCCATTTGGAGTTAAATTTATGCACACCGGACAACGCGATAGACGTGTCGGTAAAATAGCGGTTATTGCCGTAACGGGTTTCTTCCATACGGCGTTCGCCGGACAGGCGCAACGTATCGCGCGAGGACGGTTTGTACGTTAAGGCGGCGTAATATCCCAACAAGTCCGGGTGGTTGGAAGCATCGTTCCAATTGTGCGAATAATCACGCATATCATAAGTTAATTTAGCCGTACCGGTTACTTTCGGAGCGAGTTGGCCGTTGACGCCTAATCCGAGCCGGTGGCCGGTAGAATTACTGGCGTGGTTATCTTGGTACACAATGTCCGAGAACATATACTCCGCAAACACGTTGGTTTTGGTGTTGAAATTGTAGAACACTTGCGCATCGGCATTAAAACGGTTGCGGTTTAAGTAATCCATTTTGCTTTCAAAGTAGCGGTCAAAAATATCTTCTACGGATACGCCCACGCTAAACAATTTTTTATTGGTCGTTTTATACGAAGCATAAGCCGTATTGTTCAGACGTTTGGCACGGTCGGTCAGTTCGTTGTTGGCCGGGTCGGACGTATAGAGCAAGCGGTCGCCTACTTTAAGTTGTTCGTTAGATACATCCACCACTCCGTTTGCATCCCAAAAGTTATTGGTGCCGGGTTTTTCCGTATAGGCGTTGTAACCAACCATCGCACCGGCGGTCAGATTGAGGTCCGTGCCGGGCAGTTTGGCCTTATAGTTGGCTCCTACGCGAGTCGTATTGATAAACGAATCTTTTTTCTCGCCGTAATTGGGGTGCGTTTTGCCGTAGGTATTATCTTTGAGGTAAATGTTGTCGTCGTAGGTAATATCTTCAGTTACCAAGAATTTTACCGGTTGGGCGGCAAAAAGCGGCGCACAAACGGCAAAAGCCAGGGCTACAATAAATAGTTTTTTCATTTTTTTCTTTCTCCTTATCCTTAGCGCGGAGCCGACGCACTGAGTACTTCTTCTTCCTGTACATCTTGCGTGGCTTGTTCGTTGACAGTTGTCACATCCGCGATGGCTTCGGGAGCCACGAAAGAGGATTCAAACGCGGAAAAGGCATTCGTATCTGCCGTCGCAAACGAATCTGCGGACGAAGACGCCGTTGCACTTGCTACTGTAGACGCAGCGGCTTGCGTGCTTTGAGTGGCGGCTGTTTGCGCTTGTGGGGCCGTCCGGGTAGTGGAGGCCGGCGCAGCAGATTTGGTTACCGTCGTTTTGGTGGCCGGAGAAACGGTTTTTGCCGCGGTATTGGCTACCGGTTGGGTGGCTGTTTTGGTAGCGGTTTTTGTACCGGATTTGGCGGTATTTTTAACAGCGGTTTGGGTTGTTTTCGTGCCGGATTTAGCCGTAGTTTTGACGTTCTTTTTCGCCTGTTGGGCTTGCGTCCGAGTCGTCTTAACGGCGCTTTGAGTTCTATTCGTCCGGGACGAATTGGTTTGGGCTTGGCTTGCCCCCGTAATAACTGTTACGGCAAAAGTCGCCAGTACTACGGCAACGATTTTCTTCATGTACAATCTCCTTGGGGATACGTAAATTACTTTTTCAAGTACCTATATATTATACAATATCCAAACGTCAAGTGCTTTTTTGGGTTAGTTTTTTAGTACAGATTCCGCGTAAATAAGGTATAATTTAATAAATTATGCAAGTTAATTTGCTTCCTTCTCATTTTCTCGTTACAGGCGGAGCCGGGTTTATCGGCTCGCATTTGGTTCATTTCCTAGTGACTCGGGGGCACCGCGTAACCGTACTGGATAACCTATCCGGTGGAAAATTGCAAAATTTAGTGCCGTTGCAAGATAAAATCCGCTTTATCGCGGGGGATATTTGTCGCCCCGCGGATGTTCAAAAGGCGTGTGTGGGAGTAGATTACGTATTGCACCATGCGGCGCTCGTATCGGTGGCGGAGTCGGTGGAGAAACCGGAAGAAACGGCCCGTATCAATGTGAGTGGTACGCAAAACGTGTTGGAAGCCGCGTTGCAAAACGGCGTCCGGCGGGTGGTGTTTGCGTCGTCGGCGGCGGTGTACGGTACCCAGCCGGGGTATCCCTATAAAGAAACGGCCCGGCCCGATTGCCAATCGCCCTATGCCCAAACCAAACAAGCAGCCACCGAACTTTGCCAGTCCTATACAAAAGACCGGGGATTGGAAACCGTTATTTTGCGTTATTTTAATGTATTTGGTCCGCGTCAAAATCCCGATTCGGCCTATGCGGCGGTGATTGCCAAGTTTATGCAATTGGCGGTGGAAAATAAACCGCTTGGGATAGACTGGGACGGATTGCAAAGCCGCGATTTTGTGAGCGTGCACGACGTAGTGCAAGCCAATTTGCTGGCGGTAACGCGCGGCGTGCCGGGCGAAATTTACAATGTGGCTTCCGGCCAAACTTATACGCTGCTTGCCTTGGCGGATAAAATAGAAAAAATATCCGGCCGCCGTTTGGAACGTATTTCCCGGCCCAAACGCCCGGGGGATGTGCACGAATCCTCGGCGGATATTACCAAAATCCGGGCGTTAGGGTTTCGGCCGCAAGTATCGTTGGAGGCCGGACTTCAGGAAATGTGGGCGCAACGTCCAAGCCATCCAAACGTATGAACGGGAAAATCTTTTTTGCGTTAGACACCCTGGTTTTTTTCGCCCTCACGGGGCTAACGCTTTACGTTCGGCACGGGGGACTGACCTGGCAAAGTTTCCGGCACCAACTTGTTGCGTTTATTCCGCTGTTTTTGTTTGTTAGTTTTGTATTGTGGTTGTTTTCGTTTTACGACGTAAAATTGTTGCGTAAACGCGTTATTGCGTATAAACGCCTGGCGGTGGCCTTTTTTATTACGCTTATCGGTTCGGCCAGCGTAATTTACTTCGTTTCTGCGCTGCCGTTACACGTGCCGACGCCGCGGCGCATTTTAATCATTATTCTGTTTCTCTATTTTTCCTATATTTATTTGTTTCGGCGCAATTACTTCAAATTGGATTTTGCCAAAACTAATGTACTCTGTTTTGGGCAAAGTCCTACCTTAACCGAACTCATCCGGGAAATAAAATCTTCCCGCGGGTTGCGTGTGCGCGAGTACGAGGAAGCCCCCGTTTGCGGTAAGCAGTATTCGTTGCATAATGTGGATTTGGTGGTTATTGGTAGTAAATTGTTTCGCGCGCATCCGGATGCGTGGGAAATTATTGCAAAAGATTTTATTGCCAAAGGCGCGTGTGTGGATACGGATTTTAATACGTATGAACGGGTCTTGCGGCGGGTGTCGCGCGAGAGTATTGAAGACAGTATTTGGCTACTACGCGGTATTGCTAACCGACGTGAAAATGCCATCTACAATACCCTAAAGCGTATTTTTGACGTTACCTTGGCTTGCGTGTTGTTGCCGTTACTTTTGCCGCTTGGCTTACTGATTTGGTTGGTCATTCGGGTAGTGGACGGTTACCCGCCTTTGTTTATCCAAAAGCGGATCGGCTATTTGGAAAAATCAATTTATGTGTACAAATTTCGTACGATTAAACCGGGCGGTACGGAAAAGGACATCACCCGTTGCGGTAGAATTTTACGTCGGTTTAGATTAGATGAAGTGCCGCAACTTATCAATGTGTTGCGGGGGGAAATTTCATTTGTGGGGCCGCGTCCGATTTGGGGGAACGAACACGAATTTTTGCGCCGGCACGTTCCCAATCATGCCTTGCGCACGATTGTAAAACCCGGCATTACCGGTTGGGCTCAATTAAATTTCAAGGCGCCGCCTACGTATTTTAATTTCAGAGACGATGACTCTGCCCATTTGGACCCGCATGCCTTTGACGCGGCGTTTACCCGTTTTTCCTACGACGTATGGTACATCAAAAACCGTTCTTTAGCACTGGATATTGATATTTTAATCAAAACCGGCTTGCGCATGTTCATCAAAGACGCTAAAATAAATTCATGAGAAAACTTATATGTATAGGGTTGGTATGGGCGGTTGCAGTCGGTGCGGCGGCCGCCGGTTCTTTTCCGCTGTGTATGTACGGCGTAAATAATCCGGATGATTTGAAATTGTTAAAAAAATCCGGATTAACGTGTGTGCAAAGTTATACCCGCACGCCGGAAAAATTGGCTCCGCTGGCCCGCGCGGCTAAAAAATACCATATGCAGGTAGTATTTTATCCCAACCAAATTATCGGCTCTGCTTACGAGCAAGAAGCCGCTACGTGGCCGGTACTTGCTTGGTATGTGGTGGACGAGCCCGACGTGGCCCGTTGGAGCCGTGAGCGCGTAATAACCGCGCGCGAAAAAGCCCGTCGCGCCTTTGCCGCACACGACAATGCACTCGTTATCAGCCAGGGAAAAACCAAAGTTCCGTTTTACGATTTGCCCGATAATTTAATGGTGGATTGGTATCCCGTGCCGCATTTGGCGCTGACCTCGTTTGGCGACAATGTTCGCTGGGCCAAAGAAGGCCAACAGCGCATGGGGGTGGGCGAACGGCCGCTGTGGGGGGTGGTGCAAATTTTCAACTGGAAAGAATATAAGCAGTATCGGCCGGATAATGACCGTATTGGCCGTTTCCCCACCCGGGAAGAAATCCGGTTTATGTCGTACGACGGAATTGTGAATGGGGCGGACGGACTTTTCTATTTTGTTTTTACTACTGAAAATAAACCCTTGCCGCAAGCCCAACCCGAGTGGTGGGAACGGGTGCAGGCCGTTACAAAAGAACTGGCCCGCTTACGCCCGGTGCTGGAGGGAGGGCGCGTGGTGGAAAACCCGATAGAAGTAGCCGCGCCGCTTGTGATGCAAACCCGGGTTTATAAAAAGAAATTGTACAGTATTTTAATCAACCGTTCTGATAAGGCCGTAACCGTGCCGGAAGAATTGCTTAGTAAAAAATATAAGGTGCTTTACGGCGGTCCGAAATCGGCTCAAATCGCTCCCTACGATGTATGGGTGCTCAAACGCTAGAGGGCTCTACTCGCCGGGGCAGGATACGCGGACCCTTGGCTGGGACGTTCGTCAGGCCGTGGCCCTTTTAATTGTACGGGCAGAGGTCATTTATCGGGACCGGAAACGGATATAATGCTTCTGCACCGATCGGCCACCCGCACGCAAATATCTATCCATACAATTAAACGGGTTTTTACTTCTCAATTTCGGTGAGGTCAAAATGTTTCTTGTTGATGAACATTTCGGCTTTGTCGGTCATCAGATTTAATTGCTTTTCTAATTCTTGGGCGGCGCGGGGCATATCCGCGTCGTCTTTTACGCGGATCGTTTCGCCGTAGCAAAGGGCTGTTTTGCCAAACGGAAGCGGAACGCGCATGCGGTCCCACGAGTGCACTTTGAATTTATTACTCAAGGCCGAGCCGACGGGAATAATCGGAAGCCCGGTTTTTTTGGCTAGGAACAAAATGCCCGGTTGTACTTTATAAATCGGTCCGCGCGGGCCGTCGGGCGTAAGCATGGGGCAATATCCGTCGCGCGCGGCTTGTAATAATTTAATGAGCGCCCGCGTGCCGCCGCGCGTACTGGAGCCGCGTACGGCCAGCATACCAAATTTCGGCAAGCACCGCGCGATATATTCGCCGTCGCTGGATTGGCTGATGAGCGCGGCTACTTTGCGCTTGCGGTAAGGATACAATAAGAAAAGTTGTTGGTTGTGCCAAATGGCGTAAATGACGACGGCGCCGTCTTTTTCCAGTTGTTCGGCCTCCGGTGTTTTGAACCAATATACGCGTGTCGTCCAACCCAAAAATACGGAATAACAATAGGCAAAAGACGATACGATAGCGTGTTTCCAGTCGTTATATTGGGTAGGTTTTTTGGCCATATTATTTTTTCCCTTTTTTACGGGCTTTTTGCCACGGCACTAAAAAGACCGTCGTGTAAAACGGAATAAGTGCGTTTTCTTGCAAGGAAATTTCTACTTTTTCGGCATTTAATTTTTCTAAAATGAGCGGCAACGTTTTTTCAGCCAATGTTTTTTCCAAGCGCACGGCCTCGCGCAGTAACTTCGGAGCGGCGGCCGTACCGAAGGGGGGTAAATAAATAAATTGAGGGTCTAATGATTCATATTCTTCTTTTTCGGCTTGTTCGCGGATTAAATCAGCCACAAATTGTACCGCGCTTTTTAAAAATTCTAACGCTACCGTCCCCGCCACGATTTCGCGCGCCGGGCTGTTGGCTTTGGCTTTTTCTACCCATTCTTGCAAGGCCGGGCCGAGCGTAACGGCACACGCGCTGAACATTTCTTTATGCACGGCGTTATCGTTATCTAACTCCCAATGCGCATCTTGGTTAAACTCGTATACCACGCCGGGATTTAACGTAGCAAATCCTTCCAAAATATATTTGGTGACTTCCAGTTCGGTGGTAAATCCCGCCTGGCGCAAAAGTCCGCCGCCGCGCAACAAGCGGCGCAGAATTTCTTTTTGGCGGGGGGTAATTTTAAAACGTTTAATTTTTCGCATATGCTAACTTCTTGCGTAAATGCCCCGGAAGACATTTAAGTAAACAGTCAGCGGAGCCCCCGTGGTCGGGGGCTCCGGGATAAACTATCTTCTGTTTTTGCGGTTGCGTTTGTGGTTTTTGTGATTTTGTTCGTTGACAAACGATTCCACATTGTGCTGCGTAGCCGGGCGGTTGTTATCGTCGGCAACCAAGCGGCCGTGCGTCCAGGTGTATACCAACGGAGTGGTCAGCGCAATCGTGCTGTACACGCCCGAGATACAACCAATGAGCATCGCAAACGCGAAGGAGTTGATGACCTCGCCGCCTAAGAAATATAAGACGAACAGGGCAAACAACACCGTAACCGTGGTGATGACGGTACGCGAGAGCGTTTCGTTGATAGACGTGTTGATGAGTTCCGCCGCGTCCATTTTGGGGTGCAAGCGGATGTTTTCGCGCATGCGGTCAAAAATGACGATTGTGTCGTTGATGGAAAACCCGGCTACCGTCAAAAATGCCGCCACCACCACAAGGTCAATTTCCCGCCCCGTAATAGAGAACGCCAAGGCCATGACCCACAGATCGTGGAACAAGGCCACTACGCCCGAGATGCCCCACAAAATGTTGCTAAAGCGAAACGCTACGTAAATAATAATGAACACCAGCGAGAGCAAAATCGCCCACAAGGCGCGTTCGGTCATGCTTTCTCCGACGGCAGGCCCAACGGAGTTGGTTTGCTGTACGGTATAGGGTACGTTTAAGGTGTCCAACGCTTTTTCAATACGCGCTTGCACGACGCCGACTTCCTGTTCGGTGCTTTTTTCGCTAATGGAAAATGCGTTGTCGCCGTACGATTGGAGTTCGGAATTGGCCCCGGTGGCGGATAAGGCCTCGCGCACCTGGCTCATTTCCACCGGCGCGTTGAATTGCACTTGTACCATAGTACCGCCGGTAAAATCAATCCCCATATTAAACCCTTTCGTGAAGAAACAAATCACACCCGCCACGATGACCGCGGCAAAGAGTGAAAAGTACACTTTGCGGTATTTGAGGAAATCAATATGCGTTTTGGGAAATAGATTTATCATAGACTGATCTCCTTTGTGTTAGAAGTCAAAATGAGTTCGTAAATCGCACGTGTGACGAACACGGCGGTGAACAAACTGACCAGTAACCCGATAATAAGCGTTACAGCAAAACCTTTTACCGGGCCGGTGCCAAATTGCAACAAACATGCACCGACGATAATAGTGGTGATGTTGGAGTCAAAAATGGCGGACCATGCTTTATCGTAGCCCAAGTTGATGATTTCGTAGACGGGTCTGCCGGCACGTTTTTCTTCGCGCATACGTTCAATGATAAGTACGTTGGCGTCAATAGCCATCGCCAAGGACAAAATCATACCCGCGATACCGGGCAACGTCAGCGTAGCGGAAAAGTAACTCATAATCGCCACGGTTAATACAAAGTTTAACAACAGGGCGATATCGGCGATAAATCCGGCGGCTTTGTAGTAAATCATCATAAATAACAAGATGAGTACTAACGCCAAGGCAGAAGCGGACAAGCCCGATTTAATGGAGTCTTCACCCAAGGTCGGCCCGATGGTTTTCTTTTCAATCACTTTGACCGGAGCCGGCAGGGCGCCTGCTTTTAAGACGATAGCGAGCGCGCGGGCTTCTTCCGGCGTGAAAGAACCGGTAATTTGGCCTTCTTTGGTGATGCGCGATTGCACTACGGGAGCCGATTGGATGGTGTTGTCTAACACGATAGCCAGTTGGCGGTTTAAGTTGGCCCCGGTAAGTTGCCCGAATTTTTTGGCGCCTTCGGCGTTAAACGTAAATGAAACAGCCGGGTAGCCGTTGTCGCTCATCATCACTACGCGGGCGTTTTCCAGGTCGGCCCCGGTAACGGTGGCGGTATCGGTTACTAAACTGTATCCGCCGTCTTTATTGCGCAGAATTTGTGAACCGGCCGGAACGAGTTTGGCAATTTCCGGAATTAAGTTGCCGTTTTCGTCAAACGGTTTTTCCGTCGTTTCCAATTTTTCAAAGGCCTTTTGGGCTTCGGTTGTATCGTTTTTTACGATGCGGAATTCCAACATGGCCGTTTTACCGATAAGTTCTTCGGCCCGTTGCGGGTTGGATACGCCGGGCAGTTGCACCATAATCCATTTATCACCTTGTTTGGTGATAGAGGTTTCCGCCACGCCGTATTGGTCAATGCGGTTGCGGATGATTTCAATGGCGCGTGCCATGGCTTCGTTAAGCGGTTCTTTGCCGCTTAATTTGGCGACTTCCAATTCCAATAATAAACTGGAACCGCCGCGCAAATCCAAGCCCAAATTGAGCATGCGTTTGGGGCGTTCACCCAAGGTATCTAATTTTTCGCGCTCGGAAAGCGGTTTAGAATACCATTTGTAATTGGGGTAAATTAAGTACAACGACCCGAGTAAAATGGCGATAATTATTCCCCATTTTACGGCTAACTTATTAGACATTTACTTCGCTCCTCCTTCGTTAGTTGCGGCCTGTAAATCTTTTACAAGTCCTACAATGGCGGTTTTAAGTACATGAATCTTCACGTTTTCCGCCAGTTTAATTTCTAACAGATTGTCTTTGAATCCGGCTACGGTGCCGACGATCCCGCCGGATAAAATTACGCCGTCGCCTTTTTGCAGTGCATTGACTTTAGCCATCAGTTCCTGCTCGCGCTTTTTTTGCGAACGCGCCGGCATAAAAATCAACACGATAAACATGACCGCCATCAGTAGCAGCCAAAAAAAAGTGCCGCTGCTTTGGGCTGTTGCTTCCATAAGTTCTTCCTCCTAATAAATGAAATAAATAGACATAGATATTTTAGCATATTTCCCGACGCTAGATAATATTGATTTTGGATTGTTTTTTAAAAAGGCGCAAATAATACTTGACTTTGTTTTTTTTTTTGCTAGTATGAGCATATACCCCACACAGGAGGGGGGATATATATGGTAAAGAAAAATGGTTTTAAAGGTAGTTTAAGTGAAAATAAAGTGTCATTCCCGAGGAATGTTGTCGGGAATCTTCCTCTTTCTGAGTCGTTAGTAAAAGAGGCAAAACAACCTTGTTTTAATAGGAAGGTGGAAGATCCCCGACAGAAACGCTCGGGGATGACATCCTTGTTTAATAACAACAACGGCTTTACCCTCATTGAACTTTTAGTCGTTGTACTCATCATTGGCATATTAGCGGC